>NZ_JBGCCP010000004.1:0-517694 GCF_041262705.1 Catenulispora sp. MAP12-49 | reverse complement strand
CGCTCCAGGACGTCGGCAGCAACCGCAACGTGATCCACACACCGCTAACGAGCAGCAACGCCACACGTCACAACAAGTGCGGCTGCAGTACTAGGAGCTTGGCTGATTTGGTACGCAGTTTCGCGCGACTGCGGTCGATCCAACCACCCACGTTCTGGTAACCGGAGTCCCGGTACTCAATGGCCTGGAACTAGCATTCCAGCTTGTCGGCGTCGTGAGCGCAGTCAACCTCGATGCCGCTCCCGCGTTCGTAGTCCGCGATCAGTGATCGAATATCGGCTGCGGCGGCGCTGGCTGCCAGCGAGCCGGCGCAGCCCCGGCCAGCGTACGCCGCGGTACATATAGACCGCGTAGACGGTGAGCGCGAAAAGGCCCGCCACTACGAAGTAGTTGTCGCCGTGCAGTGTCATCGCATCCCAGACCCAGCCGCAGACCGCGAGAGCAGCGACCAGGCGCCACAGCGGGGACATCGGGGATCGGGGGTGTCTGGGCATCACGAATGGAGGCGGTGGGCCGGTGAGCGTCACAGGTTCCCACATGGGGTTCGGGACAGACCAGTGCAGCCGGACCAACTGTTTGCGCTCGATGGGGCGCAGTGTGTGGAGTGGCTGGTGGCGCGCTTGTTCGAGGACGCCTCCGCTCTCGCTCGCGCGTTGCGCCGGGGTCAGGCATCTGAGCCGCGCTGCTGCGGCGGCTGCGACTACCTCGTCGACGTCACTGGAGCGCATCGGGGGATCCGCCTTCGTGATGAGGATGCGGTAGAAGCCAGCCTCGCTTCGCGTCGTCAGGTGCAGTTCGGTCTCGGCGAGGAAGCCCTCGGCACGGATTTTGGCCAGGTCGACGGATGTCAGCCAGTCGTGACGGATCTGGCCGACGGCGATATAGCCGTTCCACACTCTCTTGGCGCGCGCGATGTTCGCGTTGTCAGAGCCCTTGGCCCGGATGATGAGCGGCGCCAGCGCCTCGCCGATCCGGATCGGGATCCGCGCCTCGGCGAAGTTCCGGCTCGAGTAGACGACCCGCCGGTCGGTGACCCAGAAGTTCCACCGCTTCGGCATGCTCCAGTCTGTCCGCCAGGCGTTGCCGTTGATCGTCTGGGACTCTACGCGCGCCGTGCCCCTCAGGAAGACCGTCTCGTCCGGTTCCAGCAACGGTTCGTCGGTAGCCGGGTCAAGGACGGGGTACCAGTAGGCCGTCTCCGATGGACTCGGATCGTTGATTCTGCGGATGGCAATGGCCCGGAACAATGCCTTGCCCGATGTCTGCGGCACGGGGTTCCTTTCATGCATAGATGTATCCGACCTTGAGCTGGTAGGTCATGGTCGTGTTCCGTCGGACGACCCGAAGCGACATGGTCGTACCGGGGGTGAGCCCACGGATCAGAGCGGTCAGCGCCGCGCCGCTGGACACCGGCTTGCCGTTGACGCCGACGATGATGTCGTGGGCCTGGAGACCGGCGAAGTCCGCCGAACCACCGAGCTCGACAGAGTCGACGGCGATCCCCCGGCCCGCGGCGGTGGCCATCCCGTCGGCGCCGAGCGTGACGCCTATCCTTCCCACCGCCCCGGCCGCCGTCCCGCCCTGCCAGCCGGCGATCAGTTCCAGGTAGGGGGCGATGTTGTTCACCGGCACCACGTCGCTGGAACCGTCCGGCTCGCGTTGGGAGGCGACTCCCTCGATCGGGATGTTGTAGTCGCCACCGGTCAGTACCACCGGAGAGAGGAGGGGGACCGGCTGCCCGTCATCTCTGCGGACCGCACAGGTCTCTGTACCGTTCTGCGACGTGATCTCGAAGTGAGCCGCGGTCACCGGCCCGGCTGGTCCGGCCGTGCCGAGCACGACGGTCTTGGCCGCCCATTTTCCGGTGGGTTCGTCCGGCACGGCGATCACGTGCCAGAGGTTTCCCGCGGGCACCGCCGATGCGGGCAGATGCGCCACGACGAAGCAGAGCACGGGTTGGAGACCGTCGGCGCAGAACCGAACTGCGGAGTAGTCGCCGGTGTGAAGGTGCAGGACCACCGGTTCTTGCTGCGAGGTATCGCCGGCCGCGCGTGGTGAGGCGAACACGAACAGGGAACTCAACGAGCCCGGAGTAGACGAATCCAGACCTGCCTTGAGCAGGTTGACGTCTCCGGCGATGGCGGGGCGGACGTAGTACTGGTGCAGCGACCCGAGGAACAACGCGGGTTGTGCTGAAGCACCGGCGGCTGTGACCGTCGCCGACAGCCGGGCGGACACAGCGGCAAGCCGGTTCGTGGTCGAGGAGGCATTGCCGATCCGGTACAGACTCACTGTGAGCATGAACGCCCCGAGAAAGCCCGCGACGACCGCAGAGATCAGCAGTGTGCGTACAGTCCTTCGAGCTCGGCGTACTACAGCGCTGCGGACCGCGACAGCCGCTGAGGACCGGGACCGCAGGAGTTCGCCGTATCGTCCTTGCCGCGCCGCCGGGATCGTGAGCACGCCGCCCGCAGGATCTCCGGTGGCAGCCGCGACCGATGTCGTGTCCGCGGGCAGATCAGCCGCGGCGGGCAGGTCCTGGCCGAACACCCGATCGCTGAGCGGAGCCACGAGATCGGTCGAGGCCAATGGATGACTACGGATCCACTGCGTCGCGTCGCATTGTTCGTCGTTGACGATGCCGTACACGACATGGGCCGGGGCCAGAACCGGGTCGTTCATGGCGTTCGCGAGACGCTCGCCGAGCAGGAGAGCTTGGGACACGGCGGCAGTGAGGCATACTGACCCGTCTTCGTCAAGGCGCAGCTGAACCTCGCTTCCTGCTTCCCGGTTCGGCCGATGGCCGAGGGATGGGGCCCCGACGCCGATCGCGATCAGGTAGGAGGCCAAGTCAATGTCGTCCGCGACCGTGGCCGAAGCCAGAACAGCCTGCGTACCGACCGCGCCTCCGGCAGATTGCGTGTGAGCGTGAAGTAGCACGCGTCGCAACGCCACCGACACCGGCAGCCGGAGCGGGACCTGATCATCGAGCCGGGCGTCGGCGGCACCTCCGTGGTGGACTGTCCCCTGCGGATTCCATGTCACCGTCACCGAAGGCGGCAGGACCAGGCCGGGCGGAGCCGTCGGCAAAAGCGTCGTCCACACGGTCAGGCTCGCCCAATGCGACGGCGGCGGCAGGCTGTTCCGTCGGCGCGCGGCCAAGTCGGCCAGGGCCCGTGTGACGGAGGCCGCCGGGTGCTCGTCGTGTGCCGCGGCCCGGACGGCAGCGGCGACGATCGCCTGCGACTCCGGTTCGTTGTCGATCGGGGCCTGACTGCCGACGACGGTGTTCGCCCCGCCGAGCAGGCAGGCGACCGGGAAGCCGATGGCGTCGTCGCCCGGGGTGATGGTCAGCCGGCCGGCCCAGCATGTCCCGAGCACCACCACCGGCGGCCAGGGCAGTTCCCGGGCCAAGGCCACCGAGATCGGAGTCTCGTCGTTCAGGACGACGATCTGTTCGTAGCGCTTGGCGCCGAGCCAGCCGTGGTTGGAGATCACGGCCGCGGCCGGGCTCGGCAGCTGCCGCAGCCCGTCGAGGAACGCCTTGCGGTCACTGCTGGTCCGGACCACGACGCCGGGCTCGTCGAGTCGAAGCTCGGTGCGTCCCAGGTTCGCGACCACGACTGCGGGGCCGGACGTGGCTGCGGAGGCGCCTCGGGAGCCCGGCCGCCGCCTGGGCTCAGGCTCGCGTCCCGGCTCGGGCTCGATCATGTCGAGGTTCGGGACGAAGACGACGACCGCGTGCTCGATCAGGGTCCGGCCGTCCGGCATCCTCAGGCCGGCGAACGGCACGGCGCACAACGGTCCGTCGGGCACGATCACGAGCACCGGGGTCTGGCTCGAACCGGCGGCGGTGCGGTACAGGGTCTCGGCCAGTTCCTCGGGCAGCAGCGTCTCGGCCACGCGCCGCCAGATGTCGCGTCCGGACATCCGGGTCTGGTAGGGAACCGGCACGCCTCCGACATCCAGCTGTCCGCGCTGTTCGCGATCGGTCCAGTCCAGGAACAGGGCCGGATGCTTGTACCAGGGACCGGCCTCAGCCGGCCGCCGGACGTGCCGCTGCCCCAACCGTGGCCCGAGCGGGGAGATGAGGACCGTGGTGATCAGCCAGCCGTCGTCGACGGCGGTGCAGCGGAATGACAGCGCGACCCGGTTGCCCAGCCGCCGATACACATCGGCGAGGTCGACCGGACGCGGCCGGTAGGCCAGCTCGAACCGCTGTCGTTGGCTCAGGTCCAGGGCCTGGCGCCGCGCTTCGAGTTCCGCGGCTTCGGACGTCGTGCGCACATACCCCCGGACCCTGGGATCGGCCGAGTCGGCGACGGTCTGGCTGTCCGCCTCGGCGCTGTTCGCCAACTCCGCGGCCGAGCCGAACTCACGCCGGCTCTCCGCTTCGGCACGCGCCGCCTGGAGCGCATCGGCGAGCGCGTTGCGCCGGGTGGATTCCATGAGCCACAAGGCCAGTTCGGCCCCTGCCTCCGGATGATGGGTGAGCCCGTGGGCCAGAAGCGTCAGCACGGGCCCGTAGACCACGCGCTCGTAGGCGGCCACGGTCGTGGTACGACTGAGCGCCGATCGCAGGTCGCCCCGGTTGTCCTCGACCTGTTGCAGGCCGCTGCGAAGCTCGTCGAGCGCCTCCTTCTCGGCGGCCCCGCCGATGCCGGGGACGCTCAGCGTCGCCTCCGCCCGCCGGGCCCGGGCCAGCCCGGCGGCGACGCGGTCCCCGTAGCGCCGGTAGGCACGGGCTGCGGCGAAGAACTCCGCCGCGGCACCAGCACCGTCGCCTTCGTCGGCGAGGATCTCCGCGGCCTGCGTGTGCGCCGAGGCTTTGACCGACTCCAGGCGCGCGGCCTCGGTGCCGTTCAACGCGGCCAGGGCCCAGCGCCGTCCCAGCATGTCCGCGAGGCCGACGACGCGGCGCAGGTCCGTCGACGCCCGACGCGGGTCCCGGGCCCGACCCTCCCGGATCCGTTCGATCAGACCGTTCAGCACCACGGAGTACCGGCGCTGCCAGATGTCCCTGACCGGTCTGGCTCGCAGCCTGTGGCCGGACAGAGCGACGCCGGCAGAGTCCGCCAGCACTCCCAGCGCCCGCGGTGTCCGGCGGCCGCGGGGACTCCGGTAAGCCGCCTGGAAGGCGTGTCCCGCCTCATCGACACGGCCCACCGCGAGTTGGAACACGCCGTTCGCGGCGAGGAAGGCCGGCATCTCGGCCGCTTCCGGCAACCGGTCGGTCCGCTCGGGCGCCAGCAGCGCCTCCGCTTTCCCGAAAGCGCCGCGCGCGACGCGCCAGTCGACGGCTTTGGCCAAGAGCCATGCCTGGAACCGCGGATCAGCGGTCTGCCGTGCGGCGAGTTCGTAGCCGTCCGTCGTGACGTCGACCAGGACCTGGCTGTAGAGCAGGAGCAGAGTCGACTTGGTACGACGCCGGAAGGCGGTACGGACCGGCGGCCGGTATCCGGCCTCGGTGGCCGTCAGAAGCCGGAGGCGGCCCCGGATCTGGTTGCGGACCAGCCAGGCCCACGCGGCGGTCGCGGCCAACGGCAGGAACCTCTGGACCGCACTGCCGGGAATGAACAAGAGGTCGAAGACGGCCAGAAGCATGAATCCGAATGCGATCAAATGATTGATCCCGTCGGCGGTGGCCCTGACTCTTCTCGGAATCCCTGGTTCACTCGAGCCCTCGAGGCCTATAGGGGGTAACCCCGAATACCACCGCACCCTGGACTGAGTCCTGTTGTGCCAAACGAGAATCGCGCAATACACCAGCGCCAGAAACGTCGGATAGTACTGAGCGACGTGATGACTGAGGACCGAGAATTCGGTGTCGTCCGCGCTCCAGTCCGCGTTGAGCGGCATCCGCAGCCCCCCGGAGCTGTTCACCCACCACAGCCCTGCGAACAGCACCGGTACGAACACAGCCAGATCAAGGGTCGAACTGCGCAGAAGATTGATCAGCCAGTAGGGCCAACGCGCCAGGAATACGGACCCCACGAACCTGGTCTCCCCAACAGCCTTTTTGCGCTCGTCCACCAGACCCACCCCTTCACCGTCGGGGCCAGCGTATACTCGGCGACAATCTCAGGGAGGGGATAGTCACGTGATCGCGCCGAATTCCGGACTGGCCGCACCAGCCATCTTCGAATTGATCCCCGGCAAGGACTTCCTTGTCATTTCCCGCACCGGCTCCGCGCCGCTTCCCGACGACGAGGAACTGGAGGAGATCCGCATCCACGCCGACCAGCGCTGCGCCCCTCCGACCCTGGGCCCGGTCTCCGACGCCGTACTGAACGTCGCCGAGGCGGTCGCCGGCGGCGTGACCACGTACGCCACGACCACGAACTATCCGGCTATGCGTGCCTATCTCAAACGTCTGATCGCGGCGGTGCACCATCGCGAAGCCGCCGACGCAGCCGGGGCACCCGAGGCCTCCGGAGTACCCGCCGAGGCCGCCACCACCGAGGTCGAGCAGGCCGTCACGGCCGTTGCCGGCAGGCCGGTCAAGAACATCCGCCTGGAGGCCGGCCCCGACGGCGCCCTGCACACCGTCGTCGCGGTCAAGGACGACATGGTGGTCGACGTCGCCTCGGATCCGACCGGCCAGGTCGTGTGCATCACCTTCCGCACGTCCTAGGCAGCGGCGCCGGAAGCTCAGCCGGTCTCAGCCCGCTTCTGCGCGCCTGTCGGGCCTTCAGGCTCTGACAGGCCGTAGGGAAGCTGCGTCGACGGACGCGGTGCGGTCAGGTCGCGGGCGAGTTGCTGCCGTGTCTCGCGGCGGTTCATGCGCGCCCTGGCCTTGATCCCCAGCTCCACGATCCAGATGAGGGCACCGAGGATCATGATGCCGACCGCGACCCCGAAGGGGACACTGATGACCATCTAGCCCACCACCGATTCTGTGATCTTCTCGTTCCACCACTCGTCCTGCCAATGGCTCTGGCCGCCGAACACGATGGCGTCCGGGGTGGCGGCCAGGACGCCGTGAGCCCACAGATGCCGGAACAGCGCCAGTTGTGGAGCGCCGGTCAGACCCGTCGGCGCGTATTTGAGCACCGAGGTCTGCAGGATCGCCGACTTGTAATCCGCGGGTACCGCCGGAGTGCACAGACCGTCTTTGAGCTCGGTGATGCCGATCTCCCACAGCGTCTCGCTGAGAGTGACGGCACCGGTCTGGCCGTGCACGCGGTCGTAGAGGCGGAACCGGTACGTGAACGGGTTGGCGTCCTCCCCGGTCATCGCCAACACAGCCCTGTCCCGCGTCTCGTAGGTGCGCTTGAACACGTTTGGCTTGACCCAGTAGGACACCTTGGCGATCGGCACCGCCGATTTGGCGGCGAAAGCACAGTTGCCGAAGCCGGCCCACGTCGTGCCCGGAGGCACCGCGGCGATGATCGGCGCGAAGACCGACTCGGGTGCGTCGAAGCGGTTCACGGCGCCCACTTCCGCGGGCCCCGGAACGTCGCCTCCGCGTCCGCTTGATCCAGAACACCGCCCTTTCGATGAAGGAGCGCAGATCCGCCGCCGCGATGCGGCGTGCCGGGCCGGTCCGGCCGGCGACTCGCGCGTGCCCGCGCAGCATCTTCTCCCCCAAGATGATCGTCACTTCGTTGGCGTCCTGGTCGGACGGCAGGCCGAGCCCCCAGCGGATCGAGCGCTCGGTGTCCTCCTTGACACGGTGGCCCACCAGCCGAAGCCGGTCCCGCACCGCTGCCTCGTCGAGCGAGGTCGAGATGTCGAAGTCGATGTCGAACGGTTCCGGCGGCTGTTCGTCGAAAGGCTGCTCGGCCGGCAACGACATGGCGGTGATCCGGGCTTCGGCGTCGGCATCGCTCTGCACGCCGAGCGACAGGGACCTGAGCAGCTCGGCACGAAGCTTGTCGTGCTCGTCGGCGTGCATGAGCGCGCCGTCTGCCGCACGGTATTGCGAGGTCACCACCGTCGCCGTCCGGCCCTGGGTGTCCAGCACCAGGTCGACCACCCAGTCCGCGGTGATCGCCCGCTGGCCGGCCGGGATGCCCAGGACCATCCGCCAGCTCCTGGAATCGGCCGATGAGAGCCACACCTGCGCCTGGTACGTCGGAGTGAACGTCCCGATGGCCGACGCGCTGGTCGTCTTCACGCCATCGATCCCGACGGCGAACACGGCCGAGCGCACCAGCGCTCCGACCGGAATCGCGCCGGTCGTCGTCCACGGCATTCCGGACAATGATCCGTTGAGCGGACCGCTCGCCGGCATCACCCGTTTCCTCGTTGCGTTCTTGGCGATGAATCCCATTTCCCCGCCCCCTCAAACACGACAGTTTGAGATCCGCTGCCAGATGGCTGGGGCAACGGAAACACCGAGCGATGCCGCTGTCAGGGGCCTCGGTCGGCAAAATGCCTTCCGATAATTCCCCCGAACCGACTCACCGATAGGCATCTCACGGCATAGACATGCTTCCGACCTTGATGAACGCACCCTGCGAGCTATCTGAATCGACCGTAACCGCCAGGCACTTGAGGCCATCAATCAATGCCGCACTCTCGGGATCAGAACGACGTCGGTAATAACCCCGAACAGACGCTGCAAAGTTTCCTTTTCGCTGCACGACAGGCCACCGCTTCATTACGATCCGCCAGAAAACGCGATGCGGAGGCTTCAGGATGGACTTGTTCGGCCATGGACAAACCGGTAGACAAAGTCGAGGACTGATCGCCTCAGCCGTGGTGGTCATGGCCGCGTGCGGCGGCTGCGCCGGCAGCACCGGCTCCGCTGCCAACCCGGGACCGCCGCCTGTTTCATCGACGGACACCCAGGTCACCCAAGCCCAGACGACAACCGTGGACATCCCGGCAATGTCGTCCACCTCGACAACGACGGCGGCGGCAACGACGGCGGCGGGCTCCTCGGCCGAAGCAGCTCTGAGCGACACGGCCGGTGACAGGGTCTCCCTGAGCCTGACACTGGGGTCCCCCGCTGCGGCGAGCACCGTCCAAGACCCGGCCGTCCAAGCATGCGGAACGGAGCTGACCAACGGCGGTTCAACGCTGGCACGATCGGTCGCCATACCGGTGAAGCTCGATGCCTCCTTGCAGTCCGCAAGCCCCGTCCCGATGACCGTGAACTTGCTCAGCGCGATGTCCGAGGTGTTCAGCGGGCAGGCGTTTCAGGTGTCCACCGGAGAGTTGTTGTCCGCGTCGGAGCAGGACGTGATGCCGGATACCGCCGCGGGCGCGGTGCCCATGTACTGGGCGACGACATACACCTCTTCCGGCCCCCAGTGCGACCAGGCATCCGACGGCGACGGCAGCACCTGGGCGAATGTGAAATGGAGCAGCCTCAGCCCCGGCGCCACGGACAGCTGGCAGTCATGGCTGGTCATCCCCGAACAGGTCACGCCTGGGTCACCTGCCCTGGACAGTCCGCAGAGCCAGGCGAACTGGTTCTTGTTCCGACCGGTCGCATCGATCGGGCAGGGCGCGGCGACCGTCTCGTTCACCACCCCTCAGACGTCGATCGTCAGTTGCGGTGACGGCGGAACAAACGATCTCTACGTGGCCGTGGATCCCCAGGCAGCGATCGCTCGAGGTTGCAAATCAGGCTCGTGACAGTCCCCCACACGGTCTGAGGCGGGTCGAACGGCAGGAGGCGATCGGTGGTCACTCGACCAACGGTGAAGTCAGCTGCCTGAGTTGCAGCACCGGGCGTTGCAGGACCGGGTCCAGCGAGGAGTGGAGGCTCACCCGGAACGCCAGGGCCGCGCCCTGGCTCGCCGGGTCCTCGTCAGCAGCGCGGAGACCGGCGGGACGCCGTTCGCGAGGGTGCACGCGTACCGCACGCCGATCGGGATCGCTCTGGTGATGTCGATGAACGGCACGATCGGCTCGGGATGGCCGATCTCCGGGGTCTGGTACACGAAGGCCGGTGCGGTGGCCGGCCAGCCCTCGCCCAGCAGGCGCGCGTTGCGGATCACCCGGGCGCTCGACGTGGCGTTCTGGTAGCTCGCGATGTGCACGGGCGGGAAGGTCAGTGCCGTCGTAGTCGACCGCGAGGCCGGTGGGTGCGGTGGTGAGTAGCGCGACGGTGCTGCCGGTCGGGCCGGTGGCGACGCCGGCCAGTCCGCGCAGTGCGAGGGTGGCGGTATCCGGCACCTCCCCGGGCAGCCGGACCGAGGCCGCGTTCGGAGTCGGCGCGAGCGGGTCCAGCGCGAGTTCGGTGCCGTCCCAGCGCAGGACCGGCTGCACAGAGGTCAGCTCCGGCGGCTCTGTCACCGCCCAGGAGATCTCAAGGACACGCTCGCTACCGACCGCCACGGCGGTGACCGCCGACGCGCCATCGCGCACCTGCACCTCGAACACGCTCGGAAGAATGACCGCCGCGTTCCAGCGGACCGTCAACACCCCGGCCGCGTACTTGCCAGCGTGATCGTAGGTCTGCCCGGCGTCGCCGCGGCAGCTGCCGATTCGCCCACCGTCCGCCTCCGCACGCCGACGACTCCCGGATGTTCCTGAACCAGCGTGCGGCGTCCGACGGGGTTACCGACACCTGGCGGGCGGTGCCGTTCGACCGGGCGGTCTAACCCACGCGGGCGAGGCGTCCGAACCGGCCACCGCGCAAGCCTCGTCGAAACGAGTCAGACCACGTAGCCGACAGAAGATCGGCAGGACTACGATTCGGCGCTATCGCACTCTGACAACCGACAATGGGGGGGAACCCATGTCCCAGGCACGCCGAACAACCGCCTTAGCCCTGTCCACGCTCGTCTCGGCAGCCGGACTGGCCTCCGCCGCGACCGCTCACGCCGACACGCCCACGACGCTCTACGTGGACAACTCGCCGGGGATGGCCTGCAACGACTCCAACCCGGGCACGCCCGCCCAGCCGTTCTGCACCGTGGCCGCGGCGCTCGCCTCGCCTTCGCTGGTGCCCGGCGTCTGGATCGATGTCGAGGGCGTCCACCAGGAGAGCGTGTCCATCACCCGCTCTGGCACGCCTTCGATGCCCTTCGCCATCGCGGGCAACGGGACCCTGATCGGACAGAACGGGAAGCCGGCGCTGACCATCTCCGGGGTGCACGACGTCGCCGTCACCGGGCTGCGCATCGGCGGCGGCCAGGTCGTCGTGAACAACTCCAGCGCGGTTCATTTCAACTCCCTGATCGACCTGTCACAGGCGCCCGCCGGCAACCCGACAGGGCTCACGGTCTCCGGGTCGCAGGGCGTCTCGGTCACCGGGTCCACGCTCGACGGCGGGCCCGGGCTCACCGTCACGGACAGCACGGACACCAGCGTCACGTCCAGCACCCTCGGCGCCGTCGGCAACGGCGCCGCGGTCGTGGTGTCCGGGGCCAAGACGTCCGGCACGAGCCTGGTCGGCGACACCATCGGCAACGCCGCCTTCGGGTTCACCGCGGTGTCGTTGCAGAACGGGTCCGTCGGCACGACCATGGCCGACGACTTCATCCTCGCCGGACCCACCGGGACCGGCGTGGCGGTCACCGGATCCACCGGGGACACGATCACCTCCGACACCATCGAGCACGGCGGGCACGGCATCATCGCCTCCGGCGGTTCGACCGGCCTCACCGTCGCCGACGACATCGTCTACACGAACCGCGACATCCACCTGAACGTCCCGGCGGCCAGCCCGCTCGTGGACGTGGACGCGACCTCGACCACCGGCACCTCGATCCACCACAACATCGTGTACGCCCCCGTCGTGGACTCCGACGGCGGCGGCGAATCTCCGAACGCCCCGGACGGACCGCGCGTACTCGCCGTGACCGACCTCGGCGGAACGCTGGTCTCGACGGACGCCGCCTACCGCTGGGCCGGGACCACCTACCCGGACGCGGCGTCCCTGCTCTCCCACACCGGACAGGGCACCGCCGACATCAACGCCGATCCGCAGTTCGAGCTCGGCGACGCGCAGCTGCGCCCGACCTCGCCCGCGATCGACTCGGCCGACTCCTCGGCCCCCGGCTGGCAGTCCTCGGTCGCGCGCTTCGACGACCCCGACGTCCCCAACAGCGGCACCGGCCCGGTGAGCTACGGCGACCGCGGCGCGCGCGAGTTCCAGGGCGGCCCCACCGTCGGGGTCCAGATCACGACCACGACCAGGCCGAGCATCTACGGCGGCCTCGACGACGGGTTCCAGGTGAACCTGAGCAGCTCCACCAGCCACGTCGCCCCGGTAGCCAGCTACACCATCGGCGTGTACGGCGACTCCAGCCACCAGCAGTACGGATCCAGCCCGACCGGCACCATCTGGTTCGACGAGAAGAGCCAGGGCGGCCCCCGTCTTCTGGACCTCATGGTCATGGACTCGGCGAACAACTGGGACGAGGTCATCGCCTACGTATGGGTCGGGCCGCACCTTTCGCAGACCTCTCCCCCGCCGCCGCCCCCGTCGGCCGGCACTGGAGCCGCCGTGCGTCGCATCGGTGGAACCGACCGATACGCGACCGGCCGCGAGCTCTCCCAGGCGCAGTGGCACGACGGTGCGGCGAACGCCGTGGTCCTGGCCCGCGGCGACGCCGCACCGGACGCGCTGGCCGGCGTCCCGCTCGCCGCGCGCGTGCACGGGCCGCTGCTGCTCACCGATCCCACCGCCCTCGACCCGGCGACCCGCGCCGAGATCGACCGCGTCCTCGGCGGGCCGCACTCGGGCAAGACCGTCTACATCCTCGGCGGCGCGTCCGCCGTGTCGCCCGCGGTGGAGTCCGGCCTGCGCAAAGCCGGCTACACCGTCGTGCGCTATGCCGGGGACAACCGCTTCGCCACGGCACTGAAGATCGCGCAGTCCTTCGGGCCGACACCGCACGTCATCGTCGCCACCGGCCGCAACTTCCCCGACGCGCTGGCCGCCGGTCCCCTGGGCGCCGTCGAAGGCTCGCCGATCGTGCTGTCCGACGACAACACGCTGGACCCCGACACCGCGCGCTTCATCCAGACCCACAACGCCATCGAGGCAGTGGGCGACCAGGCCATCACCGCAATCGACGCGCTGCCCACCGCCGGCAAGACCGTCACCCGACTGGGCGGCGCGGACCGCTACACCACCGGCGCGGGCGTCGCGAGCATGGTGGCACGGGTGTCCGGCCACGTCCCCACATCAGTGGGCGTCGCCAGCGGCATGGCATTCCCGGACGCACTCACCGGCGGCGCGTTCGCCGCCAACGCCGGCATACCACTGCTGATCACCGCTCCCGGCACGTTGTCCGGGCCGACCCGGTCCCTCCTGGCCGGCTGGGCGTACTCGCTCACTGCTGTGACGCTGTTCGGCGGGGAGAAGGCGATCACTCCGACTGTGGACGGTGAGATCGTCACCGCGGTGCACGGCAAGGCCGTCTGAGCACTGTAGGGGTTCGGCGGACGTGACGGCCGCGTCCGCCGAACCCGCGCGGCGACTGCATCCGCACTGTCGGGATGGACGGCACCCGGCCAGGCGTCGGCGTCGAGCGCCTTGTATTCGTTGAGCTTTTCGGGGCGGATCCCGATGACCATGCCGTATCCGCGCATCAGCGATCGATGTCCTTCCTCTGTCCGGCGGCGAAGTACTCGGCGAGGTCGTCCGGGACGGGTGCGATGTCCACCGGACGGCTGCCGTCGCGCAGCGACACCGTCGCGGCGTATCCGGTCGCGACGGCTTCGCGGGCCGCGACCGGTGAGGTGAGCGTCCTTCGGCCGTCGCGGACGAAGCCCAGGAACTCCTCGACCAGCAGCGGGTCCGCTCCCCCGTGCGTTCCCTCGGGTGTCTTGATCGGGATGACCAGGTCGGCCTCCGGGCGGTAGTCACCGCGCCGGTTCCACACCTTCACGACGGTGCCGTCGCCGCCGTCGCCGAAGTTCTCCAGCCGCCCCCCCGTACCGATAACTGTGTAGTTGCGCCAGTAGTCGGGAGTGAAGTGGCATTGCTCGTAGCTGGCATAGACGCCGTTGTCGAGCTGCATGTGCACCATGGACAGGTCCTCGACGTCCACGACCGGGTTCAGGCCGGTCTGGCTCAGCGGCGGCCAGTTGTTCTCCGGGTCCAGCCACTCGATCATCAACTCGCCGCCGGGCACGCGGCGGTCGCTGATCCGGCCGTAGACGACCAGTCCGCCCATCCCTGTCACTCGCCGGGTGTAGCCGCCGGCCAGCCAGTGGATGACGTCCAGGTCGTGCGCACCCTTCTGGAGCAGCAGCCCGGTGGTGTTGCGACGGTCCGCGTGCCAGTCCTTGAAGTAGAAGTCACCGCCGTTGCCGACGAAGTGGCGGCACCAGATCGCCTTCACCTCGCCGATCGCACCGGAGACAATCAGGTCGCGCATGGCGGTGATCACCGGCATGTGACGCATGTTGTGCCCCACATACAGTCCGGCCCCCGAGGCGCGCGCCGCCGACAGCAGCCGGTCGCAGCCCTCGGTGGTGATGGCGAGCGGTTTCTCCACGAATATCGGAAGGCCTGCGCCGAGCAGGTCGACGCCGATCTGCTCGTGGGTGTGATCCGGGCTCAGGACGAAGACGGCGTCCAGGTCCAGTCCTGTCAGGGCACGATGGTCGTCGGTCGCCACGATGTCGGGACCGAAGCGGTCCCGAGCCCCGGCCAGCCGGCGCGGGTCGCGATCGCAGACCACTGTGACGCGTGATCCGGCGCCCGGCCGATGGGCGAGTTCGGCCAGGTCCGAGCGCATGCCCAGGCCCACCACGCCCAGTCTCAGGTCCGGCGTGCCGA
Source organism: Catenulispora sp. MAP12-49 (assembly GCF_041262705.1). NCBI lineage: Bacteria > Bacillati > Actinomycetota > Actinomycetes > Catenulisporales > Catenulisporaceae > Catenulispora > Catenulispora sp. MAP12-49. The sequence goes on along the minus strand of NZ_JBGCCP010000004.1, from coordinate 502,999 downwards.
CCCCGGTCATTTCGCTGCTCCACTGGTCAGACCCTTGACAAAATGCCGTTGGAAGGCAAGGAACAGCAGGAGGACCGGCAGCGAGGCCAGCAGCATGAATGCGAACAACTGCCCGTAGTCCGCGGAGTGCATCCCGACCGCCCGGTAGACCCCGACAGTGACCGTGGTGCCGTTTGCCGGCCCGAGGACGATCAGCGGCGTCAGGAAGTCGCTCCACAGGTAGACGCCCAGGAAGATCAGCACACTGGCGGTGGCCGGACGCAGCAGAGGGAACACCACGCGCCAGAAGATCCGCATCCGGCTCGCGCCGTCGATCGCGGCCGCCTCCTCGAGTTCGATCGGGATGGTGCGGATGAAGCCGGCGAACAGGAACACCCCGAAGGGGACGTAGTAGCCCATGTTGCACAGGATCAGCCCGGGCAGCGTGTTCATCAGGCCGAGGTCGCGCAGGATCTGGACCAGCGGGTTGAGGATCACCACTCCCGGCACCATCAGGCCGGCCAGGAGGAAGACCAGCAGCACTCTGGCTCCGGCCCTCCGGGACCGGGCGATCGCGTAGCCGAGCATGGCCGAGACGACCGTGATGGCGACCATGGAGGTCACCGTGATCTGGATGCTGTTGAGCAGGCCGCTCCAGAACAGGTGGTCCGGGCCGCTGAGCACTTGGCGAAGGTTCGCCAGCGTGGGATGCAGCGGCAGCGTCCACGGTGCGGCGGTGATCTGCGATGAGGGCTTGAGAACGTTGGCCACGACGAGGTACAGCGGGGTGGCATAGACCGTTGCGACCAGCAGCGCGAGCACCGGACGCAGCCACGGGATCCGGTCGTCGGACCAGCGGCGAAGATGCCGGCGACGGACCGGATCGACGCCGGCGGGCGATGAGTCCTCAGAACTGGATTCCGGGTGAGTGCCGATGAGAGCTTCCTTAGGCGATATGCGGACGGCCATCAGAACACCTCCCGCCGCTGGAGCAGCCGAAGGGTGAGGGCCGACACCGCGGCGGTCAGCACGAGCATGACCACCGCGTAGGTGGAGGCGTAGCCGGCTCGGTTGTCGATGAATCCGACGGTGACGATGTTGTAGGCCAGGGTCGTGGTCGCGTCCGTCCCCGGACCGCCGTTGGTGATCACCTGGACCTGGTCGTAGGTCTTGAACGCGCCGATCAGCAGCATGACGGTGTTGATGGTCGTCGCCGGCGCGAGCAGCGGCCAGGTGACGGTGCGGAACCGCTGCCAGGCCGACGCGCCGTCCAGGGCGGAGGCCTCGCTGAGTTCGGTCGGGATGGTCTGAAGGCCGGCCAGGTACACCACGATGCAGAAGCCGAGGCTCTGCCAGATGCTGACCGTCGCCACGCTGTACAGCGCGAGGTGGCGGTCGGTGAGCCAGCCCGGCGGATTGCCCACGCCGACGTGCTTCAGCACCGTGTCCAGGATGCCGCCGTCGGCCAGTATCGACTGCCAGATGACGCTGACCACGACGCCGGACAGGATGACCGGCACGAAGAACACGCTGCGCAGAGCCCGGTAGAAGCGGCCGGACCGGTCGATCATCATCGCCAGGACCAGCCCGAGCGCGTTGGGGATGACGATGGTCAGCACGGCCAGCGTCAAGGTGTTGGTCAGCGCGTGCTGGAACGCCGGGTCGCCGAACAGGTTCCGGTAGTTGGCCAGCCCGATCCACCGGGTGGGCGGGTTGAACACGTTCTTGTTGGTGAAGCTCTGCAGGAGCGCCATGACAGCCGGCACGGCTACGAATACGAGGTAGAGGAGAACTCCGGGACCGGCGAAGCCGAACCAGAACCCTCCGGTCCGTAGCCGCTTTCCCCTCGATGTCATCCCGACTGCTCTTAACACGGGTCTTCCTTACTCGTCGGCGAACGGTGTTCCGCAAGGAGGTGGTGTGGCGCGCCCTCACGTAGCGCCACACCGGCTCAGGGGTGCTGACCAGAGGTCAGCCGCCGTTGCTGTTCTTCTTGTACGAGTCCTGGAGGGCCTGGGCGAACTGCGCGGGGGACTTGCTGCCGTTGATCAGGTCGGCGATGGCCTTCTGCATGTCGGAGACGACGCCGGAGGGCAGGGCCCCGGTCCCGGTCTCGGTGCTGAAGGCCTCGACGGTCTGGTTGTTCGCCGCGGCCTTTTGGAACAGCTGGTAGCTGGCCAGGTAGTTGGCGCCCAGGTCGGAGGGCGGCGTGTAGCCCTTGACCGCCATGAACTCACCGTCGGCCTTGGCCTCGGCGTCCAGGTTGGTCTTGTCGGTGTTGAACGCCAGCGCCCACTTCTGGGCCAGCGCCACGGATGGGGCCTTGCTGCTGACGATCGCGCCGCCGCCGGTGGTGATCGGCAGCACCGTCTGTCCGCTGTCGGTGGGCCAGGAGAACACCCCGAGCCCGAAGGACGGAGCCTTGGTGTCCGCCGAGGCCGGGAACCACGTACCCATCGGGTACATCGCGGCCTTGTTGTCGCGGAAGGCCTGCTCGGTATTGGCGTAGCTGCGGCTGAGCCCCGCCTTGTCCAGATAGCCGTCGGAGGCGAGGGTGGCGACCTTCTGCGCGGCGGCGACGAAGCGCGGATCGGTGAAGGACGCCTTGCCCGAGGCCAGATCTGCCAGGAAGGTCGGGTCCGACGGATACAGATCGGCGCTGACGGCGGCGACCAGGGGGAACGCGTCGGCCCAGGTGTCGGTGCCGCCGCCGCCGATCTCGATCGGCGTGATGCCGACGGCCTTGAGCTTGCCGCAGTCGGCCAGGAAGTCCGACCACGTGGTCGGCGCAGCGGCGATGCCGGCCTTGGTGAAGTCGTCCTTGTTGTAGTACACCATCGGCTGGGCCTGGGTAGCCCAGGGCAGCTGGTATGTCTTGCCGTCGATCGCGCCGGCGTCGGGGTACAGGAAGCTGCCCAGCTGGTCGGCGGAGAACGGGGCCAGTGCCCCGGCCTTCACGAAGTCGGTCGGGGATATCCCGATCATGATGTCCGGCAGCTGGCCCGAGGCCAGCAGCTGCTTGGCGTACGAGGCCCGGTCGGCGGTCGGCGACACCAGCTTCTTGATCTTCACACCCGGAACCTGCGCGCTGGTCCGCGCGATCGCCGCGTCCCAGTACGCGGCGGTCAGGTTCGGCGTCTCGAAGGTGAGGAACGTCAGCGTCACCTCGCCCTTGCCGGACGAAGCGCCGCCGGAGGATCCGGACGAGCTCCCTCCGGCGGCACACCCGGCGGTCAGCCCGAGGGCGGCCGCGGCCGCCACGGCGAGATATGCGATTCGACGCGAGCGTCTGAACATGATGGTGATCCTTTGAGGGGCGCCGCCCGAGGGTCGGCGGTGGAGGACGGAGATCGCCAATACTTCGCATCTATCTGAGCTCAACAGAGGACTCACGGATCGATCCTGCTGGAGTGGCCTTGAGTTTGACCCACGAAGCCTCTCGCGTCAAGACCTTAGTTCTGCTATAACAGCCAACAGCAGAAGAGATTGATGCGAAACATTCGACCCAGACGAGGTGAACCTTGACCGGCCCCGACCCGCAAGCCGCAGACCCGGCCGCGAGCTACCGCCCCGGCTACGAGCTCGCTGCCGAGCAGATCCTGGAGTACATCGTCCGCGAGGAACTCAGCCCCGGCTCCCGGCTGCCGACCGAGAAGGCCCTGGCCGAGACCCTCGGGTTGAGCCGCACCGTGGTCCGGGAGGCCGTGAAGGTCCTGTCGGCGGTGGGCCGCCTGTCGGTGCAGAAGGGACGCGGCATGTTCGTCGCCGAGCCCCGCGGCGGGCTGTTCCAGGACGCGTTCGCGCAGTTCCTGCCGGCCGATCTGCGGCAGGTCGACGAACTGCTGGAGTTCCGGCGCGATGTGGAGACCGCCGCGACCGGGCTGGCGGCACAACGCGCCACCCCGGGGCAGGTGAGGGCGATCCGGCAGGCCGCCGCGTCGACGGCCGACGCCGCGGCCACCGGTGTCCTGCGCGATTTCATCGCCGCCGACAACGACTTCCACGACCGCGTCGGGCAGGCGTCGGCCAACATGTTCTACTCCGGCACCGTCAACTCGATCCGCCGCGTCCAGCAACAGGTGTCCACCATCGGGCTGGCCGACAACCCCGCCGGTTCGCTGGAAGTCGCCGCGCAGCAGCACATCGCCATCGCCGAGGCGATCGCCTCAGGCGAGGTCGAGCTGGCGCAGCGGCTGATGGCCGAGCACATCGACGTCACCGCCCGGCAGATCCAGACCGCGATCCAGCGGCGCCTCATCGAGGACGCCGGCTTCTGACCCTTCCCGGCCCGCCCCTTCCGGGCCCGCCGTCCCGCAATCCCGAAAGGCCCCGGTCCCCATGCACATCACCGACGTCACCGTCGAACTCGTCGACACTCCCGCGATGCCGTCCTTCCAGTGGCGGGCCGGGTTGCCGGGCTCGGAGCCGGCCGGGATCGGCGGCGTGCTGCGGATCCACACCGATACCGGCCTGGTCGGCGAATCCCGCACGCCACGCGGCGTCATCGTCGCCGACCTGGTCCAGCGCCGAATCCGCGCCGACCTGGCCGGCCGCGACCCGCTGGCCCGGGAGGCGCTGTGGCAGCGGATGTGGGAGCTCGACCGCATCGAGGAGTTCCCGGTCTACACCCTGGGCCTGGTCGACACCGCGCTGTGGGACCTGGCCGGCAAACACGCCGGACTACCCGTGCACCAACTCCTCGGCACGTTCCGCGACGCGATCCCGGCCTGCGCGAGCACCGTCACCTTCGGATCCGTCGAGGAGTTCCTGGACGTCGCCGACCAGTGCCTGGCCCTCGGCTACCCGGCGGTCAAGCTGCACGCCTGGGGCGACGCCCGCCGCGACGCCGAGCTGTGCCAGAAGCTGCGCGCCCACGTCGGCGACGCCGTGCCGCTGATGTACGACGGTTCGGCCGGGTTCGACCTCGCCGACGCCGTCTATCTCGGCCGGGCCCTGTCAGAGGCCGGATACCTCTGGTACGAGGAGCCGATGCGCGAGTTCAGCATCACCGCCTATCGGCGCCTGGCCGAACGCGTCGACATCCCGCTGCTGGTCGCGGAGACCTCCGACGGCGCGCACTGGAACGTCGCAGACTTCATCGCCGCCGGCACCGCCACCCACGTCCGCACCAGTGACAAGTTCAAGGGCGGCATCACCGGCGCCATGCGCATCGCCCACCTCGCCGACAGCTTCCAGCTGCGCGCAGAGGTCCACGGCTCGGGCCTGGCATCAGCCCACCTGTGCATGGCCATACCGAACACCACCTACTACGAGTCCCTCGTCTATACCAACCCGGTCGTCCGCGAGCCGCTGGTCGGCCCAGACGGACTGGTGAGGGCCCCGAGCGCGCCCGGCATCGGCTGGGAGACCGCCGACTGACCGGTCCGGACCGCTCACCGCGCAATCCAGTTTTCGCCGCCGGAGATACCGGCCGCGAGAGTAAGGAGAGCACTATGAGAACCACACGATGGCGGTGGCCGAGGCACATAGCCGTGGCCTCGGCAATCGTCCTGGCCTGTGGAACAGTGGCGGCCACAACGGCACGCGCCGCCACTTCCTGTTCGTTCACCCTGCACGCCGGATCACTGGACATCGCGCTGAACTCGACCGGCACGGTGACCCATCTGACCGACACGGCCAACCGCAGGGACTACGCCAGTTCCGCCAACCCCGAGCCGCTGATCCAGCTCATGGTCGACGGATCGAAACAGGCTCCCACCAAGCTGACTTTCGACGCCGCATCGTCGACCTACACCTTCACCTTCGGCGGCAAAGGGGTGAAAGTCGGCGTCCACGCGGTCTCGAAAGCCGGCTATGCCACCCTGGAGGCGACCAGCGTCTCCGCGCCGTCCGGCGTGGATGTGCAGACCCTGCTGTGGGGGCCTATAACCACCACCATCACGCAGACGGTCGGTGAGACCGTCGGCGTCGTCCACGACGACACCTTCGCCATCGGCATCCACGAGCTCAATGACAAGACCGTCGGCGGCTGGCCGGACGAGCTCGACAGCCAGACCTTCACCGACGTCAGCCCCGAGATCTCGAACTGGCCGTTCGGGTGGTTCGCCGCCCACCAGACGCCGTGGGGCAGTTTCCTGCAGGCCTACACCTACGACTACAGCAAGACCCGTAACCGTTATGTCGGCTGGGGAGACACTCACGAGCCCAACGTCGCGGTGCCGCCGCTGACCGGTCCGGACGGCCGCATCCAGGGCTCGAAGATAGCCTTGTTCGGCACCACCCCGGACAATGTCCTGCCGACCCTGTCGGGCATCGAGACCGGTGAGAACCTGCCGCATCCGATGATCGACGGACAGTGGGGCAAGGAGTCCCAGGGCGCTTCGCAGTCCTGGCTCGTCCTGTCCGATCTCAACACCGGCAACGCCGCACAGGCCAGCTGGTACGCGCGCGAAGCCGGGATGAAGTACATCTACTCCCTGCCCGGTGTGGACGGCCCCTGGCAGTCGGCCGGGCACTACCAGTTCGACGGGTCCTTCGGCGGATCCGACACCGGCGCGGCCGGCCTGGCCGCCACAGCTGCTCGTTACGGGATCAACGTGGGTGTGCACACCCTGTCGAACCTGGTCGACACCAGCGATTCCTACGTGCGGCCGAACGCCGACAGCGGGCTGGCCACCACCGGCTCGGCAGCCCTCACCCGGCCCGCCGGCGCCACCGACACCACCCTCTACGTCGACGACAACGCCATGTTCGCCGGCGACGCGGGCAGCATCCTGCGGATCGGCGGCGAACTGGTCACCTACAGCTCGGTGTCGCAGGTGTCCGGCACCGAATGGAAGGTGACAGTCAACAGCCGCGGAGCCTACGGCACCACCGCCGCGGCCCACTCCGCGGGAAGCCAGGCCTCACGGATCCAGCAGTACGCCTACGGCATGTTCACCGGCGGCATCAGCGAGATCCCGCAGATCGCCTCACGCCTGTCCCAGGTACTCGACATCCCCGGCATCAAGGCCCTGTCGTTCGACGGCCTGGAGGACGGCTCACTGGCCGGGTACGGCCTGCTGGGCACCGCAAACCTGATCAACGGCGTCTACAAGGGTGAGAGCTCGGTCCCGGACACCGTGACCGAGGCCAGCAACCTGCTGCCCAACACCTGGGACGCCCAGGGACGCGTCAGCTGGGGCGAGCACAGCCTGAACACCGACCCCGACAACCTCCCCATCTCCTTGCAGCCGTACTACCAGCGGAACTACATGCCGGCGATGCTCGGCTGGCTCGGCTTCGGCGCCGGGGACACGATGCAGTACCAGGAATGGCAGCTGTCGAAAATGGCCGCCTACAACGCAGGGGCGGGCCTGGAGACCAGCGTCGGGGAGCTGAACGACGCCGGCGACGCCAACCAGATCATGGGCACCTGGAACCAGTGGGAGACCGCGCGCAACGCCGGCGCTTTCACCCCGGCCCAGCAGGCCGAGATGAAGGACCTCAACTCCTACTGGCACCTGGTCAACACGGCGCCCGGCAAGTCCTGGAACCTGTACAACGTCCAGTACCCGTCGGCGCTGAGCGCGAGCAACAACGGCGCGGCGAACACGTGGTCGTACACGAACACGCACGCCGCCCAGCCGTTGCAGTTCCAGCTCCAGGCCTCCGGCGGCGCGGTCAACAAGGTCGTCGTCGCGCTCAACGGGTCCACCGTGACCTACACGGCCACCGTGCCCTCCGGCGGCTACCTGGTCGCCGACGGGACCGGGTCCGCCACCGTCTACGACAGCACCTGGCACAAGCTCGGTGCCGCCACGGTCAGCGGCTCCGCGTCCTACGTCGCCGGAACCCAGGACATCACCCTGACCGGAACCGGCAGCGGCACGTCCAAGGTGAGGTTCCTGACTCTCGGCACGCCCGAGAAGGTCACCGCGCCGGCCACCATCTCGGCACCCGCGACCGTCACCGCCGGCGCCACGGTGAAGGTCACCACCAGCTACACCAACAGGAGCGCAGGTGCGCAGACCGGCGTGGCCACGGTCTTCGACGCCCCGACCGGCTGGAAAGCGACCGCCACGACCCCGGCCACCTTCAAAACCGTGCCGCCCGGGCGAACCGTCAGCACCCTGTGGACCCTCACCCCGCCGGCCGGCGAGAGCGCGGGCAGCTCCAGCACCTTCACCGCTCAAACCACGTACAAGGGGGCACCACGCGAATACCGAGTGCTGGCCTCGGTCTCCGCGGTGTCGCCGTACCCGGACCTCGCGCTGAACGCCACGGCCACAGCATCGTCGGTGTACGACTCCCGCTACCCGGCCGGCAACGCGATCGACGGCGACGGCACCACCGAATGGGTGTCCAAGGGCGAGCTGAACCCCTGGATCCAGCTGAACTGGAGCACACCCCAGACCATCGGCAGCATCACCTTGTCCGACCGGAGCAACAGCACCGACTGGGCCCCCGGCGGAACGCTGACCTTCAGCGACGGCAGCACCGTCACCGTCAACGACATCCCGAACGACGGAGACCCGCACACGGTCAGCTTCACGCCCAAGACCGGCATCACCTCGCTGAAGTTCCAAGTCACCGGCGGCTCCGGCAGCAACGTCGGACTGCAGGAGATCGAGGCCTATAGCAAGTAGTCACCGCTGACCAGGGCGGCCGCGGCGTTGCAACCAACGCCCCGGCCGCCTGCCTCACTCTGCCACCGCTCGATGGTGCCGACACACGGCCCGCGCCAGCAAGACGGCTCACCACCGCTGACACCAGTTCCTCCGCCGCCACGCGATCCCGAGCCCTTGATCGTTTTCGAAGGACTCCGGCAGCCCGACCGCGTCGCCGGCCCGACCTCAGTGCGCAGCGTTCACCGGTAATCGGGGTTCTCGAAGTCGAACCGGCAGCCGGCATCCCACTCCGAGCGCTGGTTGCCGTGCGCCGGGATCCCGCCGGCCTCCTTCAGCAGCTTCGCCAGGTGCATCAGGTTCCAGGTCATGAACGTCGTGTTCCGGTTGGTGAAGTCGTTCTCCAGACCGCCGGACTCCGGGTCCAGGTACGACGGCCCGGGACCGGCCTCGCCGATCCAGCCGGAGTCGGCCTGCGGCGGGATCGTGTAGCCCAGGTGCTGCAGGCTGTAGAGGATGTTCATCGCGCAGTGCTTCACGCCGTCCTCGTTGCCGGTGATCAGGCAGCCGCCCACCCGGCCGTAGTAGGCGTACTGCCCGGCAGAGTTCAAAACGCTGGAGTTCGCGTACAGCCGTTCGATGACGCGCTTCATCACCGAGCTGTTGTCCCCCAGCCAGATCGGCCCTGCCAGCACCAGGATGTCGGCGGCCATCACCTGCTCATGGATGCCGGGCCAGGCATCCGAGGCCCACCCGTGTTCGGTCATGTCCGGCCACACCCCGGTGGCGATGTCGTGATCGACGGCCCGCAGCACCGACGACCGCACACCGTGCTTGTCCATGATGGCTCGACTGATGTCGATCAGCCCCTGCGTGTTGCTGGTCTGCGGCGACTTCTTGAGGGTGCAGTTGATGAACAGCGCCCGAAGCCCGTCAAACCGCCAGCCGTCCGTGTCCGTCATGGGTTCAGCCAAACACGCCGCCGGGCGACATGCCCTGCACGACCCGCATAGTTCATCACTCGGTAAGGACCCCACGGCGCACAACGCCCACCAGCCCAGCTACGCAGTCGCCTCGGAGAGATAGTCCCGCACGTGAAGCAGCGAAAGCCCGGTCAGTCCGGCAATACCGGCGCGGGTCTCTCCCAGACGGTCCACGAGGAGCACGGCTTCGCGAACAGCAGCCTCGAACGGTGCCGCTGACGCCTCGGCGGCGACATGTATCCGCTCTATCTCCCCTTGCGCCTGGTAGTAGTCGGCCAACGTGGCTTCCCGCGCCTTGGTCAGCGCCCGGATCCGTGCTGATGCTCCCGCTCGTCGTGCCACGTCCACCAGGGCAAACAGACCTCCAGTAGACGGCCACCCAGAAGCGCTTCAGCTACCAGTCCAGCCCTTCGGCCGTCCGAGTGATTTGCGCTTCCCGCCCCGCTCCATCACCACCCTGCATGAACTTTCATTGATGCCTTAAGAGGTCCCCCTCCTCCTGACGAAGACCGCACAACAACTGACCGAATTGTCTTCAGCGACACCCCAGGCCACACCTCGTCGATGGCCACCCACGGTCCGCGACGGTACTGCGCCGCATCGGCGAAGACTCTGTGGTCCGGAACTACCTCGCCACGTTCGCCCGCACTGAGGCGGGGGCACGCCGAGTCCTGATGCTGACGCTCGACCTCGCCAGGATGGACCGCCACGAAGGCCCGGCCAGCGCCGCAGCGCTGAGCGCCGCAGGCTGGTGCGCGCCGAGCCTGGGCCGCTGGGAATTGGCCGACGGCCTGGCACTACGGTCGCTGGACACGGCACACAACACGCTCGCCGAACGCGTCCGCGAGATGGCTGCCGGTCAGTGGCTCGCCGACGTACTCACCATCGAAAGTGACTTCGACACGGCAGCCGTCCGGCGATGCTCAGAACGCGTCCTCCCAAGAGCTCACCGAAACACGACCGTACATCTTGCTGTACTGACACCCGGCTGGGTGGCCTCGATCGGTTCAGCCCAGGGCCACCCACTCCCCCGCGATGGTGAGCTCTCCGCTACGCCTCAAGCACGTGAGTCCGCACTGCGTCGTCGCCGCGGGTGTGCAGCGCGACGAATGTAAGTCCGGTCGCCTTCCAGCCCTCGGCAGTGCGACGTGCCGGGATCTCATAGCGGCCCCAGACCTCCCACATCTCGCCGCCGAGCGAGGCGTCCAGGACGTTGTAGGCGTAGCCCTTGACCTTGACCAATGCCTCATCGCCAGTCACGACGACGCGATAGTGGGAGACGGTGTGGAAGCTGGCCTTCTTCGCGTGCAGCCCCACGCGCCAGCCATCGACCAGCTGCACGTTGGTGATTTCCGCGGGCTCACCGCCGGCAAGGCTGGTGAAGTCGACGTCGACCTTGTCGGCGAACAGGGCTTCGGCACCATCCCAGTCCTTGGCATCGACGGTATCGAAGATGCTGTCGACGAGCTCGATGAGCGCGGCCCGGTCAACCAACGTTGTCATGTCTGTCATAGTTTTCCCCTCGTGCACGAGCCGTGGTGCCGATCATGAGCATGGATCAGGTGGTCAACGTTCAGGTGATCACCGCTGGTTCCCGGCGGCTAACACCGACGCACGCCGGCTACCGATCATGGCAGTGCCTCAACCTCGCGGTGGCAGAGCACCACCGAGCCCGGCACCTCTCGCGCTCGCAGATCTGGCCCTTCTCGCGCTCACGAGTGAAAAGCGCCGTCATCACAGCCGCGAAACAAGCCTCGCCGCAGCATCGACAGACATCTCGCATGTGACTTCGTGTGCTGAGCCGAAGCACCGCCCCGCGGTGCTTCGGCTCAGGCTGGCGTCGCCGGCTCGTCAGAAGGTCTGGAAGGTGTTCCAGGTGGCCTGGACCCACGGGTGCTGGATGGCCTCCGTGTTGCCCGACAGCGTCCGGTCCGCGTTCAAGGAGCCGGTGTACTTGCCCCAGATTCCGCTGCTCCAGCCGATGACGAAGACGATGCTGGTGCCGTTCACCATCGAGCCGTCCTCGATGCGGCCGCTGAGGCCGTCGGGCGCCGAGGCGGCGTAGCCGTAGAGGTTGCCGGCGGAGTCCTGGGTCAGGGTGAGCGTGACCGTGTAACCGTTGCTCTGATTCAGCGTCCAGGTGCCCGCCGCGTTGAACGCGGGCGCCGCGGCGGCGGTCGCCGTGGCGGCCCCGGCCTTGACGGGTGCGGCCGTCGCCGCGGATGCGGTGCCCGCCGCCAGGCTTGAGGCGAGCGCGAGTACGGATGCTGTGAGACCGATCCGGTAGGGCAGTTTCATGGTTCAGTTCCCTCCACTGGTGGCTGGTCCGCCCGCCACCGCGGGCGGCGTGTAGAGCGGCGTAGCGTGGACGGCGGCTGGATGGCAGCCGTCGTCCGCCCCCCATCCGTAAGCTACGATGGAACGTCGCTCTATTAGTTTGAACGTGATTCCAATCAACTGTCAAGGAAGAGGACTGATGGAGAAGCGCCGCTACTCCGCCGCGCTGCGCACCGAGCAGATGGCCCTGACCCGAGGCCGTGTCCTGGAGGTCGCCGGACGGATGTTCGTCGAGCAGGGCTACCTCGGCACGACCCTGAACGGGATCGCCAAGACCGCCGGAGTCAGCGTGCAGACCATCTACAACACCGTCGGCGGTAAGAGCGCACTGCTCAAAGTGGTCTACGACGTCACCCTGGCGGGCGATGACGAGCCGGTGCCCATGGCCCAGCGCCCCGTCTTCCAGGCCATGATCCAGGCGAAGACCGGCCGGGAGTTCCTGAACCACTACGCCGCGATCGCCCGCCACCTCAATGAGCGCGTACAACCCCTGGTCAGCATGGTCCTCGCGCAGGCCGCCACCGGAGACCCCGATCTGCGCGCCTTCGCCGAGACCATCGAGGGCGAACGCGCCACCGGGACCGCCAACGCCGCCGGCCACCTCGCACAGCACTTCGGACTACGCGACGGCCTGGACACCGAGGACGCGGCCGACATCCTGTGGACGCTCACCGCGCCCGACCTCGCCCGCCGCCTGGTCGCCGAACGCTCCTGGACCTGGGACAGGTACCAAGCCTGGCTCGCCACGACCATGACTGACGCCGTACTCGCACCACAGGCCCTGTAATCAAGCGCAGCCGCACCCGGCGAACCGCCCACAGGACTGAGGCTGTCCCGTGCAGTCGACCCCTGCATAGCCCGGTGGCCTGACCCGCGCGATGAAAGATCGAGCTGCACGGCCATGCGTTGGGTTGGTCAATTTGACCGTGCACATTCGGCGGCGAGCTCAGGCCGGACCGTTGGCCTCTGACGCGGCTTCGAGACCCATACGCGACGCCGCCTCCGCGTCAAAGACGACGAGAACGTCATCGGTGCCCAGGTAGAACGGGCTCTCCGGCGTTCGGGTCTCAGACCGTCCGACACCGATCCAAACCTGACCCTCCGCAGTTCCCAGGTGGACCGCCAGAGGCAGCGGATCCCGACGGACGCCCTGACCGGCCTGCCACCAAAGAATCCGCGCAGTCTCGATCGGCTCACCGATGATCCCTGCCCACGCGGCGTGTGAGGCGACCGCGACGCGCGCTGTGCCGCCCTGCTCGCCGACACCTCGGATGTGCTCGCTCATGGGATCGGAGTACACCTCCAGCCCGTAGCAGTCGAACACGTTGCCCCAGATCGCCGAGAAGACACCGCCGCCACCTGTGACCAGTTCGATCCCCATGGTCGGCTCGTGCCAGCTGCCGAAGTCCCAGTCGTCGGGCTCCATGCCGTCCGCACCGACCATGAGCACGTAGTAGTCAACTGCCTCGATCGTCCGGCCGGGCAGGCCGGCGACGAGCCGCTCATAGTCGTCGATCGTCAGCTTCGGGTATGCGGACACGACGTCATCGTTCCAGTGCAGTACGACCTGCGCGAACAGGTTTGGACGCGGCCGCCGACGGCTTCGGTGGAGGCGACGCCGAGCTTGATCGATGCCGGCAATCAGCTCTCACTCCGCCCCTCATGACGGGCAAACGACCGACTTGGTGTTGGCCGATCACGAGCAGAAAGCTGGCGACGCCCTCGACCCCGGCCAGCGCGCACTAGTGAAGGCGTTCGCGTGCGTGTTCATGGCCTCAGTCCGGCAATCGCTGCCGCACGCGACGCTCGTGGTGGACCGGTTTGACCCCATGGTCGAGGATCTCAAGGCGCTGCCCGCCAGGATCGGCGCACCGATCCTGGCGGCGTGGAATGTCAAAGAGGACCTGATGGACCTGCTAGCGCTGCACGGCACCCACCCCGAGCGAGCATGGATATCGGCGCTGCCCGCCCGCTTCTACGAGTCTGCCACCGCGTCCGGCCTGCCGGAGATGGAGCGGCTTGCGAACACCGTCTCCGCCTGGTGGCCCCAGATACTTGCCGCGATCACCACGGGCGTGACGAACGCCGCCTCCGAAGGGATCAACCGGCTGATCAAGACCGACGCCCGCTGCGCGTGCGGCTACCGCAACCCCGCCAACCAGCTACGCGCACGCTGCGCCACCGCCCGCCGAGCCCGAGGACACCTCACAACCCGCACCAGCGGACCGCACAGCCAACCGCGAAAGAACTTGTGAAGATACGACTGCGCCGACATATTCCAGGCGCTTGCCCTGCGAGTATCTGGACATGGCCGAGCCGAGCACAGGATTTGAAGGGCCGGCCCCAACTCGTCGGGGCCGCCGAAGCTGTCTCTGGGTGCTGATAGTCATCATGGTGCTGAGCGCAGCCGGCTACACCACCAGGCAGGCAGTAGCCCCATGCTGGCCGGACGATCCCGTGCGAACCGACCCGCACGCCTATCACCGCAACGAGTGTTCGTCAGGCTGGACCAATTCGTCAACCAACACGCTGACCGGGGCATTGCAGTACTACGGCCTTGCACTGCCCCCAGCGGCCAGCGACGTGCGCTACTACAGCGACGACGACTCATTCAACGGACCAGACACCCTCCTCCTGCATTTCTCCGTCGGGGCACCAGACATGGCAGCCTTCCTGAAGACGCTCGCAGCTTCACCAGCGGCGAAGACCCCGGCTGAGGTGACGTCGGGAACTTTCCGATCCCAGTCGTTCGTGGAGGGACTCGGTCCGGATTGGGACAAGACCGCCACGGCAGGATCTGCGGTCTACCAGTGGGATGGAGCGTCATCCGGCAACGTCATCATCGAGAGACGATCGACCGACACGGTCGTCATCCTGGTCATCGCAGTGGCCATGCGATAGACAGCCTTCGCGGGGCTGCGCGACCAGCGCACAGACAATCGGCCACTTGATACCACGGCCAACAACGATGAGCTCCTATACTCCGGTCCACGGGGCGTTCCAACCACTGCCTGGCTGTGCTGGACCGCTTGGCCCGGCCCGCAGCACCGGGCCTCGACCTGCCATCAAGCTCTCACGCCGGCATGGCCTTCCCAGGCTCCATCGACAAGCCACGCAAGGCGGCGCGGGCCATCGCGACGCCACGGGCCAGCACGTGATCATCAGCTTTCGCTCGGGCACCCGCAAGCCGAACTTCCCGACAGGATCGGCACAGACCCGAGGCGGGAACCGGAACGCCGCACCCCTCACACTCGAACCGCACCGGCGTCGCACACCGCTCTGCGGGCGATTGTTTCGGAACGTGACTCTCTGACAATCCTAAGGAGGTAATCCGGTGCTCGAGCGAACTGCCCGGTATCAAGCAAATGGAGAAGCGACATGCGAATGCGTCCAGCGGTATTGGTCGCGGCCGGTGTTCTGTCGGTCGGCTTGGCGAGCGGTACGGCGTCCGCGACCGAATCCGCGGCGTCTGCGAATGCGCCCGCCGTGTCAGTAGCCGCACCCACCACATTCACGGCCACGGCCTGGGGTTTGGGCGCAACCGCGACGAGCGCCGACCAGGCCGCCTTTCGCGCGCTCAACGCGAGGTACACCGGGTGTACGAACGTAGTCCTCATCGCGAGCTACCCGCTGGGCGCCGCCTGGACAGCCGAGGCGCAGGGCACCTGTACCGGAACCGTCTGATCTTTCGCGGGTAGGAGGGTAAAAAGTGGCGCCTCTGACCTATGTGTGGGTGGTTCGGCCGGGTAGTTGGGGTCGGTAGCCGCCGTGGGCGAGGAGTGCGAGTGCGATGAGGGCTTCGGGGTTGGTGAAGCCGTAGGCGGTGCGGGCGATCTGCCGGATTTTGGTGTTCATGGATTCGATCAGGGCGTTGGACAGGTTGTGGTCGAGGGCGTTGTCGATCTCGGTGCGGTTGCGTTTGATGGTGCGGGCCAACTCGACGAACGCGGGGATGCGGCAGCGGGTGGCCCAGATGAGCCAGCGGTCCAGCGCGGCGCGTCCGGCGGCGCCTTTGACCTTGAAGACGTGGCGTAGTCCCTCTTTGAGCAGGTAGGCACGCCACAGCCTGGGGTCGGTCTTGGCGATCTTCCGCACCGGCCCGGCCCCCGACAGCACCGGGGCGTCCGAAGAGCAGGACGGCGACGCCGGTCGCGCCGGGTAACCGGACAACCGCGTGCCGGCTCAATCAGCCACCCGCCGTACGATCCCGGGCGTCGTAGCTCTCCTGGGCGGCGAGAACGTCCGCCGTGTGCTCAGTCGACCATTCTGTGAGGCCCTTCAGCGGCCCGCGAAGCGTCTGGCCCAGTGCCGTCAGCTCGTACTCCACGCGCACCGGGACCGCGGGGTGGACCGTGCGGAGCACCAGGCCGTCGCGTTCGAGGGCGCGGAGGGTCTGGGTGAGCATCTTCTCGCTGACGCCTTCGAGGCGCTTGCGGAGCTGAGTGAAGCGGGCGGTGCCGTTTTGCGCCAGTTCGCCGAGGACGAGGATGGACCATTTGTCGCCGATGCGGTCCAAGAGATTGCGAGAGGGGCAACCACGTTCGTAGGGGTCCCAGGTCGATGTTGCCTGCGTCACTGCGGTGGCGGGTACCATCGGGCTCACCTCGTTTCTTTCCATCGGGTGGCTACCTTACCGAAAAGTGGCTACTTCCCGTCGGTTAGTCACCAGGTCAGCATGGGCGTGTGCCGCGGAGGGGCCGCGGCGGAAACGAGGATTCGTCCATGTCCATCGTCGTTACCGGGGCCACAGGGCAGTTGGGCCGGCTTGCTGTGGAGGCGTTGCTGCGACGCGGGATTCCGGCCTCGCGGATCGTCGCCACCGGGCGGGATGTCGCCGGGATCAAAGACCTGGCCGATCGCGGGGTGGTGGTCCGGCGGGCCGACTTCGGCGACCCGGACAGCCTCGCGGCGGCTTTCGAGGGGGCTGAGAAGCTGCTGCTGATCTCGGCCTCGGTGCCGGTGGCGGACCGCTTCGCCAACCATCGGCGGGCCATCGACGCCGCGCAGTCCGTGGGCGTTTCGCTGGTGGCGTACACGAGCATGACCCGTGCCGACACCACCGCCACGATCATCGGCGAGACGCATCGCGCGACCGAGGAGTACCTGCGCGAGCACGCGGTCCCCAGTGTGATGCTGCGCAACGGCTGGTATCTGGAGAACTACACCTCCCAACTGCCCGTGGTACTCGAGCACGGCGCGTTCATCGGGGCCGCGGGCCAGGGGCGGATCAGCGCGGCGTCCCGTGCCGACTACGCCGAGGCCGCCGCACACGTGCTGACCACAGAAGGGCACGTCGGCAAGGTGTACGAACTCGCCGGCGACGAAGCGTTCACCCTGGACGAACTCGCCGCAACGGTCGCCGACCGCACCGGCCGGCCGATCACGTACACCGATCTACCAGCCGAGCAGTTCGCGGCAGCACTGGCCGGCGCGGGCGTGCCCACCGAGGTGGCGCATGCCCTCGCCGACGCCGATCTCGGGCTGGGCCGCGGCGAACTGTACAGCGACTCCGGCGACCTGAGCCGGCTCATCGGCCGCCCCACGACCACCCTGGCCACCGCGATCGACAAGGCGGTGCGGTAATGCTGCGACAGACACTGGTGACCCTGGCCACGACGGCTGTCGCCCTGACCGCGGTCCCGGCCACGGCCCTGGCCACGAGCGCGACCGCCCAACACCACAAACAGGGTCCTTACACGATCACCATCGACGGCCACAACGCCTTCCCCGAAAGCATCGCGGCCGACAGCCACGACATGTACACCGGCAGCATCGACGACGGCACGGTCTACCGCGGACGCCTGGGAGCCAAGACTCTCGAACCCTTCCTCCCCGCCGGCTCGGACGGCCGCACCCAGGTCACCGGCATCAAAATCGCCGGCGACCGGCTCCTGGTCGCCGGCGCCTTCACCGGCCGCTTCTTCATCTACACCAAGACCGGCAAGCTCGTCGCCTCCTACACCGTTCCCGACACCGGCGAGAAGACCCTCGTCAACGACGAGGCCGTGGCCCCGAACGGAGACGTCTACATCACCGATTCCTTGCGCGCGGTGGTCTACCGCGTCCCGGCCGCCGAGGTCCACGCCCAGACCACCGGAAACCACCGCACACTGCAGGTCGCCTACCACCTGCCGGACTACGTGACCGGCACCTCCAACGGCAACGGCATCGTCGCCACCCCGGACGGCAAGTCACTGATCATCGGCTACTGGTCCAGCGGCGCCCTCTACCGGCTGACCCTGGCCACCGGCGAGGACCGCAAGATCGACGCACCGCCGCTGACCAGTGACGACGGGATCGCAATGCGCGGCGACACCCTCTACATCGCCCGTTCCGTCGACAACGAAGTCGCCACCGTACGGCTGTCCCACCACGACACCCAAGGCACGCTCGTCTCCGAGCATACCTACCCGGGCGCCGACACCACCACCGGCGTCGCCGTCAGCGGGGACCGGCTGCTGGTGACCAACTCCCAGATGGACACCTACCTCTACGGCGCCCCGCTGACCAGCCCGGTGTTCACCATAGAGAACCTGCCGCTGCGGTGACAGCACGCGAAGCGCACCGACTACGCCGGGCGTGCGGGGCCGATCCCGCCGACAGGTCCGGGACCACGACGGCCACCGTCAGAGTCCGTAGACGTCGGCGGCGGTTCCGGCGAACACGCTTCGGCGTTCGGCCTCCGTCAAGGCGGCGGTGAGCTCGCCAGCCGTGGCGACGACCTCGTCGTAGCTCGCGGCCAGGGTGCACACGGGCCAGTCGGAGCCGAACATCACACGGTCGGGCCCGAAAGCGTCGAGAACCGTATCCGCGTAAGGGCGCAGGCCGGCGGGTGTCCAGTGATGCCAGTCGGCTTCGGTGACCATGCCCGAAAGCTTGCAGACGGTGTTGGGCAGCGCGGCGAGGTCGCGCACGGCGCAGGCCCACGGCTCCAGCTGCCCGGAGGCGATGGGTGGTTTGCCGAGGTGGTCCAGGACGAATCTCAGGTCGGGTACCGCGGCGGCGGCCCGGGTCGCGGCGGGAAGCTGGCCTGCGGTGACGACCAGGTCGTAGACCAGGCCCGCGGCGGCGACGGCGGCCAGGCCACGCAGCACGTCGGGGCGGGTGAGCCAGTCCGGGTCCGGTTCGCCCTGAACCTGGTGGCGGATGCCGACCAGCCGGTCCCCGCCTCGCCCGGCGCGCAGCCGGGCGAGGCGGTCGGCCGCGTCGGGCGCGGTCAGGTCGGTCCAGCCGACGACGCCGAGAATCAGTGGGCTGTCTTCGGCTGTCGCCAGCAGTTCCGGAGTCTCGTCGGGGTCGGTGACCGTCTGCACCACGACGCTGCTCACGACCCCGGCGGGCCCGGCCGCGTCCGCGAAGTCGGCGGCGAGGAAGCTCCGCCGCAGTGGCGCCAGGTCGGGGCCGGTGAGCCACGGCTGGTCGCGGACGTCCAGGTCCCACAGGTGGTGGTGGGCGTCGATGAGGTTCGCCGTCACGGCTCCTCCTTCTCGTTCGGGCCGGGGGTCGTGAGGATCAGGTGGAGGTGCCGGGGGCCGTGCACGCCTTCGATCCGGTCGTTCTCGATGTCGCTGGTCGCCGACGGGCCGGAGATCCAGGTGAGCGGCCGTGTCGGGTCGAGCCGGGCCAGTGCCTCCGGGACGTCGCCGACGACCTGACCGGCGGGCAGAACGCACACATGCCGATCTGGCAGCAGGGTCGCGGCCCGCCGGCCCTGACCCGGACCGGCGTCGAGCACGAGGGTGCCGGTGACGGCGATGCCCAGCGCCGCCGTGGTGAGGACGGCGTCGGCCGCGTCGAGGCTTGCCGGTCCCGGGGAACAAGGAATCGTTGAAACAGGTCATGAACAACGCGATGCGCACGTCACCGCCCTCCTGCTGGGGGGGGTTGGAGTCGGGTGTCGGGACGTCGTCGGGGAGCAGCCCGAAATCGCGGAGCCCCGTCCACACCGCCGGCGGTATCGGTCGAGTCGCCATGACCACCGCGTCGCGGACTTCTTCGGGGCTGCGCGCGCCGATCAGGACGCTGGCGACGGCGGGATGTCCGAATGGGAATTGCAGGGCTGCGGAGCGCAGCGGCACGCCGTGTCGTTCGCAGACGGTTTTCATGCGGATCGCCGCGGTGAGTCGATCTTCGGGGGCCGGTCCGTAGTCGAAGGTCGCGCCGCGGACGGGGCGGGCGAGCAGGCCGGAGTTGAACACGCCTCCGATCACCACGGACGCGCCGTCGGCATGGGCTGTCGGCAGCAGTTCGGCCAGGCCGGTCTGGTCGAGCAGGGTGTAGCGGCCGGCCAGCAGCATCACGTCCACATCGGTGTCGCGCACGATGCGGGTGAGCATCGCGGTCTGGTTCATGCCGGCGCCGATTGCTCCCACGATTCCCTGGTCGCGCAGTCGTTCCAGGGCCGGGTAGGCCGGACATCGGACTGGCCAGATAGCAGATGGCGGCCGCCACCTCCTCGGCCGTGACCAGCCGACCCATCGGCTGGCGGGCGTTCAGCGCAGCGCGCTCCGCCTCGGGGTCCTCGGCGGCTTCCACCAGGCGTGCGACCCAGGGGGTGTCGGCGGTGCCGGGATTCACGCAGTTCACGCGGATGCCCTCGCCGATGTGGTCGGCGGCCATGGCCAGGGTCAGGGACTGCACGGCGCCTTTGGTGGCCGAGTACAGCGCACGCTGCGGCAGACCGGCGGTGGCCGCGATCGAGCAGGTGTTGACGACCGCGGCATTCGACGACGCGCGCAGATACGGCAGAGCCGCGCGGGTCACCCGCACCAGGCCGACGACGTTCACGTCGAACACGCGGTGCCACTGCTCATCCGGATTGTCCTCGACGGTCCCGGACGCGCCGATGCCGGCGTTGTTGACCAAGACGTCGATCCCGCCGAGCACTTGCGCGGCGGCCTCGACCGCGGCGCGGACCGAGGCGTCGTCGGACACGTCGGCGGTGAACCCGTACAGCCCGGCGGCGACGGCCGGGGACGGGTCCAGGTCGAGGACCGACGACCGTGTACGGGGCCTTCATGAACACCACGGGTCGGTCGGGGACGGCCGCGCCGGTCTCCTCGGCGTGGTCCCGGTAGTTCAGCCCGATGCACACCACCTTGCCGGGGCGGGTGATCGGCGGGCCGAGCCGCTGCCCGGCGATCTCGAGTTCGGGGAGAAGGCCGGCAGCCAGGGCGTGCCGTGCGGCGGCGGCGACGCAGCCCTCGGCGAACCGGCCGTCGATGTCCGGTGTCACCGGGCTCAGATCGAAGGCGCGGCCGGTGTCGTCGAGGAGCGCCGGGGACTCCTGTCCCGCCGCGCCGAGACGTAGCAGCTTCATTGTGTCCTTCCGTCCTTGCTGTGCTGAGGGAACGCTGTCGGCGTCGCTGGGACACGACGCCGACAGCGTGGGATGCGTGCTCCGTCTCACTCCATGAGGAACACCTCGATGACTCCCGGCCAAGGATCGGCGTGCAGAGCCCTGTATTCCGCGAGCCCCTCGGGGCGGACCCCGATGGTCATTCCGAACCGTTGCACGGCTGCCTCACCTCACGACCACTTCGGCCAGCGCCAGATAGTTCGTGCCTGACAGCTGGACCATCACATATTCACCGGAGGCGGACGTCGGGATGGTGGTCGGCAAGCCGGCCTGGGTGGTCTGGTGGCTGGACCACACGCCGGGCTGAGTCGCCTGCTGGGTCGGGGTCAGGGACGTGTTGAAGGGGGTGGAGGAGACGAACACCCAGTAGTCCGACAGGCGGCTGGAGCAGCAGTCCGTACGGTTGTAGGCGCTGACCGACGACAGCTGCCGGACCGACCCGAGGTCCACCTGCCACCAGGCGTTGGCGTCGTCGCCGGTGTGGGACACCGAGCCGTCGTTGTAGTCGCCGTCGGTGTCGCCGTCGACCGCGAGCCAGGCCGGGGTGGTGTCGGCATAGTTCGACGACTGGCTCGTGGTCTTGCCCAGCGCCAGGTCGACGCCGGTGACGGCATAGGGGGTCGGGCTGGTGCCGGAGGCGGTGGTCACGGCTGTCGTCGCGGTTCCGGTGGCGGCCCCGGCCGGCACCGCGGCTGTCAGGTAGTTCGACGACACGTAGGTCACGCTCGGGCTGGCCTGTCCGGCGAACGCCACGGTCGCGCTCGGGGTGAAACCGGACCCTGAGATCAGGACCCTGTTGTCGGCCACCGGGCTGACCAGGTCGACGGCTGGGATCTCGCCGGTGGTCAGGCCGGTGTAAGCGGCTTCCAGGCCGGCGCCGGTCAGGAGCCAGGACGGGATGACGCCGGGCGCCGGGTTCGAGGCGATCGCGACGTTGGTGCCGGCGTCGACGAACTGGCTCGGCGCACCCACGTTGTCACAGCCGTAACTGTTGAGCGGGGAAGAGTGGTAGCTGTTGCTGACGATGATGGGCCCGGTGGTGGAGCAGCCGCCGTTGAAGCTCCCGCCGCCGCCATACTGGACGTCGCTGTCGATGGTGACGTAGCGGCTGCCTTCGTCCTGGTAATAGACGTTGTCGGTGTTGTTCATCTTGAAGGCGACGTTTCCGCTGAGGGTGAGACCGTGGGCGTAGCTGGTGCCCTGCGAGCCGTTGGTGTAGATGGCACCGCCGTCGGAGCGCACACCCATGACGTTGAAGATGGCGTTGTCCGAGATGACGTTGTCGGCGTCGATGTTGGCGTTGGCGTCCGGCGTGCTGGCGTTGGTGTGCCAGCCGCCCCAGCCGAAGCTGATGCCGCTGTAGGGCTCATCGCTCACCTGGTTGTGCGTGATGGTGGTGTGCTGCGAGTAGCCGCCGAAGATGCCGACCGCGCCCGGGAACTCCGCGCCGGTGTGGTGAACGTAGTTGTCGCTGATCGTGTTGTGCGACGCGACCTCGGCGCCGGCCTGGACCTCGGCCAGGCTCAGGTAGCCGGTGCCGGACAGCTGCACCATGACGTATCGGCCGGTGGTGGCAGCTGGGATCGTCGTCGGCGTTCCGGCCTGGGTGCTCTGGTGGCTGGACCATACGCCGGGCCGGGCGGCCTGCTGGGTCGGGGTCAGCGAGGTGTCGAAGGGCGTGGCCGAGACGAACACCCAGTAGTCGGACAGTCGGCTGGCGCAGCAGGTGTCGGTGCGGTTCCAGATGTTCAGCGACGTCAGCGGTCGCGCGGCACCGAGATCGACCTGCCACCACGCATTCGGGTTGTTGTTCGTGTGCGTCACGGAACCGTCGGTGAAGGCGCCGTCGGTGTCGCCGTCGACCGCGAGCGAGGCACCCCCACCGGTGGTGGAGTAGTTCGAGGACTGTGTCGCCGTCTTGCCCAGCGCGAGGTCGTCCAGCGGCTGCGGATCGTCGATGGTGCCGAGTTCGATGCCGTTGCCGGAGACGTCGGTGACCTCGTTGCCCTGGACCAGGTCCGAGTTCGCCCCGTGGTACAGGGCCAGGCCGGCGCCGCCGAGGTGGTCGAACTTGTCGCCGAGGAAGGACACGTTCCGCGTGCCGACCAGGTCCACCGCCGCGGGCTCGCGGCTCCACGCCGCGAACGGGCAGGTGCCGCCCGTGTCATAGGCGCACAACCCCTGTGTGGTGGCCCCGCCTGTGCCGGTGACCGTCTCGTTGGCCTGCATCTCGGCGAAGCCGTCGGGGCTGCTGGGCTGGAGCCAGGTCGCGTAGGCGAACTCGATGCCGGAGAAGGTCAGGTCATGCACCGGCGCGGTGGGCGTGCCGGTGCTCGTCACGAGCTGCTGGAGCGCCGGGGCCACGAAGTTCATGGCCGGCACGTGGTCCGTGGACTGCGCGTCGTAGAAGATGGTCTTCGCGGCCGTGTCGTAGTACCAGGATCCGGGTGTCAGCAGCTCGTAGGCGTTCTCGATGCGGCTGGGCGTCGCCGAGGCGCTCAGGCCGGGGAATCCGCCGGAGGGGTTGTCGCCGTCGGGGGCCGTGGGCGTGGACGGCAGGTGCAGGTTGTCCCAGCAGGGCTGCACCATCGTGACCGCGGTGCCGGAGATCGACGAGACGTCGCACCGCGGCTCGGTCCACGCGCCGTTTCCGCCGGCGAACACGAACTCGATGTTGCCCGGGTTCCGCCAGGTCGACATCGAGTTCGTGTTCGCGGTGAACCCGCCGCTGGTGTTCTGGGTCAGGCTCACACCGGCCAGAGCACCGGAGCCGAAGGTGCCGGTGGAGCGAGGGATGCGTGCCCCGTCGGCGTACAGCTGGCGGGTCTGCAGGCCGGCCGGAGCCGGAGCCGACCATATGCCCGACCCCGGAGCGGTCTGGGTCCACCCGGTGATCGCGGTCCCGCCGCTGATGACCGGATGGGCGCCGGCGGCGGCCTGCCAGACCACCTTGTGCCCGCCGTTCCCCGAGTCCTGCGGCGACAGCGACAGCGGCGCGGTCAGGGTGTAGGTGCCGTCGGCGAGGATGACGTCTATATCAGAGCTCTTCCTCGCCTTCAGGCTGCGCACAGTGGTCTGCGCCTGGGTGATCGAGCACGGGCTGGCGGTCTGGCACGCGGTCCCGCTGCCGCCGGGAGAGGCGTAGACCGAGACCGCCCGCGTGGCGGACGTGGTGGCGACGTCGAGCGCCCCGTCGACGAACGATGCGGCGACCGCGATGACGACAAGCGATCTCGCTGTCTTGCTGGCGAACACAGACACAGACTCTCCAACTCGTTGTCGTGGTGATGACGGTGGTGCGGCTTCCCTTCCGGTCTGTCAGCCGGCTCGGTGCACCAGGCCGATCACGGCCTGGCTGGTGCTCGGGTAGTCGTGATCATTGGGAACGGTCCCGACGACCCGCGCCTCGTGCATGACGGCTATGCGGTCGGCGAGGGTGACCATTTCCGGCAGGTCGCTGGTGATCAGCAGGATCGCCATGCCGTCGGCGGCGAGCTGCCAGATGACCTGGTGGAACGCGGCCTTGGTGCGGACGTCCACGCCGACGGTCGGCTCGTCGACGATGAGGATCTCCACGTCGGCGGCCAGCCACTTGGCCAGGCTGACCTTCTGCTGGTTGCCGCCGGAGAGCTGGCCGGCCAGCTGGCCCGGGCCCGAGACGCGGATGCCGAGCCGCTCGATGTACTCCTGGGCCAGTGAGCGTTCGGCGGCGCGGGGCACGTAGCCCAGCGCCTTGCCGATCCGACGCCACACCGTGACCGCGATGTTCATGGTCAGGGGCTGCGTGAGGAAGAGTCCTTCCTCCTTGCGGTTCTCCGGGACGTAGCCGATGCGATGGTCGGCCAGCGCCTGTCCGACGCCGGCGATGCGCACCGGCGTGCCTCCCACCCGGACCTCGCCGGCGGTGATCCGGTCCAGCCCGAGGACGGCCTTGGCCAGCTCGGTGCGGCCGGCCCCGACCAGACCGTAGAGACCGACGATCTCGCCCCGGCGGACGTCGAGGTCGACGGCGCGGTGACCGTATCCGGTGGCGACGCCGGCCAGTTCCAGGGCCGGGACCGCCGTGCGGTCGAACTCCCGCGCGGCGAACTCGGCCTGCTCGTGGCGGCGGCCGACCATGAGGTCGACGACCTCGGCGCGGGGGTGGTCGGCCAGCGGAGCGGCCTGGAGCACCGAGGCCCCGTCACGCAGCACCGTCACGGTGTCGCAGACCGCGAAGACCTCGTCGAGTTTGTGGCTGACCAGCAGGAGCGACCGGCCCTGGTCGCGCAGCCGGGCCATGACCTCCAGGAGCCGGTCGGTCTCGGCCAGGGTCAGCGCGGAGGTCGGCTCGTCGAGCAGCAGCACGCGGGAGTCGGTGGCCAGGGCCTTGGCGACCTCGACGAGCTGCATCTGGGCCACCGACAGGGTCCGGACCGGGGTGTCGACGTCCACGTCCAGCCCGATCAGGTCCAGCGCCGCGCGGGCCTGCTCCCGCATGGAATCGCGGTCGAGGAGTCCACGCCGGGCCGGGGTGCGGTTCAGCGTGACGTTCTCGGCGACGGAGAACTCCGGGACCAGGTTGCGTTCCTGGTGGACGACTCCGACCCCGGCGGTGAGGGCGTCGTGCGGAGAATGGAAGCTTCGCTGCTCCCCGGCCAGGGTGAGCGTCCCGGCGTCGGGGCGGTGCACTCCTGTCAGGATCTTGATGAGAGTCGACTTCCCGGCGCCGTTCTCGCCGAGCAGGGCGTGGATCGATCCGGGGTGCATGCGCAAGGTGGCCTGGTCCAGGGCGCGCACACCCGGGAAGCGCTTGACGAGGCGGTCGGCGAGCAGGACCGGTTCGGAGGTCGTGGTCATGAGGAACTCCCTGCGGTGGGCTGCACGGCGGCGGCCGGCCGGGTGGGCGGCGTGCGGGTGGGGGCGGCGGCGCGGTCCTGCCGGGTCTGGCGCAGCCGGCCGAGGATCACCGTGCCGAGCACGACCGCGCCGACGGTGAAGTTGACCCAGCTGGGATCCAGTGAGTACTGCGCGCGGGCGATGTCCACGAGACGGACGACGAACGCGGCGAAGACCGTGCCGGCCACCGAGACCGCGCCGCCGGCCAGCGCGGCGCCGCCGATGATGGGCGCCGCGAAGCTGGGCAGCAGCCAGTCTCCGCCGATGCTGTTGTTGACACCGGGCGAGGAGGCCGTGGTGAGCACGGCGGCGACACCGATGATCAGCCCCGACAGGGTGTGGGCGAGCACGAGGCTGCGGTTGTTCGAGATGCCGGACAGCTGCGCGGCCAGCGGATTGCCGCCGCTGGCCAGCAGCCGGCGCCCGGCAACGGCCCGGCGCAGGAAGAAGCCCAGGACCGCGGCCACCGCGAGCGCGGCCAGGAAGATCACCGGGACGTTCGCCACCGCCGCCGTGCCGAAGTCGGTCAGCGCCCGGTCCGGGACGTTCACGGTGCGCGTCCCGACCACCCGGTACTGCAACCCGGAGAGAATGGTCATGGTGGCCAGGGTGACGATGAAGCCGTTGATGCGGGTGGCCACCACCAGCGCACCGTTGAGGGCGCCGAAGACCGCGCCGGCGGCCAGCCCGACCAGCACCGCGAGCCAGGCCGGGACGCCGTGGTCGGCCATCAGGACGCCCATCGCCACCGACAGGAAACCGCCGAGCGCGCCGACCGACAGGTTCATCTGGCCGACGGCCAACACGACCAGTTGGGCCAGGCCGATCAGGATCGGCACCGTCAGATAGGTCAGCACGCCGCGCACGGCGTTGCCGTGCAGCAGACTCCCGTGCGAGGTGGCCGTCAGGACGGCGTATCCGGCGACGCCGACCGCCGCCAGGGTCGCCGCCGTCGAGCGGCCGGCTCCGGCCGCCGGACGCAGCCGGGAGGTCAGGGTGCGAAGGGTGGACGTCATCGGGGCGCTCATGAGGAAGCCACCGTCCTGCGGGTCGAGATCGCGTCGCGAACGCGGTCGGTGGACAGCGCGACCAGGAGGATCACGCCCAGATAGATGTTCAGGCTCTCCAACCCGATGCCCATCATGGTCAGGCCCTGGCGGATCACCTGGACCAGCGAGGTTCCCAGCAGCGTCCCGACGACCGACACCGCGCCGCCGGCCAGCAGGGTGCCGCCGAGGACCGGGCCGAGGAAGGACGGGATCATGAAGTCGCCGCCGATGTCGGCCGTGAAGGAGCCGGCGGTCACCGCGAGCATGAAGCCCGCGAGCGCCGCCAGGGCACCGGACATCGCGTGCGCGGTGACGATCCGGCGCGAGGCGGGGATGCCCGACAGCTGCGCCGCCGTGACGTTCGAGCCCACCAGCAGCAGTTCGCGGCCCACACGAGTACGGCTGTAGAGGTAGCCGACGATTCCCATGGCCGCCAGGGCGAACAGCATCAGCTGCGGCACTGCCGGGGAACCGCACACCTGACCCGCGCACAGATCGCCCAGTGACAGGTTGCGCAGCTGATCCATCCCGGCGGGCTTGGCGGTGAACGCGGCCGCGGTCGTGAACTGCGAGTAGACCAGGGACACCAGGCCGAGCAGAACGAAATCCATGGCCAGGGTCACCACGAAGGAGTTGACGCCGGTGACGGTGATGATCCAGCCGGTCAGCGCCCCGATCGCGGCACCGGCCAGCAAGCCGACCAGCAGGCCGGCGTACAGCGGCAAGTGCCAGTCCTGATATGCCAGGCCCATGAACATGGCCGAGAACGCGGCCATCCGCCCGACGGCCAGGTTCATGTGGCCGATCGACAGCACCGCCAGCTGTGCCAGGCCGACGACCGTCAACGTCGCGATGTCGCGCAGCAGCGGGAAGACGCTCAACTGCTGGGAGTAGAACGCGCTGCGGGCCGACCCGAAGAACAGCACGAGTATGGTGATGACGAGCAGCAGGCCGACCCGTTGAGCGAATCCCGGTGTGCGGCCGAAGCGGCGGACTGCCTTGGCGGGCCCGCTCACAGCTTCGTCGACGTGGTCCGGTTCCCTCAGTTCCATGGCGCTCATGCCACCCTCCGGTCGTCGATCGCGTCGAAGTCCCAGTCGATGCCCAGCCCCGGCGACTCCGGGGCGACCGCGTGGCCGTCCTCGACGCGCATTCGGCTTCGCGTGATCGCGCGCAACTGCGGGATGTGCTCGACGTAGCGGCCGTTGGGGACCGCGGCCACCAAGCTGACGTGAAGCTCCATGAGGAAGTGCGGGCAGATGTGGACGTTGAACGCCTCGGCCAGATGCGCGATCTTCAGCCACGGCGTGATCCCGCCGACCCGGGCGACGTCGGCCTGCACGATGGAGGCCGCGCCGCGCGCGAGGTAGTCGCGGAACTGGCCGACGGAGTACATCGACTCCCCCACCGCGACCGGGATCGTCGTCGAGCGGGCCAGCACGGCGTGGCCTTCGACGTCGTCAGCCGGCAGCGGCTCCTCGAACCAGGCCAACTCCAGCGGTTCGAAGGCGGCGGCGCGGCGCCGGGCCTCGGCGTGCGTCATCGACTGGTTGGCGTCGACCATGATGTCCAGCCCGGCGCCGACCGCGTCCCGCACCGCGGACAGCCGTTCCACGTCCTGCTCGATCCGGGGCTTGCCGACCTTGAGTTTCACTCCGCGCCAGCCGGCGGCACGAGAGGCCAGCGCACCGGCCACGAGTTCGTCGGTGCCCAGGTGCAGCCAGCCGCCTTCGGTGTCGTACAGCGGCACCTTCTGCCGGAATCCGCCTGCCACCTGCCACAGCGGCTCCCCGGCCCGCTTGCAGCGCAGATCCCACAGTGCGGTGTCCACGGCGGCCAGCGCCAGCGAGGTGATCGCGCCGACGGTCGTCGCCCTGGTCGAGGCGAACAGGTCGGACCAGGCCTGCTCGACCAGTGCGGCATCGGCCCCGACCAGCCGGGGCAGCAGGTGGTCGCGCAGCATCGCCAGCACCGAGGAGCCGCCGGTGCCGATGGTGTAGGAGTATCCGACACCGGTGTTGCCGTCGTCGGTGGTCAGGCGGACGAAGACGGTCTCCTGCTTGAGGAAGGCCTGGACCGCGTCGGTCCGTACCGTCTCCACTTCCAAGTCGGCCAGCCAGGCTTCCGCGTCGACGACCTTGATCATGTGCTTACTCGTTTCTCGTTCGGGGCCGCTGCCGCCCGGCGGGTCCCGCCGGTCCGGGCCGGACGGCGGATCAGGGTCAGGAGCAGGACAGGACGTCGCTCTTGAAGTACGCCATCAGCTGCTGGGTCTTGGCCTGGCGCTGGGTGTCATAGGTGCCGACGTTCGCGGCGGTGACGACGAACTCGCCGGAGTCGACGACGACGCCGGGGTTCTTCACCGTGCAGGCCTTGCTGGCCAGCTGGCCCAGGGCCCACGAACCGACGTACGCCTGCCCGACCGGGTTCTGCGCGACCGTGGCGGCCACCGAGCCGTCCTTGATGCCGGCCAGCACCTTGGGGTCGTCGTCGATCGCGACCACCTTGATCGGCAGGCCCGCGGCCTTCACCGCGGCCGCCGAGGCCACCGCCGGGTTGTAGGCGGTGTTGACGATCCCGTTGATCTGCGAACCGTGCGCGGTCAGCAGATCGGAGACGGCCTTCTGCGCGGTCTGCAGGTCCGTGTCCACGTCCGTGATCGTGGTCAGCAGTTTGACCTGGCCGTGGGTCTCGTCCACCGCCTGCTGCACGCCGGCCTCGCGGCGCTGGGTGTTGGAGTCGACGCTGTTGCCGGTCATGTGGACCAGCACGCCGTGCCCGCCCATCGCGGCGATCGTGGCCTTGGCCGCCTGGTAGGCGGCCTGCTGGACGTCGGTGGACAGGCAGAAGTCCGCGGCGTCGGTGCCCCCGGCCGGGCAGGAGGCCAGCGAGGCGACGGCGAAGCCCTTGGACTTCAGGTCGCCGAACGTGGCGTTGATGTCGGTCGGGGACACCCCGAAGATCCCGAACGCGTTGTAGCCCTGTGCCGCCAGCGAGGTCAGCAGGCTGTTCTGCTTGGCCTGGTCCCACTCGGCGGTCTCGTTGAACGTCACGCCGCCCAGACCGAAGTCGCTCTTGGCCTTGGCGCCGGCCGCGATCCACGGCTGGAAGTACGGGTGCGCGCCGCCGGGCACGAGCGCGACCTTGACGCTCGATATCGGCACCTTCGCCCCGGAACCCTTCGCGCCGCCCGCGGCGGCCGTGCCGCCCGACGACTTCGTGCTGCAGCCGGCCGCCGCCACCATCAGCACCGCGGCCGCTCCGGCCGCCAGCCGGGCCCGGGTCAGGGATGAGCGCGTCATGCTGTCCACCTCCATCAGGATTCGGATCGTATATTTTCCGCTTACCCTGCGGTGTGATCAGCGCGACAGTCAAGAGGTGTTACCCGATCGCAACACGGAGGCTCTTCGCTCGACAGATGGTTGTCAGTCAGCCAAAACATCGACCCAGAAGGCCCGTCATGACCCCCCGGACAGATCTGCCCGACGGAGAATGAGAGGTGGCGTCCCGCCACACAACGGAGCCAGATCCTATATTATTTACTGAGACGAGACGATAGGATCGGCCCACGGGAGACAGGAGGGGACGCGATGGCGTCGACACAGAGAACGGTGCTGACCGAGACGGCCTACGAGCTGATCCGCCAGCGCCTGGTCGACCACGACATCGAGCCGGGCAGCAAACTGAACATCGCCACCCTCAGCGCCGAGCTGGACGTGTCGCCCACCCCGATCCGCGAAGCCCTCGCCCGCCTCGAAGCCGACGGACTGGTCGTCAAACGCAACCTGGCCGGCTACGCCGCCGCCCCGCTGCTGACCAACCAGCAGCTGGAGGACCTGTTCGAGATGCGCCTGCTCATCGAACCCGCCGCCGCCGCACGAGCCGCCGTCCGGATCCCCGGCCCGGACCTGGCCGTCCTGGACGATCTGCTGGTCGAGATGCGCCGCGCCACCCACAGCGAAACCGACAAACAGACCCTGCTCGTGTTCCTCCACCACGACGCGGCCTTCCACGAACAGATCGCGGCCTCAGGCGGCAACACCCTGATGGCCGACACCCTGCGCCGCTTCCACTCCCACGCCCACCTGTACCGGCTGTACTTCGGCAGCGGAATAGCCGAGACCACCTGCCGGGAACACGAGCGGATCGTCGAAGCCCTGCGGGAAGCCGACCCGGACACCGCAGCGGGCGCCATGCGCACGCACATCCGGCGCGCCCGAGAACGGCTCAGCCTCGCGGCGGGCTAGGGCGCTGAGCGGTCATATGCGCCCTTGACGGCTGCCATCATCTTCAGCAGTTCCGCACTTCATGCCGGAGTAAGCCGAGATCGTCCCGTGCCGATACTGCCGACCGGACTTGGGATGCCGGTCAGTCCAACCCAGCGTGATCGGATCCGGCAGCTGCTCTCGCAGGCGCCGATCGCAGCATGGATCCGGTCGAACTGGGCGGCGGTAAGGATCTGCTTGGTCTTCTTCGCCGCCGTCGGACGCTTCACACCTTTGCCCGCGTGGCGAGCGCATCTCCGAGTCGGGCACGGACATCCCATCACTGGCGAACCGGCGCCGCGCGGACTGTCCGCATACCTCGGGACAGGTCAGCACGGAATCAGCGGCAGCGGTGCGCCCAAAGGCTGGCGGCTTGGCGCACATTCGAGTCCCACGATTGCGACGGTCGTCATGATAGTGATACTTTGACGGTCGCGATGGGAGGCTACCGTGACGACCGAGAACGGCGTCCGTCCGCTTGAAGAGGGTGTACGGACAGACTTCAGCTCGACGATGGACTACGGGAGCTATCTCCACCTGGACGCTCTGCTCGCGTCACAGCACCCGGTCAGCGAAGGCCCGCACCCGGATGAGTTGCTGTTCATCATTCAGCACCAGACCACCGAACTGTGGTTCAAGCTGGTCCTGCACGAGCTGCGCGAGGTGCGGGCACACTTCGACACCGACGACGTCGCGCGCGCCCGTAAGGGGCTGGCCAGGGTCAAGCACATCTTCCGCACGCTCACGGAACAGTGGTCGGTGCTGGCGACACTGACCCCGAACGAGTACGCCGAATACCGCGGTAGCCTCGGTTCGTCCTCGGGCTTCCAGAGCCATCAGTACCGTGCGGTCGAGTTCATCCTCGGCAACAAGAACGCCGCCATGCTCGCCGTGTTCGATTCCCGCCCGGGCGAGCAGGCGATGCTGCGCGAGCTGCTGGAAACCCCGACCGTGTACGAGGCGTTCCTGCGCCACCTGGCCCGTGCCGGGCACGACATCCCGGCGGAGGTGCTCGAGCGGGACGTGGCCCAGGCGTGGGTCCCCCAGCCCGAGCTGGTCCCGATGTTCGCGAAGATCTATGAGGACACCGAGGCCCATTGGGCCGCCTACGCCGCGTGCGAGGACCTGGTCGACCTCGAGGACGCCTTCCAGTTCTGGCGCTTCCGACACCTGCGCACGGTGCAACGCACGATCGGTTTCAAGACCGGCACCGGCGGTTCGTCGGGTGTCGCCTTCCTTCAGCGGGCACTCGGGCTGACCTTCTTCCCCGAGCTCTACAGCGTGCGCAGTTCGATCGGGGGCTGAGCCAGATGAACGACGCACTCGCAGCCCTTCCAGCACACCTGGTCCGCAAGGCCCAGGCCCTCGACGTCTCCGACCCGCTCGGCGCCTACCGGGCAAGGTTCGTCCAAGCCGACGGCCTGGTCGCCTATCTGGACGGGAACTCCCTCGGCCGCCCGCTGAGGGCGACCCGCGACAGCCTGTGCGACTTCGTCGACGGCGCCTGGGGCTCCCGCCTGATCCGGGCATGGGATGAGCAGTGGATGGACGCACCGACCGAGCTGGGCGACCGCATCGGCCGAGCCGTTCTGGGCGCCGCACCCGGCCAGACCGTGGTGGCGGACTCGACCACGGTCATGCTCTACAAACTGGCCCGTGCCGCCGTCGACGCCCGCCCCGGGCGGAACGAGATCGTCGCCGACAC
The DNA here is from genome assembly GCF_041262705.1 of Catenulispora sp. MAP12-49. NCBI lineage: Bacteria > Bacillati > Actinomycetota > Actinomycetes > Catenulisporales > Catenulisporaceae > Catenulispora > Catenulispora sp. MAP12-49. The sequence continues at coordinate 469,878 of NZ_JBGCCP010000004.1, read as the reverse complement.
CGAGAATTTCCCGACCGACCGGTTCGTGCTCGAGGGCATCGCCGCCGAGCGCGGCCTGACGATCCGGTGGATCACGCCGGACCCCGCGGCCGGCGTGACCCTCGACCAAACGAAAGCTCAGCTCTCCGACCGCACAGGCCTGCTGCTGCTCAGCCACATAGCCTACAAGTCCGGCTATGTGGCCGACATGCCGGCGATCACGGCCGCCGCCCACGAAGCCGGCGCACTCGTGCTGTGGGACCTGTGCCACTCGGCCGGCTCGATCGAAGTCGCCCTCGACCGGTCCGGCGTCGACCTCGCCGTCGGCTGCACCTACAAGTATCTCAACGGCGGCCCCGGCGCTCCTGCCTTCGGCTACGTCGCCGGCGCCCTCCAGGACGAACTCCGCCAGCCGATCCAGGGCTGGATGGGGCACGCCGACCCGTTCACCATGGCGGACAGCTACCGGCCGGCGCCCGGCATGCGCCGCTTCATCAGCGGCACCCCGCCGATCGCCGGGATGCTGCCGATCCACGACATGATCGCGCTGATCGAGGAAGTCGGCATGCCCGCCATCGGCACCAAGTCGGTGCAGCTCACCGAGTTCGCGATCGAGATCGCCGACGAGGCGCTCGCCCCGTATGGCGTCCGGGTCGTGTCCCCGCGCGACGCGGCCGTCCGGGGCGGCCATGTGACGCTGGACCACCCTGGATTCAAGGGGATCACCGCCGAATTGTGGAAGCGGGGCGTCATCCCGGACTTCCGGCCGCCGCACGGCCTGCGCGTCGGGCTCTCCCCGCTCAGCACCGGGTTCACCGAGCTCGCCACCGGCCTGGCACACGTCCGTCTCCTGCTCGCGGAGGCCGCGACCCATGGCTGAGGAGGCCGTGGTCCCGCTGGACGATCTCGATTCACGGCCGGGAAGCACCACTTCCCTGCTGCGGACCGTCGTCGGCGTGACCCTGCGCGACCAGGGCGGCTGGCTTTCGTCCGCCGACCTGGTCGCCCTCATGGAGGCGGTCGACTCACCGCCCTCCCGGACCCGCAACGCCCTCACCCGGGTGAAGGCCGGCGGCCTGTTGCTCTCGGAGAACCGCGACGGTCTCCCCGGCTACGCCCTCGCACCTGGTGCGTGGCCGATGCTCGCCCGCGGCGACCGGCGCATCTACCAGCCGCGGTTCATGGCCGACGGGGACCGCTGGTGCCTCATCTCCTTCTCCGTCCCCGAGAGCAGCCGCGAGGTACGCCACCAGCTGAGGCGCCGGCTCAGCTGGATCGGCTGCGGAACGGTGGCAGGCGCCCTGTGGATCTGCCCGGCCTACCTCGCCGACGAGGTCGAGGAAATCGTCGCCGATCTGGGACTCGAGGACCGGGTCACACTCTTCCTCGTCGACGGGGTACGCGGCGTGAACGACCTGCGCGCGGCCGTCGGAAAGTGGTGGGACCTGGACGTGATCCGGGCTCTGCACCACGACTTCCTGGGCCGTGCCCAAGACGCGATCGACGACTATCACACCGACCCCACACCACGAACGGCCTTCCGGGCCTGGATCACCGTCCTCGACGCCTGGCGGCCCATCCCCTATCTCGACCCGGGCCTGCCACGCTCGATCCTGCCCGAGGACTGGCCCGGAGCCCGCAGCATCCCTGTCTTTCTCAACTTCCGCGACAATGCGCTGAGACCGGCCGCGGAATTCGTGGCTTCCACAGTCGGCGGACGCACTCACGGCGCATAGCTGGGCTGACGCCGACGGCCGAGCTGGGCGAGGTGTTTCGGGCGATAGTCGATCATTATCCTTGCCGGAGCCGAATACCTCACCCGTGTATGGCAGGCGCGAGGGCGTCCGTGAAAGTCGTCGGGCGGTATCGGCGTCAGGCTCCTCCACCGCGACGGGTCAGATTGCCTTCGTCTATCGCGAGCGTGCGTCAACCAGCACAGCCGTCGAGCGAGCCACTGTCCCGCATGGACCACGCGCCTCGTGGACATCACCGCTGGTTTTCTGCCAACGACTGTTTCGGAACGTGACTCTCTGACAATCCTAAGGAGGTAATCCGGTGCTCGGGCGGACTGCCAGGTATCAAGCGATGAACGGAGAAGCGACATGCGAATGCGTCCAGCGATATTGGTCGCGGCCGGTGTTCTGTCGGTCGGCTTGGCGAGCGGTACGGCGTCCGCGACCGAATCCGCGGCGTCTGCGAATGAGCCCACTGCGTCCATAGCCACACCCGCCACATTCACGGCCACGGCCTGGGGTTTGGGCGCAACCGCGACGAGCGCCGACCAGGCCGCCTTTCGCGCGCTCAACGCGAGGTACACCGGGTGTACGAACATAGTCCTCATCGCGAGCTACCCGCTGGGCGGCGCCTGGACAGCCGAGGCGCAGGGCACCTGTACCGGAACCGCCTGATACCAGTACGAAGTCCGGCGCTACATCGGCTGGTATCGGCACATCACCTCGGCGATGCGTGCCCGCCCATGCCTTCCTCGCCTGTCTGGCCGTCACCACCGTCGAAAAGGAGGCCGGCCAAGTTCACAACCTGTCATCGCGCTCACTGTGGCGGGAATCCGCAGACTCCTGGCGCATCTGCTCCCACCACAACCAGCCCACCGGGTGAAGATCCCAGCGATGTGCAGTGCGGCCGGGTAGACGATGGCGGTCTTGTCATAGCAGGTGGCAAGGCTACGCCACTGCTTGAGCTGGTTGACGCAGCGTTCGATGGTGTTGCGCCGACGGAAGGTGACCCTGTCGAAGCTCGGCGGTTTACCGCTGGCGCCGCTGCGTCGTTGACGGTCGGTGATCTGATCGGCCGGGGACCCAGATGGTTGCTGACAGCAGGATCGTCGAGGCCGCCCAACAAATGGACCAGAGGTTTTGGGACTACAACTCCATCATCAGAGACCGTCTGATAACCACCGAAGATCAGTGGGCCGCTGTCCGTGAGCCCATCGAGGCCAGTCGATTGGCCTTCATCAACGCCGCCCGTCGACACCTGGTGGGAATCGAAGAACCCGTCCGCAGCCTCGTCGCCCGGCCGAGCCTGGCCGAGCAGCAGCGCCGGCACGCCGTGATCACGTCGGCGAAGAACGTCCGAGCCGGCTTGCCCGCCCATCCCGATTGACGTCCTGACTGTCCGCAGCCGAGCCACGGCCGTTCCATGATCGGTTGGGGTGACTCGATCGGGTGGTCGTTTGCCATTTCCGCTGCTGGGCATGGCAAAGCTCCCGTATGACGAAGGGTTGTTCGATGACCTCTCGTCAGCACAGGAGCTTCGGTGTTTAACGAGTCTGCCATGGCCGCCTCGGGGTTTTCGCAGTTCGTGGCGCGGGTCGCCCGCGCAGTGGATGGCGCCGCGGTGGCGCGGGATGCCGATCCCGGGAGGTCCGTGGTCGACCTGCTGGATCGGTTCCGGATAGTCTCCGACGGCAGGTCGGATACCGGCTGGGATCCCGGCGGCGGCGGTGCCGGCGCTGGCCGCAGCGGCGACGGTGGCCGGGATGAGGTCGTTCGTGGCGATCGCCGGATGGGTGGCCGACGTCCCGGGCTGCCTGCTGGACTCGCGGTACGCCCGCTGCGGTGAGCCGGACGCGGCGGCGCCGTCGAAGACGACGATCTGGCGGATGGTCACCGCGGCCGACGCCGACGCGGTCGATGTGGCGGTCACCGGCTGGCTGGCCGACCGTGATCCGGCACCGGCTGAAGGAGTCCACGTAGTCGGCAAGACGCAGCGCGGCGCGATCGACGCCGACGGCGACCAGGTCCACCTGCTGGCGGCCGTCACCGATACCAGCGTGGTGCTGGCCCAGGACGACGTGGCCGCCAAGACGAACGAGATCACCGGCTTCGCCCCGCTGCTGGACCGCCTGCGGGTGGCCGGGCGTACCGTCACCGCCGACGCCCTGCACACCCAGCGCGGCCACGCCGAATACCAGCACGGCCGGAACGCAAAGTTCGTGTTCTGCGTCAAGGGCAACCAGCCACGCCTGTTTGACGCCCCGGACGTACTGCCCTGGGAGACCGCCCCGACAGGGCACGAGAGCACCGAGCGCGGTCACGGCCGGTTCACTCGCCGCACCATCTGCGTGCTGCCCGCCCCCGAAGACCTGCCGTTCCCAGGCTGTGGTGCGCTGTCCGCAGCAAAGCTGGTTGCCGAGACCGGCCGGCCCGACCGGTTCACCTCTGGCGCGGCGTTCGCAACGTTCAGCAGCACCGCGCCGATACCCGCGTCCTCGGGAGCCTCACATCGACAGCGACTCAACCGCGGCGGCAATCGGCAGGTCAACGCTGCCATCCATCGAATCGCGATCACTCAATCGTGGATGTACGAGCCTGCGACGAACTACCTCGCTCGGCGACGATCGCAAGGGGACAGTAGCCGTGAAGCCTATCGAGCGCTCAAGCGCCACATCGCACGCAAGGTCTACACGCTCCTCATGCACGACTTCGCAATCAGCAACTCAACAGCCCCTTCCAGCGGAGAGTTGCCGAGCTCGGCCTAGCTGACCGCGCGGTTGGGTCACCGAGCTCGCGGAGGTCGGGCAACGAATGCGGACTTGGCGTCGGGGTCGAAGCCACATGCCTTGTAGAACGCGAGAGTGGACGACCTTCGGGAACCGGTCATCAGCATGGCCTTGTAGCAGCCGGCATCCCAAGCGACCTGGAGGGTGTCCGCCATGATGCGCTTGCCCAGGCCGGTACCACGCAGTTCCTTCTCCACGACGACGTTCTCGATGACAGCGTAGGGCGACGCGGACCGCGAGAGATTGGGGATCAGATTCAAGTAGGCCGTGGCGATGATGGCGCCGCCGGTGTCGAGGACGAACAGGTGCAATCCCGGCCGATCGATGATCGCGGCAAAGGCCGCTGCGTCCGAGCCGTCCGTGAGCTCCGGGTCGTCCGGGTTCAGCTGTCGGTAAAGCTGTCGAATCTGTTCGAAGTCCTCAATCCCAGCCTCACGGAAGACAAGCATGCCTCAGGGTAGCTCCGCCCGACGCTGTGGGGATCTTCGGTGGTGGTCTTGATCCGCTTCGTGGTGTGTCACGACCGAACTCATTCTGAACGGAGATCAACTCACGAATATCCCCTGCTGGAGGCTGCATGAGCCTCGGTTGGCATTGGAGCGACAGGACATCTCCATCGCCGGACGCGTGTGGGTCGGTCGCGCTGCAACTGGCCCACATCTTTGTGTCAGGTCGACGTGGCTCGGCGTATGGGCATGAGCGTCGGCGTCGGCTGCGTGGTGAGGAATTCGGCGGTCAGGGAGTACACCGCGTCGGGCTTTTCGATGACCAGCAGATGCGATGTGCCGGGGACGATGGCCAGTTCGGAATCCGGGATGCCGTGATAGAGCGCGATGGTGTGTTCCAGTGAGACCGTGTCGTCGTCGCCGACTATGACCAGGGTGCGGGCCGCGACTGCTCGCAGGTCGTCGGAGGTGAGAGTGGGCTCCGTCGCAGCCATGTCGAGGACCTTGCGGGCGATGACGGGGAAATGTTCTCCGCCGTCAGGGGACACCTCCCCGTGGCGGGAGCTCATGCGGCTTAGCGTCTCCTCGTCAAACTCGCTGAGGGTGCCGGGCAGGTTGCCGTCGTAGTGGAAGGTTCCGCTGACGAGCACTAGTTTTCGGACCAGGTCGGGGCGCTTCAGGGCCACCAGCAGGGCGACGTTGGCTCCGTCGCTGTGGCCGACCAGATGGGCGGGCTCGCCCACCACCTTGTCGAGAAAGGCGATGGTGTCATCGGCCATTGCTTCGTAGGTGAGCGGACCTTCGACGTCGGGGGTGCGGCCGTGGCCGCGCCGGTCGACGGTGTAGACGCGGAAGTTGCCGACGAAGAAGGGCAGAACAGGTGCGAACATCCGCGAATCCACGAAGCCGCTGTGGAGCAGGAGCACCGATTCGCCGTCGCCGTGCACCTCGTACCAGGTCGCCACGTCGCGTAGCTGGATATTCGCCATGATTCAGTATGGCCGGTCAGGGCGTGCCTTGGGTCGAGTATCGCGGTGAGCAGACCATGCGGCCGGAGTCGGCTCACGAGATCCTGTCCAGATTGGTCTGCCCGAGCTGCGCCATGATCAGCTTGACCACAGCCGGGCTCACGGCCGCATCGCCGCCGAATACGCTCACGGCCGACGTTGTGTAGCGGAACCGGAACACTGCTTGTGCTGTGCCTCCGTCGCCGACTGTCTCGCTGGCCGGATCGGTGAGGATCAGCGGCCCGCCGACCGATGCCAGGTAAGCGCCACCGGTCATCGCGTCCGGGAACTGCAGGCCGGTGGCGATGCCGATCGGGGCGTTGACGGCGAACCTCTGGGCCACCAGCCACGCCGTGTCGTAACGGTCCGCGCCCGCGATGTCCGTGGCCGCCTTGCCGGCTCCCGGTAGTGTTCCGACCGCCGATACGGCTGCGCCCCCGACGGCTGCCACGTCGACAGCGGTGGTTGAGAACTTGCTCTTCACGTACGTCGCCACCGCGGGGGTGAGGGTCTTGTCGTCCGACAGGACGACGGCTGCGCCGCCTCCGCCGAAGACGTCGGCCGCGAACGGGCCCGAGGACAGAGCGTCGGCGAACCCGTCGTTGTCCGCTCCCTGGTCGCCCCGCGCAACGACGACGTGCGAGGGGTTGTTCATCCCCAACTGCGCGATCTCCAGCGATGTCGTGTAGCGGTCCGCGCCGCCGTAGCGGGTGATCTGGTATCCGAGGCCTGACAGCTCCTTCTGGATACCCTGGCTGACCGCCCCGGTCTGACCGAGGATGTAGATCGCACCACCCTCCGGCAGGATGCGCTGGATCTCGGCCAGAACTGCCGGGTCGACGGAAGACTGCTTGCCGTCGGTCAGCAGCAGCGGGCCGTTCTTGGCCTTGGCCAGCGGGACGCCGGACAAGGCGTCCGGGAACGCGGTGCCGGTCGCGAGGACGACCGCGTTCGCCTGGACGCGGCCGGCCGGGCCACCGGTCACGCCGTGATCCGCCCAGCGCGCCTGCGAGGCCAGCAGGCTCGTCCGGTAGCGGTCGGCGCCCGCGTACTGGGTGATCGGCGCCGGATTCCATGGGGCGTCCACGACCTGGGTCGTCGACGCGGTCCCGGTACTGCCGAACGCGTCGTGGATGGTGAGCGTGATGGTATAGGTGCCGGCCGCGGCGTACTTGTGGCTCGGGTCCGCCGGCAGCGCGGCACCGGTCGCATGGAGCGTCTGGATGTCAGGGGCTTGTGGCGTGCCGTCGCCCCAGTTGATCGTGTAGGTCGCGGGCGTCGCGAGGCTGTCCACCGACGAGCCGTCCAGGTAGGCGTAAACGGTAAACGGCCTGCCCCCTCGCGATTGGAGCTCAGCCTGGACCGCGCTGGGGTTGATCGTGATCGACTGCGAAGACGTGGCCGCCGCGACACCGTTGTCGAACACAGTGAGGACGACGGTATACGGCGTCATCCGCGGAGTCGCGTATACGTGCGTGCCGGTAAGCGCGGAGAACGGCTCACCCGGCTTGGTCGTGTCGGTGTGACCGTCGCCCCAGTCGATGGAGTAGGTCACGTTGGTGTCGAACTTGTCGGCAAAGGCGTCAGGGAGGGCGGTCACTGTGCTGCCGTAGTGCGCGTTCTGCGGGACCCACATATACGCGAAGTCGCCGACGACGATATCGGCCTCGTTGACGATCGAGGTGCTGGCACCCTGCTCGACCAAATACAGCACGACGGTGTACCCACGGGCGGCCGTAGTCGTATACGTATGGTCGCCGACCGACAGAGCACGGGTCACCGGATCGATCGTGAGCGACGACGTCGTGCCATCACCCCACTGCACGACGCTCTTGGCCGCGTCGATATCCGTGTCGGCGAACGAGCCGGTCAGGTCGGCGTGGACCGTCATGCGGCTCGGCTCAGTAAGCGTCGGCACAGCCGCGGTCGTCGCGACGGCGGCATACGCCACTGCGGTGCCGCCGGCCCCGAAGCCGGCAGCGGCAAGGGACGTGCCGACGGCAAGAGCCGACAGGCGAGTCGCAGATGGCTTCAAGCGGCTGCTCATGACGTGCGGAACCCTCCCCAAATACGTATACGGCCGGCGCCTGCATCAGCAAGTCCGGCGATCACCGGCGATATGCGGCCTCGGAAGCATACGCGCTCGCTTTCCATGCCCTACACCTCGCCCGTAACAAGATCGTCGGGACGGTTCAGACAAGAGCTGCCGGTGCTCGCGAGCTAGACGACAGAAGGGCTCTGACCAACGAAGATTCCTCAGCCAAGTGAACCTGACCCAACCAGCCGCACGGCGCTGTGGGTGCCGGCCATCTGATCTCTGATTCGCTGGTCCACCGTTACGACCCCGCAGCCGGTCCGGACGGTCTTCAGGGGGCTGGGGGCGTTCTGCGCTACGGCCTACGCAGGCCGCGCAGCCCGCGCTCCATCGTCTCGGGGCTGAGGTCGCCGAGTAGCAGGTGGCCGAACATGTAGCCCGGGGTCGTCATGAACAGGAAGGTGCCGACCGCCTCGGGGTCGGCGTCCGGGGCGAGGCGGCCGGCGGCCAGTTCGCGGCGGGCGATCTCGGTCCAGAAGTCGCGCATCCGCTGCATGTTGGCGGTGACGATGGGGACCAATGCCGGGTTGTGGGTGGCCTCGGCCCACACCTGCGGGGCCACCGAGCCGGGGCCGGCGGCCAGGTCCTGGAGCTGGAGCGTGTAGCGGCGCATCACGTCTTCGAGGGCCGGCGCGGGGTGCTCGGCCAGCACTGTGTCGAAGAACGGGATGATCGTGCGGACGGCCCGCTCGGCCATCGCGGCGATGATCTCGTCCTTGCTCTTGAAGTAGCTGTAGACGGCGCCGGCGGACAGTCCGGCCTCGGCGAAGACGTCGTTCATCGAGGTGGTGTGGAAGCCCTTGCGCGCGAAGCAGCGCTGCGCGGCGGACAGGATCTGCTCCCGTCGGGCGGCGGCGTGTTCTGCGGAGACCTTGGGCACAGGTACAACCTAAAACGAACGCTCGTTCTTGACAATGCGGGCCGATCCGGTGAGCATGGGTGTCGGCGATAAAACAAAACGAGCATTCTTTTTAAGGGGACCGCCATGAGGCATCTCACCCGTCCGACCGGTGTCGCCCTGGCCGCCGTCGGCATCCAGGCGCTGATGGTGTTCGCGTTCACCGCACCGGCCGCCCACAGCGCCCCGCACAAGGTCCCGCTGGTGGTGAGCGCCCCCGCCCCGCTGCGCGCGACGATCGAGCAGCGGCTGGAGCACGCCGCGCCGGGCGCCTTCGCGGTGCGCGAAGTCTCCGACGAGGCGAGCGCACGCGCCGCGCTCACCGATCGGGACGCGTACGGGGCCGTGGTCGTGACAAGTCAGGGCCCGCACATGCTCGTCGCCTCCGCCGCCAGCCCGACGGTCGCGGCCCTGCTCACCGAAGTCGGCTCACATCTGGCATCCCCCGACTCCACCGGTTCGGCAACGTCCCCCGACTCCACCGGTTCGGCAGCGTCCACCGGCACCCCGGCCGAGGTGACCGACGTGGTCCCGGCATCGACGGCCGACCCGCACGGCGCGGCGTTCACCTCGATGGTCCTCCCGGTGGTGATGTCCTCCCTGATCGGCGGAGTCCTGCTCACCATCAAGCTCCCCCGCCTGCGCGAAAGAGCCCTCGGCACCCTGCTCTTCGCTCTCGGCGGCGGCGCCTCCGTCGCCCTGATAGCCGGCCACGCCCTGGCCTTCCTGCCCGGCGCGTTCCTCCCCCTGGCCGCGGCGACCGCGGCGCCGATCGCCACCATCAGCCTCTTCAGCACCGCCACGGCCTCGCTCGTCGGCCGCTTCGGCTTCGCCGCCGCCGGCGCGATCATGATGCTGCTCTCCAACCCTCTGTCGGCAGCGTCGAGCGCCCCCGAGCTCCTCCCCACCCCCTGGGGCCGGATCGGCCAGGACCTGCCCGCCGGCGCCGCCGCCACGCTGATCCGCTCGACGGCGTTCTTTCACGGGCACGGCGGCGGGCACGCTGAGGTCGTGCTGGGCATGTGGACCGCGGCCGCGGTCTTGATGCTGCTGGCGGCGGGCGTGCGGGGGCGGCTCCGGACGAGGAAGGGCGGAGGGGCTCACGGCGTCGGTGCGGGTACCGGCGACCGGAGAGCGGCTCATGCCGCGATCGTCCAGGAGGCTGGGTCACTTTAGGGCTGGATCACTTTAGGGCTGGGTCACTTTAGAATTTCGAGCATCCGGTTGCCAAGGATCGCCGCCGAGGCCGGGTTCTGCCCCGTGACCAGGTTGCGGTCCTCCACCATGTACGGCTTCCACATGGGGCCGCGGCTGAACTTCACCCCGACCTTCTCCTTCACGTCGGTCTCGAGCAGCCACGGCGCCAGGGGGGCGAGCCCGACGCCCTCCTCCTCATCGTTGGTGAAGCAGGTGATGTGGAAGCCCTTGAACGGAGACTCACCGTGGATCCTGGTGGCCAGGAGTGCGGCGGGGGCATGGCAGACGATGAACAGCGGGTTGCCCGAGGTCAGCTGTTGGGTCAGCAGTCGGCCCACGTCGGCGTCGAACGCCAGGTCCGCCATGGGTCCGTGGCCGCCCGGCAGGTAGACGGCGTCGTAGTCCTCCAGGCGCACGTCCGACAACTGCAGCGGCCGACGCATCGCCTCCGCGGAACGGATGATGGCCTCCAGCTCCAGGGCCGCCTCGTTGCCGCCGACCATCTCGGGGCGCAGGCTCATCATGTCGACGTTCGGCGTCACGCCCCTCGGCGTCGCGACCACGACCTCGTGACCGGCCTCGGTAAGGATCTTGTACGGATTCGCGAACTCCTCGGCCCAGTAGCCGGTCGCATACCGCGTGCCGTCCTTCAGGACCCAATAGGTAGCTCCGCTGACGATGAAAAGCACCTTGGCCATGGAAAAGACCTCCTTCTTCACCCTTTTCGCCACCATAAGCACGGGTGCGTACCGCCCGCGCGCCAGACGGTCCGCTACGGTCCGTCCGTTCCAGCCGTCCGACGGCTCTCGTGGCTGGTGGGGTGCACGATCCTGTTCACAGGTCCAGACCGATATCGGCAGTGGGTGTTGAACAGCAGATGAGGGCGCTTCCCTCAGCCGGGAGCTCCACGGGCTCCGGTGAGTAGCCGACGCTGCCGGTGACCAGGGCGGTTTCGCAGGTGTGGCATACGCCTGTACGGCAGGACCAGCGGACGGGGACGTCGCAGGCTTCTGCGAGTTCGAGCAGGGTCCCGTATTCGGGGTGCCAGGGGGTTGTCAGACCGCTGCGGGTGAAGGACACGGACGGCCCCGCTCGTCCGCCGGGGACACGGGCCGGCTGGTGTGGCGCCGGAGCGGGTCCGGCCACCACGCCGGGGGTGATGGCGGACCTGGCCCCGAAGATCTCGATGTGGATCCGCGAGGCCGACAGTCCGCAGGCCGCCAGCGCCTCGGTCATGTCCTTCATGAACGTTTCCGGGCCGCAGATGTAGGCATCAGCGTCCTGAGGCGGCTGCAGGTCACGGACCCGCTCGAGTTCGAGTCGTCCGGCGGACGTGTAGTCGACGCCGGGGCGATCGGTGTCGCGCGGAGCGCTGTAGAAGATGAACGACCGACTCGCGGGCAGCCGGCCGAGCAGCGTGCGCGTTTCCTCGGCGAACGGATGGTTCGCGCCGTCTCGAGCCGCGTGGAGCCACCAGACCCTGCGCGGCGAACGCTGCGCGGCCAGGGCTTGGAGCATGGCCAGGACCGGGGTGGCGCCGACGCCGGCGGACAGCAGCAGAACCGGGGTATCGGCATCCTTCAGCAGGAACGTGCCCCGCGGAGCGGCCACATCGAGAGTGTCACCGACTCTTGCGTGCTGACGCAGGTAGGTGCTGGCAACGCCGTGCGGCTCCTGCTTGACGCTGATGCGGTACGTCTCGGCGCCCGGCCGGCCGGACAGTGAGTAGTTGCGGATGACCGGCGGTCCCTGCGGGTCCGGCTGCAGGCGGATCCCGAGGTACTGCCCCGGCAGCGCGGCCGGGAGGGGTTCGTGGTCGACGGATGCCAGGGTGAGCGAGAAGATGCTCGCGCTCTCCGGTTCGATGCCGACGATCTCCTGCGGACGGAACCCGGGCCAGGCCGGGGGCGGAGCGGTGATCGTCAGACCACTGTTACCGCTCTCGCTCTGGGAATCGCCGTCCGCGTCGGCGAGCAGGGCCCGGAACGAGGTCTGCCATCCAGGGCTCAGCGCGGGGATGCGCAGGGCGCGTTCGAGTCCCTGCCTGGGGTGGCCGGGCAGGTAGAGCAGTGCGTCGATCTCCGCGACGGTCATCGTCTCGGGGCCTGAGGCGATCTTCACGATCTCGTCCCCGGCCCGTACCCGCCCTTCCGTCAACACGCGCATGTAGAAGCCCGGGCGATGGTGGGATACGAGCAGCGCGGCCATCTGCGGTTCTCCGAGCCGAAGCCCCACGCGGTAGCACGTCACGCGGGGTTGGGTGACCTCGAACACCGCCTCGCCGATCCCGTAGCGGTCGCCGATGCAGACCTCGTCGTCGGCCAGTCCGTCCACGGTGAAGTTCTCGCCGAACTGCCCGTGAACGAAGTCGTCCCGCTTCATGTACTGCTGCCAGTGGCGATAGGACTCGAGCTGGTAGACCAAGACGGCGCGCTGCTCGCCGCCATGTCCGGCAAGGTCGCCCTGTCCGTCGCCGTCCAGATTGAGCCGCCGCACCGTCACAGGCCCGGTAACGGGCTGCTTCCAAATGCCCGTGCGAACCGTCGTGCCACGCCAAGCGACGTCCTTGGGCATGCCGACGTTCACCGAGACCAGCGTGGCCATACGACATCCTCCTCCCGTAAGCAGCCGCCATTCGGGTGAAGTCGATATGCTCTCCGGCGCTCAAGCCGAATCAGTGCCCGGCATGCGTCAGTGCCCGGCATGCGTCGATGACTTCACCGCATCGCGTGCGCCGACGATCTGGATGCGTAGCGCGCGCAGAGCGTCGCTATAGATCTCTGAGAAGGTCGGGAACGGCTGGATCACATCGCGGAGCACGTCGATCGGGACCCGGGCACGGATGGCGAGCGTGGCTTGCTGGAGCCATTCGCCGGCCTCCGGACCGAGCGCGTAGGCGCCGGTCACCACCTCGCCATCGCTGAGCAGGGTCAGGAAGCCGTTCGATTTCGCGTAGGCGTGCGTGTATGTGGCCGTCTTGGCCACCTCGGACAGCCGCGCCGTCGCGCTGAACCGATCCTCGTGCACGCCCACCGAGGCCGCCTGCGGGTCGGTGTAGACGGCGTCCGGGATGGCCTCGTAGTGGGCTTCCCGCGGCTCGCCCAGGAGGTTCGAGGCGATCACCTCGGCCTGGTACTTGCCGACATGGGTGAGCAGCCGCACGCCGGTGACGTCGCCCAGCGCCCACAGCCGCTCCCCGGCGCGCAGGCGCGCGTCCACCTCGATGCCGTGGCGGCCCGCTTCGACACCGACCGTGTCCAGGCCCTCGGGCAGCCTCGGGCGACGGCCTGTGGCCACCAAGAGATGGTCGCCGCGCAGTTCAACGCCATCCTCGAGAGACAAAACGTAGTCCCCGCCTTCGCGCCGCGCTCCGGTCGCCTGCACGCCGAGATGCAGCTCGATGCCGTCGTCGCGCAGGACGTCGCCGAGTGCCTCGCCCAACGGCTCGGGCTCGTGGGACAGCAGATGAGAAGCTCCCTCGACAAGCGCCACCTCGCCCCCGAGCCGGCGTACGGCCTGGGCCATCTCGACGCCCACGGGTCCTCCGCCGAGTATCAGCAGGCGCCGTGGAACCGTCTTCATGCCGGTGACCTCGCGATTCGTCCAGATGCCCGCGAGCTCGCGCAGGCCCGGGACCGGTGGGATCACGGCGTCCGAACCTGTGGCCACGACCACGTCGTGGGCCGTGTGGCGCCGCCCGTCCACGTCCACCACGCCCGGCCCCGCGAGGCGGCCGGTGCCGCGCAGCAGGTCGACGCCCTTGTCCGCCAGCCAGTCGGCCTGGCCGCTGTCGGAATAGCCGGAGACGATGAAATCGCGCCAATCAAGCGCTGCCTTCACGTCGACCTGCGCGGTCGCGCCCGCATCCCGCGCGTGCCGCACCGCCTCGCCCGGACGCAGGAGCGACTTGGAGGGGATGCACGCGTAATAGGAGCACTCGCCGCCGACGAGGTCTCGCTCGACGAGGGCGACACGCAGACCTCCGTCGGCGAGCGCTCCCACACAGTGCTCTCCGGGCGCGCCGCCGCCGATCACGATGACGTCATACGAAGGGTCCGCCATGATCTGCCTCCCGCCCGGCTCGGGCCCGGCGCCCAGATCGTCGTTGATCACTGAGACGTTCCCGTGAACACACCCCACGATATGCCGGGCTTCAGATCGGGCAACTTGTGGCGCCGAACGTTCTGACGCCGCTACGGGACGGCAGTCCCGATGCGCACGGTCGTGCGCGCGTTTACGGTGGACGTGAGCAAACATCGTCAAGTAGCCAAAATAGGGCAGAAGGGGCGGCTCGATGGATCGGGATGACCGCATCAGGGCCGCCATCGAGGAACACTGGCGAGCATCAGAAGGCGGGGACATCGAAGCCGAGCACGCTGTGTACGACGCTGACGCGGTTCTCGACTACCCGCAGTCGGGTGAGCGATTCCGCGGCCGCGAGGCGATTTCGGCGCAACGCGGTGGACACCCGGCAAACCGCCATTTCACAGTCCTGCGAATCACCGGCGCCGGGGATCTGTGGGTGAGCGAGTGCGTCATCACGTACGACGGCGTGCCCAGCTACTCGGTGAGCGTCATGGAATTCGACCACGAGCATGTGGTCCACGAGACGCAGTACTTCGCCGACCCCTTCGGGGCGCCCGAATGGCGAACCGAACTCGCCGAGCCGATGCCAGGCAGAACCATCACGAAGGCATGACCTCCGGTGGCGTGGTTCTCCTGGAAGGAGCAGGCACGCGCAACGTCCGCGTACAGCCTCGGTCCAGCGCATGTGAGGAGACCCGATGACGGCCACAACCACACTCGCGCCGACCGCACCCGTTCTGGAGCCGGACGCGAAGCGGCTGGCCGAGGAGACCGACCCGCATCCGCGGATCTACGAGATGGCCCTGGACCAAGCCAGAGCCCTGTTCGATCAGCTGCAGTCGGGCGCCGGCGTGGCGAAGCCCGAGATCCACGAGGAGTGGGTCGAGGTGGACGCCGGCGAGTGGGGAGCCGTCCGTGCGCGCATGGATGGTGCACGACTTCCTGATGCTCGACAGCCTGCGCGACACCAACGCCGCCAACCTCGCCCGCCGCCTGGCCGTGGACGCACTCAAGTCCGCACTGCACGATCCACCTCGCGCCAGTGACCCAGAACCCTGACAAACCACGCACCGCCCGAGGTCCGGACCCGAACCGCGACAATCCACCAAACCAATCCACCAAGGAGCGCTGATGACCGGCACGACCGACACCGCTTCGCCCCGGCACGACCCGGAGCTCCTCGGCCAGATCGTCGTCCTGATCGGCGGCAGCTCGGGGATCGGTCTCCAGACCGCCCTGCGCGCCCGGGCCGAGGGCGCCGAGGTCGTCCTCACCGGTCGCAACGCAGACCGGCTCAAGCAGGCGGCAGACGAAGTCGGCGCGCGACAAACCGCAGCCTTCGACGCCACCGACTCCGCGGCCCTGAAGCGGTTCTTCCAGGACCTGCCGGAACCGATCGACCATGTGATGGTGACGGCCGGGGGTCCGCACTACGGCCCTGTGCTCACCATGGACTCGGCACAGCTGCGCGACTCCCTCGCCGGCCACGTGGAGCTGGGACTCGAGGTCGCGCGCAACGCGATCGGCACGATGAGGCCCGGGGGCTCGCTGATCTTCATGGGCGACTCCGGCTCGCGTCGCGTCGCACCCGGCGTCGGCATCGCCTCCGCGGTCAGCGCCGTGATGCCGCCGTTCGTCGCCGCGCTGGCCCTGGAGATCGCACCAGCCCGCGTCAACGCCATCGCCCCGGGATTCGTCGACACCCCGCTGTCGGCTTCACTGCTCGAGGACCAACTCGACGCACGCCGGACCGAACTCACCGCGAAGCTCCCGATCGGACGCGTCGTCACCCCCGGCGACGTCGCCGCCCTCGCGGTCCACCTCATGACCAACACCGCCCTCACCGGAGCCACCTACGACATCGACGGCGGCCAGCAACTCGCCTTCTGACGTCTGCGGCTCCTTGCTATGGAGGTATCCGATGGTCGAGCTCCCACCGCCCCTCGAGGGCATTCTGCTGGGACACTTCATCGTCTCGGACGATGTCGAGCGCTCTCGGCGCTTCTACACCGAGGTGCTCGGCGGCACCACGATCTTCGACGGAGTGCCGACCGTCGTCGCTGTGTCCAACACCTGGATCGTCATCAACACCGGCGGCGGTCCGACCGACGACAAGCCGACGGTCACCCTGGAGACCCCGCGCGATCCCGACCGGGTCACCAGCTTCCTGAATTTCCGGGTCAAGGACATCGAGGCCGTGTACGCCGAGTGGAGCGCCCGTGGTGCCCAGTTCCTGACGCCGCCGAAGCAGCACCCGTACGAGACCCGCTGCTACCTCCGCGATCCCGACGGCCACCTGATCGAGGTGGGGCAGACCACCGACCCGAGGGGGGACTGGGCGCCTGCCTTCCCTGGCAGGGCGGAATGAGGATCAGAAACCGGCGCTCTGGCCGCCGTCGACATGCAGGATCTCGCCGGTGACGAACGGGGCCTGCTCCAGATACATGATCGCCTCGACGACGTCGTCGATCTCGCCCATCCGCCCCAGCGGGTGCAGCGCGGCCAGTTCGCCGCCCGGGCTGTCGGGGTTCATCGGGGTTCGGATGACGCCGAGCGAGACGGCGTTGGCGCGGATGCCGCGGGCCGCGTACTCGATGGCCAGTTCCCTGGTGACCGCGACGAGTCCACCCTTGGTCAGCGAGGCGAGTGCTGCGGGGATTCGCGCGTTGGCCCGGTCGACCAGCGACGTGGACACGCACACCACGTGGCCGCCGTCGCCGCCGGCGAGCATCGCGGGGATGGCGGCGCGCGTGACGTCGAAGAAGCCGCGCAGGTTGACGCCGGTCATCAGGTTGTAGTCGGCGTCGGTGTAGTCGGTGAAAGGCTTCTCGACGTACACCCCGGCGTTGTTCACCAGTGTGTCGATCCGGCCGAACCGGGCCATCGTCTGCTCGACGATCCTGGCGCCGGTCCCCGGCTGCGACAGGTCGCCGGAAACGGCGAGGACGTCCGGATCCTCGGACGCCGGCATTGATCGGGCGACCGCGACGAGCAGGTACCCCCGTTGGCGGAACGCCTGTGCGAGGGCCGCACCGATACCCTGCGACGCACCGGTGACGATGGCAACCTTCTTCGTCGTGCTCATGGGGTTGTGCTCATGGGGTTGTGCTCATGGGATTGTCCAGACTCGAAGCCGGGCACGCAGTTCCTCCACGGTACGTCCCGCCTGGCTCCGGCGCCGCCCGAGCCCCTTTCCGGATGCGGTCGGCCGCGCACCGTACCAGGCTGGACGGGAAGTGGGAGGAGCACACGTGATGGACATGAAACTGGAAGTCGTCGTGCTGCCGGTCGCGAACGTGGACCGGGCCAAGGACTTCTACACGGGACTGGCCTGGCGGCTGGATGCCGACGTCAGCACCGACGACTCCTTCCGGGTGGTGCAGCTGACGCCGCCCGGTTCCCCGTCGTCGGTCATCTTCGGCAAGTCCGTCACGGAGCAGGCTCCAGGTACCGCGCAGGGCCTGCACCTGGTCGTCGACGACATCGAGGCGGCGCGCGACGAGCTCAAGCGGGGCGGGGCCCAGCCCAGCGAGGTGTTCCACGACGCAGGCGGCGTCTTCCACCACGGCGGTACCGACGCCCGGGTGTCCGGGCCGGCCCCGAAGCGCAGCAGCTACGGCTCGTTCCTGTCTTTCAGCGACCCCGATGGGAACGGCTGGCTCGTGCAGGAGATCACGACCCGGCTGCCCGGTCGCCTGGACCCTTCGGTCACTACGTTCTCCTCTGCCACGGACCTGGCTAGTGCGCTGCGCCGTGCGGCGGCTGCGCACGGCGAACATGAGACGCGCACCGGCGCGGAGGACCCGAACTGGCCGGACTGGTACGCGCGCTACATGGTCAGCGAACAGGCCGGGAGCGAGCTGCCGTCGTAGTGAGCGCCCGCGTGTAGCGGAAATGTGCACCGTGCAGGTCGCAGCTGCGGCGCCGAACGAGAGGCGGTCATCCCGTGCGTTCCGACATCGTCCCTGGTGGGACTTTCCCCGATTATGCGCTGCCCGATCACACCGGCACCGTCCGCACGCTGAGCGAGATCCAGGGCCGGGACCCGTTGATCCTGACGCTGGCGCGTGGCAACTACTGCCCGAAAGAGCACCGGCAGCACCTTGAGCTGGCCGAGAACTATGCCAAGATCGCGGTGGGGTATACCCAGGTGGCCACGATCGCCACCGACGACCATCACACGCTGCAGGAGTTCCGCGCCTCGGTGGGCGCCCAGTGGCCTTTCCTGTCCGACCCTGAGCGGACCGTCCAGAAGGATCTGGACATCCAGGAGTACACCGACCCCGACCACAACCCGATGATCCCGCACACGCTTGTGCTCAAGCCGGGACTTGTCATCCACAGCATCTACAACGGTTACTGGTTCTGGGGGCGCCCGTCGTTCTACGACCTGTGGCACGACCTGCGCACGGCGACCGCCGAGATCCGCCCGGACTGGGATCTGAGCACTCCGGGGCTGCACGAGGCGTGGGAGGCCGGGGACTACTCGAAGTTCCACGGATGGGACCGGCGGTCCCCCGGGTCGAGGCCGACCTCGTACGTCGAGCCGAGCAAGGGGTGAGCGCGGTGCCCACACCCGTGTGTGAACTGCTGGGGATCGAGCAGCCGATCGTCCTGGCCCCCATGGTCGCGGTTCCCTCGCTGGCCGCGGCGGTTTCGAATGCCGGCGGGCTCGGCATGGTGACTCTGACATGGTCGCAGGACGTCGGAGCCGTGGTTCGTGAGACGGCGGCGCTGACCGCGCGGCCGTTCTGCGGCAACCTCGTGCTCACCGAAGATCGTCACGGTCGCCTGGACCAGGCCTTGAAGGCCGGCTTGCGGATCGTGTCGTTCTTCCTGGGTGATCCCAGCGGCTACATCGAGCAGGTCCACGACGCCGGGGGGATCGTCATGCACACCGTCGGCACCGCCGAGGAGGCGCGGCGGGCAGTCGCATCCGGCGTGGACGTGGTCGTCGCGCAGGGCTGGGAGGCCGGCGGGCACGTGTGGGGCGGCGTCGCGACGCTGCCGCTGGTGCCGGCTGTGGTGGACGCGGTGGCGCCGGTGCCGGTGATCGCGGCCGGCGGGATCGGTGACGCCCGAGGAGTCGCGGCGGTGCTGGCGCTGGGCGCCCAGGCCGCGTGGCTGGGCACGCGATTCCTGCTGGCTGAGGAGATGCCGATCCACCAGGACTACCGGCGCCGGGTGATCGCCGCTTCCGAGACCGATCCGCAGCGGTACCCCGACCTGTACTCGGTCGGGTGGCCCGACTCTCCCCACCGCGCGCTCCGCAACTCGACCTCCGACACCTGGCAGGCCGCAGGCCGCCCGCCGCTCACGCAGCGTCCGGGAGTAGACGACGTGATCGCCCACTTCGCCTCCGGCGAACCGATCGTGCGCTACGAGCCGGCACCGCCGATGGCCGGGACCACCGGTGACATCGAGGCGCTTTCGATGTGGGCCGGACAAAGCGTCGCACTCGCGAAGAAGTCACAGCCGGCGGCGGACATCGTGGCCGAACTCACCTCTCGCCTTTAGCAGGCCACCGCCGACGTCTTCGCACTTCCAGAGCTCTGATCAGCACAGCTCTGATCGGCACGCCGCGCGCGTTCTGGTTGGTCAGCGCCAGCCGTCCGCGGTCAGATCGACGGCTTCAGGGGGTCCCCAGCTGCCTTTCCGGTAGATGGTGGGAGCGTCCTCGGGGTCGAGGAGATCGCCGACGATGCGCCAGGACTCCTCGACCATGTCCATCCGGGTGAAGCGTCGCGGGTCACCGCTGACCGCGTCGGTGAGCACGAGTTCGTAGGCCGCCGTGCCGCTGCCGGTCAGGTAGGTGAAGTCGGTCTTGGCCGAAACGTGGTCGACGGTCTCCGCGTCACCCTCGTGTTGGGCGAGCAGATCGAAGATGACCCCGGCGTCGGGGCTGATCCGCAATCGGATGAGGTTCGGCCCTGTCTCCTGCGCACAGGCCGTGTGGAAGTAGCCGAACGGAGCTCTGTGGAGTTCGACGACGATCTCGGTCGCCGAGGCGGGCAGGGCTTTGCCGGTCCGCAGGGTGAACGGCACGCCGGCCCAGCGGTCGGTGTCCACAAAGGTGCGCAGCGCGGCGTACGTCTCGGTGGTCGACCCCGGCCGGACGCCATGGACGTCCGTGTAGCCCTCGTACTGGCCGCGCACGTACTCGTCGGGTTGAACGGTGCGCACGGCCCTGAGAGCGCGGGCACGCTCATCGAGGATGTCGGCGGCCGCGCCGGTGCGAGGGGCTTCCATGACCAGATAAGCGAGCATCTGGAGCATGTGGTTCTGGACGACGTCGCGCACCGCACCGGCCCCGTCGTAGAAGCCGCCGCGGTCGGCCACGTCGAAGTCCTCGGCCATGGTGATCTGCACGCCGCGCACGTGGTGGCGGTGCATGAGCTCGCTGAGCAGGGTGTTGGCGAAGCGGATCGTCAGCAGGTCCTCGATGGCGTCCTTGCCGAGATAATGGTCGACACGACGGAGCCGCTCCTCGGGGAAGTGCTCGCTGAGCTCCACCTGCAGTGTGCGCGCGGACTCGAGGTCGCGGCCGAACGGCTTCTCCACGATCAATCTGGCCTGGTCGGCGAGTCCGGCTTCCGCGAGGCACTCGGCGGCCTTGGCGTACAGATTGGGCGGGATGGCCAGGTAGTGCGCGAGGAAACGGCTCCCGCGCGTCTGCTCGGCAATCGAACGGAAGCTGGCGGGCTCGTCGTAGTCGACGCGCGCCACGCGCAGTAGGTCGGCGAAGCGTGAGAAGGCGTCCTCGTCGACCTCGCCGTGAGCCGCGACCGCGTCGTGCGCGTGTTCGCGCAGACGCTCGATGGTCCAGCCGCTGCGGGTGACGCCCACGACGGGCACGTCCAGCGATTGCTTGCGGACGAGTTCGTAGAGCGCGGGCAGCAGCATCTTCTTGGCGAGATCGCCGGTGATGCCGAACAGCACGAGCGCGTCGGCGGCTTGCGTGGCGTTCGCAACGGGCTGGGTCGGTCCGCTTTCCTGCTCCGCCGAGTCTCGCGTGGATCCGCTCATGTCTCAAAGCTATTCCGCGGATCGGAGCGCCAACCCGATGTCGGGGTCTGACTGCGGCATTCGGGTGACATTGCACGCCGGCGGAAAGCCTTCGCCGATCAGAGTGCCGGAAGCCCCGCGGCCTGGAACACCTGCCGCAGCACCGCCGGATCCGATCCGGCCAGCGACGCGCCGTCCTTGGACGCCTTCCAGAAGTTGTCCGGCAGTGTCAGGGCCTTGCCGTCGAGCATCAGCGTCGGTGTCCCCTGCAATTGCAGCGCGTTGAAGTCCGACCAGTTCTGCTGTACCAGGCCCTTGTAGGTGCCGGCGTTCACGCAGGACTCGAACGCCGGCGTGTCCAGGCCTGGCACCTGCTTGGCCAAGGCGATCAGCGTCGCGGTGCTGCTGTAGCCGTCGGTGGTCTCGTCCGGCTGGTTGGCGAACAGCACGTCGTGGTACTCGTCGAACTTCCCGGCCTGCGCGGCGCAGGCCGCGGCGTTGCCGGACTGCAACGAGCCGCTGCCGTTGTCCTTGGTGTCGATCAGCGTCACCGGATGGAACAGCACCCGCAAGGTCCCCTTCGCCGCGTACGCCTTGTACACGGACGCCGATCCGGTCTCCAGCGCCCTGCAGAAGGGGCAGCGGAAGTCCTCGAAGATCGTCAAGGTGTGCGGGGCCGTCGCCGGACCGTAGGCCAGGGCCGTGGCCTTGTTCGCAGGGTTCGCATACTTGTCGGCGACCATCGAGCCGTCGGTCAGCGGGACGTAGGCCTTCGGCTTGGCAGAGTTCGAGCTCACCGCGATCCCGACTCCGACCGCGGCGCCGATCACCACCACGACGGTCGCGAGGATCCCCACGCGGCGGCCTTGCATGCTCATAGCCCATCCCTCAGCGACGTCGAAATCCAGATCCAACAACGTCCCGGATCTGACCACCGCGCCGCGGTGGCGTCAAGCCGAGCGGGCGCGCCTTGCCCAGTTTCGGGCCGCTCGCTACGGTGACCATGCCGTGGTGCTCGGGAAGACCGGTGGAAAACCGGAGCGGCCCTCGCCACTGTGATCGGGAATGCACCGGCTCCATGCCGGCCGCGCGGAGTACGCGCGGCGGCGGCCACTGGACGCGACCGCGTCTGGGAAGGCGGAGCCGGGGCGTCGACCCGTCAGCCAGGAGACCGGCCACGGCACCGAGAATCGACCATCCACGAGGTGCTGGAGGCGAGCCGCGTGAGCGTGCCTGCGAACAACCCTGACCGGCCTGTCCGGAATCCGTCCTCGGCGCCGCTGCGCTGGCTCCGTACCGACTGGCTGCGCTTCGCCGGTCTGCTGGCGGTGATCGTGGGGATGCACGTCGCGGCGTTCGGGATCCTCGCCGGCCTGGTCGCCCCGCATCACTACACCGTCGGCAAGCAGGTCTTCGGATTCGGCCTCGGCATCACCGCCTACACCCTCGGCATGCGCCACGCGTTCGACGCCGACCACATAGCCGCGATCGACAACACCACGCGCAAGCTGATGGCCGACGGCAAGCGGCCGGTGTCCGTCGGATTCTGGTTCGCGCTCGGACACTCGACGATCGTCGTCGCGCTGGCCGCGGCGATCGCCGCCGGAGCCCGGCAGGCCACGGACCTCACCGACGACAAGTCCGGCACGCGGCAGTCGCTCGGCGTGGTGTCCACGACTGCCTCGGGCACCTTCCTGTACCTGATCGGCATCCTGAACCTGGTCGCGCTGATCGGGATCTACAAGGTGTACAAGGCGATGCGGCGCGGCGAGTACGACGAGGCCGCCCTGACCGCGCAGCTGGACAAGCGCGGCTTCATGAACCGGATCCTGGGCCGGCTCACCAAGTCCATCAGCCGCCCGGGCCAGATGTACCCGGTCGGACTGCTCTTCGGCATCGGCTTCGACACCGCCACCGAGGTGCTGCTGCTGGCCCTGGCCGGCTCCAGCGCCGCGGCCGGCCTGCCCTGGTACGCGATCCTGTGCCTGCCGCTGCTGTTCACCGCGGGCATGACCTTGTTCGACACCCTCGACGGCACCTTCATGAACTTCGCCTACCACTGGGCTTTCTCCAACCCGATCCGCAAGGTCTACTACAACCTCACCATCACCGGCCTGTCGGTGGCCGTCGCCCTGATCATCGGCAGCGTCGAGCTCGTCGGCGTGGTCCACGACCAGTTCGGCGTCGTCAACCCGGTCACCGACTGGATCGCGAACCTGAACCTGAACAATGTGGGGTTCGTCATCGTCGGCGCGTTCGTCGCGGTCTGGGCGGCCGCGATCGCCTATTGGAAGATCGCGCGGGTCGAACACCGGTGGGACGTCACTGGGCAGGAGCCGTAGCGGCCGTTCGCCCTGGAACTTCACCGCGCGACCGTGACCCTCGGCGCCGCGATCATCTCCTTCAGCCCGACCTCGATCGGCGTCGGCTGTATGCCGAAGCGCTCGGTGGCGGCTGTGGAGTCCATGACGAACGGCTTGCGGAACTGGTACTGCGTCTCGCGCATCTCGCGGACGATCGGGTCGGTGAGGCCGCCGAGCCAGAGCATTGCGGCGGGCAGGGCGGAAAGGCGGGGCTCTGGCTTGGCGGCGAGGTAGGCGGCGGCGGTGGCCAGGTCGCGGATGGAGGCCGGGGCGGGGCTGGGGGTGTGCCAGGCGCGGCCCCAGGCGTGTTCGTCGTCTGCGATGGCTACCAGCATGCGGGCGACGTCGGCGACGTGGGTCCAGGTGTGCGGGGCGTCGGGGTCGGCGGGGACGGCGGCGCGCTTGCCGGCCAGGATCTTGGGCAGGACGGCGATGCTGAACAGGGTCTGGGTGCCGGCTCCGAGGTAGTCCGAGGAGCGGATCTCGGCAGTGCGCAGGTCGCCGGCTTCGTGGGCGGCGAGGGCTTCTTCCCACATGCGGGCGCGGACGCCGGCCTTCGTGCCGGCTGGCCGCAGGGGGTGCTGCTCGGTCATGGGGCCGTCCGGCGGGCCGTAGACGTACAGGTTGCCGGTGGTGATCAGCACCGCGCCGGTGGTGCGGGCGGCGTGCAGGAAGGCGGCGGCCAGGGGCGGCCAGTCGAGGGGCCAGCGGTTGTAGGGCGGGTTGGCGCAGTTGTAGAGGGCGGTCGCGCCGGTGCCGGCCTCGGCGAGCGCCGCCGCGTCCGAGGCGTCGGCGGCGATGCGCTCGATGCCGGGATGGTCGGGGCCGGTGCCGCGACGGGTGATGACGCGGACGTGCTCGCCGCGGTCGGCGAGGAGGGTGGCGGTGGCCGTGCCGACGGGGCCGGCACCGACTATGACGTGGGTGGACATGGCGCTCTCCTGGTTTCTCGTGCACATCGTTCTCGTGAGAGAACACTGTTCTCGCTTCTACTGTCACACCGGGTCGGCGCCGTGTCAAGAACAGTGTTCTCTGACCGGTCGGGCGTTCTCTGTTGTGCGAGAATGGGTGTCATGTCGGTGCCATCACTGCGTGCCCGGGTAAGGGCCGAGACGGTCGAGCAGATCCGGGAGATCGCCAAGCGGCATCTGGCCGCCGAGGGCGCGAACCTGTCGCTGCGCGCCGTGGCCAGGGACGCGGGCCTGGTCCCGTCGGCGCTGTACCGGTACTTCCCGAGCCGCGACGCGCTGCTGACCGCGCTGATCACCGACGCCTACACGACCCTGGCCGCCGACGCGAAGGCCGCCGAGGCGGAGGTGCCCCGCGCCGATCTGCCGGGACGGCTGCTGGCGCTGGCGAACGGCGTGCGCACGTGGGCGTTGGCGAACCCGGCCGAGTACGCGCTGATCTACGGCAGCCCGGTGCCCGGCTACGCGGCGCCGCCGGAGACGACCGGCCCGGCCTCCGAGATCGTGGTGACGATCGTCGGGATCCTCATCGACGGCGCCGTGCAGGGGCTGCGCCCGGCACTGCCGCCCCGGCCGCTGCCGGAGGCGACGCACGCGGAGCTGCGCGCGCTGATCGACCGGGTGCCCGGGCCGGTGCCGAAACTGGCGGCCGACATGGCGCCCGAGGCGGTGATCGCGATGGCGTTCACGCTCTGGACGCAGCTGTTCGGCCTGGTGTCGTTCGAGGTGTTCGGGCGGCTGGACGGCATGATCGACGCGCGCGAGGTGTACTTCGAGCATCAGGTGCGGGTGATGGCCGACGTCGCAGGGCTGGAAAAAAGGTCGGGCACGCGAGGCAAGTGAGGGTAAGTTCCCTGCGATGAGCGAACCTCCGGCCGAAGGCCGCACCGACCTGTCCCCCGCCGACATCGAAGCCCTCGACGAACGATGGGCCCGCGCATGGTCCCCGACCGAGATCACCCGGCGGCTGGCCGACGCCGAGGCGCCCTGGTACGTCGCCGGGGGCTGGGCCCTGGACCTGTTCCGCGGCCGGCAGACCAGGCGCCACGCGGATCTGGAGATCGCGATTCCGGCGGCTGAGTTCGGCGCGATCAGCGGCCTGTTTCCCGGCTACGTGTTCGACGGGGTCGGCCAGAACTGCCTGTGGCCGGACGCCTCAGCCGAGGTCCTGGCCGCCACCCACCAGACCTGGCTGCGCGACCCGTCCAGCGGCGACTACGTCGTCGACGTGATGCGCGAGCCGCATGAGGGCGACACCTGGATCTGCCGGCACGACCCGACGATCCGGCTGCCGTATTCAGAGATCATCTGCCGCACCGCCGACGGCATCCCCTATCTGAGGCCTGAGCTGGCGCTGCTCTTCAAAGCCAAGCACGCACGGCCGAAGGACCAGGCGGACTTCGACGGCGCGCTGCCCGAACTGAGCCCGGCGCAGCGCGAGCGGCTGGCCGAGCTCATCGGTCACGTGTATCCGGACCACACCTGGCTGGCCCGGCTGTAGCCGCTCGGCGAGCGCCTTGTAGATCCAGATCCGCGGCCAGGCATCGAATAAGACACCCGAGACCTCTCATCGCCTCGCTACCTCGATGTGACCGATTCACAGTATTCAATACGGTTCGTCAGTATTTTCCATCATGCGTCGTGATAATGGAGAGGCGAACCCACCTATGAGTGCTCGTACCCGTGGACTGGTCGCGGTCGGCAGCGCGCTGCTGTCCGGTATGGCGTTGCCGGCTGCCGCGGCTCCACCCGTCGCCGCGCTGGCCAGGTCCGTATCAGTGCCGGCGCAGGGGGCTGATCCGTCGCAGACCTTCACCTTCACCGGAGCTGCGCAGAACCTGACGGTTCCGGCGGGGTCGGTGGTCACGATCACCGCGGACGGGGCCGGCGGCGCCGACGACACCGGCACCTCCTGTTCCGTCACGGGGACGGGCGGGACGGGAGCGCACGTCGTCACCACTCTGCCGACAACCACCGCGGCGACGACCTTCACCATCGACGTCGGAGGGACCGGCGGCAAGGGCTGCAACGGCACCGGGACGGGAGGTGTCGGCGGTTTCAACGGCGGCGCCTCGGGCGGAAACATCCCGGTCACCGGTTTCAAGGGGGAAGGCCCAGGCGGAGGCGGGGCCTCGAGCGTCAGTACCGGTGGCACCTTCCTGGTGGTCGCCGGGGGCGGTGGTGCCGCCGGCGGCACCGGCGGGAGCGCTGCGGGCGGCAACGGAGGCAGCGGCGGGACGTCGGACGCCACCGGCGGTACCACAGGAAACGCCGCCGGCCAAGGATCGCCGGGGCAGGGCGGGGGCGGCGGCAGCACCAGCACCACCACCGCGGGTGCCAGCGGGGCAGGCGGCACCGCTGCACCGTGCAGCGTCACGGGCGGCGGGCAGGGCAACGGGTTCTCAGGCGCCACGGTCGGTACCGGCGGCGCCGGGGGCAGCTACTTCGGCGGCTGCGCCGCCACCGAGACGGGCGCCGGCGGCGGAGGCGGAGGCGGGTACTTCGCCGGCGGAGGTGGCGGCAGCGGCTCGGTCAACAGCACGGGCACCTTGGGGAGCGGAGGCGGCGGCGGTGGGGGCAGCAGCTTCGCCACCGCTTCGGGAACCGGCACCAGCTTCGCGCACTCGACGGTCGGGACCGCGAACAACAACGGCCAGGTGACCATCTCCTACGTGCTCCCGGCCACCAGCACGAGCGTGACCTCGACCCCGAACCCCTCGTCCTTCGGCCAGCCGGTGACACTGACCGCGACAGTGACCGGTACCTACAACCCGACCGGCACGGTCACCTTCACCACTGGCACCGCCACGCTGTGCGCCAACGCGGCACTCAACAACAGCGGCATCGCGACCTGCACCACCAGCGCGCTGCCGGTCGGCAACGACACGGTGACCGCGACCTACAGCGGCGATATGAACAACGCCTCAAGCTTCGGCAGCACAGGGCAGACCGTGAACACCAGCACCACGGTGCTCACCGCCGCTCCCGCCACCGCCACCCTGATCCGCGGCGGCATCGGCGGCGTGCAGGTCTCCGGCCTGTCCGCCACCCTGACCGACAAGGCCACCGGAGCACCGATCGCCGGGCAGACCATCACCTTCACCGGTCGGGCGGGCAACCTGCCGCTGTGCACCGCCGTCACCAACGCCAACGGCATCGCCAGTTGCACCGCGACCTTCAACAAGGGGTATGCCGGCAACATCCTGGCCGTCGACAACCTCGTCATCTTCGGCTACACCGCCACCTACACGGCCACCCCCGGCTTCACCAGTTCCACGGCCAACGCCCGCGTCACACTCGGCACAGCCTGACCAAGCACGACCGCACGACTGCGCTACAAGGCAGGGCGGACGCCACCGGCATCAGCACTCGACAAGCCTCGGCCTCAGAGTGCTTCGACGACGGTGGCGTTCGCCAGTCCCCCGGCCTCGCACATCGTCTGCAGCCCATAGGACACTCCGCGACGGCGCATCTCGTGCACCAGCGTCGTCATGATCCGCGCGCCGCTGGCGCCGAGCGGGTGGCCCAGCGCGATGGCGCCGCCGTTGACGTTGACCTTCGCCAGGTCGGCGCCGGTCTCGGCCTGCCAGGCCAGCACCACGGAGGCGAAGGCCTCGTTCACCTCCACCAGGCCGACGTCGGACAGCTTCAGGCCGGCGCGGCGGAGGACCTTCTCGGTGGCCGGGATGATGCCGGTGAGCATCATGACCGGGTCGTCCCCGACGACGGCGAAGCTGTGCAGGCGGGCCAGCGGGGTCAGGCCGAGGCGCTGCGCGGTCTCGCTGCTCGCGATGAGCAGCGCGGCGGCGCCGTCGTTGATCGGGCTGCTGTTGCCGGCGGTCACCGACCAGTCGATCTGCGGGAAGCGCTCGGCGTAGGTCGGGTCCTCGAAGGCGGTGCGCAGGCCGGCCAGGACCTCGGGCGTGGTCGTGGGCCGGACCGACTCGTCCATGGTGACCAGTCCGGCCCCGGTCGGGACCGGGACGATCTCGTCGTCGAAGCGGCCGGCGGCGTGCGCGGTCGCCGCGCGCCGGTGCGACTCGGCGGAGAACTCGTCGAGCCGCTGCCGGCTCAGGCCCCACTTGGCCGCGATCAGCTCCGCGCTGATCCCCTGCGGGACCAGCCCTTCGGGGTAGCGTGCCGCGACGCCCGGGCCGAAGGGGTCCTTCCCGGCCGCGTTCGACCACATCGGCACCCGGCTCATCGACTCCACACCGCAGGCCACCACCAGGTCGTAGGCGCCGGCGATGACGCCCTGCGCGCCGAAGCTGACGGCCTGCTGCGAGGAGCCGCACTGCCGGTCCACCGTCACCGCAGGCACCGTCTCGGGCAGCCCGGCGGCCAGCCAGGCGTTGCGGGTGGTGTTCATCGCCTGCTCGCCGACCTGGTCGACGCAGCCGCCGATGACGTCCTCGACCAGCGCCGGGTCCACGCCGGTGCGCTCGACCAGCGCGCGCAGCGTGTGCGCGAGCAGGTCCACCGGGTGCACGCCGGACAGCGCGCCGCCGGGCTTGCCCTTGCCGATCGGCGTGCGCACCGCGCCCACGATCACCGCGTCCCGCGCCGTAGCCATCAGCGCTCCCCTTCCGTCCGGCTTCCGCCTGTCTGGCTTTTGTTGACCATAGCTAGGAGCATAGACTCTGACTATGCCCAGCTCAAGTCAAGGTAAGGTGGGTCACATGGTGATGCAGCTGGAACCCGCCCTGGCCGACCGCGACCGCTGGAAGGCCGACCGGTGCTCCATCGACAAGGCCATCAGCGCGATCGGCACCCGCTCGGCGATCCTGCTGATGCGCGAGGCCTACTACGGCACGACGCGCTTCGACGACTTCGCACGCCGCGTCGGCGTGACCGAGGCCGTCGCGGCGGCACGCCTGAAGGAACTGACCGCGCTGGGGGTGCTGGCCAAGCAGCCCTACCGCGAGCCCGGACAGCGGACGCGGTACGAGTACGTACTCACCGACATGGGACGCGACCTGCTGCCGGTGGTCCTGGGGCTGATGCACTGGGGCGACAAGTACCTGCAGGACGACAACGGTCCGCTGAAGGTCGTCGACAAGCAGAGCGGCTCGCCGGTGCGGGTGCGGATACAGAACGAGGACGGCGAGGACGTCGCGCTCGACGACATGCGGGTGGACGTACGGCGGGACTAATTCGACGACTCAAACTCCGTGACAGCAATATCATCTGCTCGCCCCGCTCGAATTTTCGACGGCGTCAGAACGGGCCCACGGAGGAAGAGTGTCAAGACCACGACGTATCACTGCGATCGCGCTGTCGTCCATATCCGGGTTCGCCGGGCTCGCGCCGATCGCCGCCCACGCGGCCGGCGGCGGTCCCGTCGTCATCCACGTCGACGACGCACCCGGCGTCCACTGCTCCGACACCGCCGCCGGCGCCGGGAGCGTCGCAGAGCCCTTCTGCTCGGTCGGTGCGGCCGTGGCGACTGCGACGCCCGGGTCCACCGTGCTGGTCGCGGGACTGACGGCCACGGGAAGTGTCGGGAGCAACGAGAACCGCCACGTCGTCGAGACCCCGATCACCCCGCCCTCGGGGACACCGGGCTCGCCGGTGACCATCGCCGCCGCGGACCCCGGCGTCGAGCTCGACCCGGGGCTGTCGAACCAGCCGGTGTTCGACCTCGACGGCGTCCACGACGTGACGATCAAGGGCTTCTTCCTCGCCCAGGACGGGGAGTCGGCCGTCACCGGCACGGGTGGGGCCCGGCTGACCCTGACCGGCAACTCCATCGCCGGCGCCGTGCACCTCACCGGCACGACGGACGCCACCGTCACGGACAACATGTTCTGGACCGGGATGACCGTCGACGGCAACGCGACCGGCACCGACATCGCGATGAACGTCTTCATGCAGTACGACGGGCTGAGGGTCGTCGACGCGCCGCACACCGAGATCGTCAGCAACACCGCGAGCGCCACGGACATCAATATCGGCGGCGCGTCCCCCGACCCGGTCATCGAGAACAACGTCGCACGCACGCTGTGGGTCAGCGGCGACGCGATGACCGGCGCGACCGTCGACTACAACATCCTCAACGGCGGCCAGTACGCCGCCGACTACAACTGGGGCACCACCACCTACCAGAATCCGGCCGCCTTCCAGGCCGGCACCGGCTTGGGCACCCACGACCTCGACGGCGATCCGAAGCTCATGCAGGGCTGGTCGCAGACGTACATGCCCGCAGCCGGCTCGCCGGTCATCGGCTCGGGCGACCCCCACGCGCCGGGCGTTCCGGCCACGGACTTCCTCGGCCAGCCGACGGCCGGCGCGACCCTGGACCGCGGCGCGGTCCAGGACACCGGCCTCGGCGAGACCAAGCTGACGATCGGGCTCGTCACCGACGCTTCGACGTACCGGACCCGGACCTTCACCGCCGCACGCGCCGGAGACCTGTCCTCGACCGGCGTCACGTACTCGTTCGACTTCGGCGACGGCCACGTCCAACCGGCGAGCTCCTCGCCGACCGCGACCCACACCTACGCCGCCGACGGGGACTACACCGTCACCGTGACCGTGAAGGACGCCGCCGGTCACAGCATCCAGACATCCCAGGGCCTCATGATCCTGCCGCGCTCGCGTCCGGACCTGGTCATGGCCACGAGCGGGATGAACGCCAGCGGGTACGTCTACGTCGAGGCGCAGCCGCCGGGCGGATACCAGACCAACTATGTGCCGCAGGGCTGGTACGACTTCGACTGGGGCGACGGGAGCGCGGTCTACCACGGCGGCAGCAACGGGGCCGCGCACGTGGTCGGCTACGGGCACACCTACGCGCCGGGCAGCACGCCGACGATCACAATGCGGTACACGGACAGCGCCGGATGGCAGTGGGCGTGGACGTACGACCCCGTCCACGACGTCCAGAGCCCGACGGTCGGGAACCCGCCCTCGCCGGGCGGGTGGATCCTTTCCGGAGGGACTTCCGGCGGTGGCAACCCCGGAGGCGGGGGCGGTGGCGGGACCGGGGGCGGCGGAGGCGGCGGCGGCACCACCCCGGGCGGCCCCACCGGCACCGCCGGCCAACCGGCCGTCACGCGCCTGGGCGGATCCGACCGCTACACGACCGCGCGGACCGTCTCGCAGGCCCAGTGGCACAACGGCGCGGCGGACGCCGTCATCCTCGCCCGCGGCGACAAGGCCCCTGACGCCCTGGCCGGCGTCCCCCTCGCCGCGCACCTCCACGGCCCCCTGCTCCTGACCGATCCCAAGGCCCTGGACGGCGCCACGCGCGCCGAGATCGACCGCGTCCTGGGCGGTCCGGCGTCGAAGAAGACGATCGACATCCTCGGCGGCGCCGACGCGGTCTCCCCCACGATCGAGCAGGAACTGCGCAAGGCCGGCTACACCGTCAACCGCATCGGCGGCACCGACCGTTTCAGCACCGCGCTGGACGTGGCGAAGGCCTTCGGCCCGGCCACCGAGACGATCGTGGCCACCGGCCTGGACTTCCCCGACGCCCTCACCGCGGGCCCGCTGGGCGCGGTCCGCAACGCCCCCATCGTCCTGTCCGACGGCACGAGCCTCGACGCGGCGACCGCCGCGTTCGTCAAGAGCCACCAGACGATCGACGCGGTCGGCGGCCAGGCGGTCAAGGCCGTGGCCGCGGGCGCGCCGGGCAAGACCGTCCACGACCTCGCCGGCACCGACCGCTTCAGCACCGCCCAGGCGGTCGCGGCTGCGGTCGTGGCCACCACGGGCCACACTCCGGCCGGCGTCGGCGTGGCGTACGCGTTCAACTTCCCCGACGCCCTGACCGGCGGCGCGTACGCGGCCAACGCCGGTCAGCCGCTGCTGCTCACCGACGCCACGACGGTCGCCCCCTCGGCGCTGTCGTCGCTGCAGAGCTGGCGCGCCACCCTGACCGCCGTCGAGATCTTCGGCGGAACCAAGGTTGTCAGCCAGGGCGCGGAGGACACCATCGCGAAGGCGGTCGGCGGCGTCGAGCGCTAACCCCGGACGACCGCCTCGGCGACCTGGCGCAGCACCACGCCGAGGCGGTCTCCTGCCACCGATGCCAACGCCAAACGCAGCGCGTTCGGCGCGAACGGCGGCACCGCGAAGGCGTCGCCGGTGGAGACCAGGATGCCGTGCTCGGCGAGACACGCGGCGACCTGATCGGCGCGTGTCTCCTCCGGCAGCGGCAGCCAGCCGGAGTAGCCGGCGGGATGGGCGATGTAGTCGACGTCTGCGAACGCCTCCCGCGCCGCCGCCTGCCGCCATTGGGCATCGGCGCGGCGCTCGGCCTCCAGCTTCTCGACCGTCCCATCGCGCAGCCAGCGCGTGACCAGCGTTGTGATCAGGCTCGGACTCCCCCAGGTCGAGGTGCGCAGGGCCCGGGTCAGTGCGCTGAGGAGGTGGTCGGGCGCGACCAGGTAGCCGAACCGCAGGCCGGTCGCCAGGTTCTTCGACAGGCTGCCGACGTAGACGGTCCGCTCCGGCGCCAGGGCTTGCAGCGGCGGTGGCGCGACCGATTCGAGGAACGCGTAGGTCGCGTCCTCGATGATCATCAGGTCGCGCTGTCGAGCGAGCGCCGCGATGCGTTCCCTGTGCTCGGTGCCGAGCACGAATCCCAGTGGATTGTGCACGGTCGGCATGAGGTAGAGCACTGATACCGCGCGGCGCGCGCACAGTGCTTCCAGCTCATCGACGTCGGTCCCGTCGGCATCGCAGCGCACTGCCGCCAGCTCGACGTGGCGCGCGGTGGAGACCAGCTTCGCACCCGGATACGTCACCGCATCGACGGCCATGACCGCGCCCGGGGCGAGCAGCGCCGCGACCGCGACGTCGATCGCCTGCTGCGCACCGGACGTGACCAGCACGTTCCCCGGCGGGACGTCCACCCCGCGATCCAGCAAATACGTCGCCACCGCGGCCCGGTCGTGCTCGCGGCCGCCGGGCGGATGCTGTGCGAGCAGCGCCTCCAGGTCGCCTTCGTTAGCCAGCTCCCGCAGCGCGCGCCGCAGCGTCTCGCCCTGGCCCGGCGCCAGCGGTTGGTTGAACGACAGGTCGGCCACGCGTGTGGGCAACGGGAGCCGTCGCGGTTCCAGGCCGCTGTAGCCGCTTTGGTCGCGGACGAAGGTGCCGCGTCCGACCTCGCCGCTGACCAGGCCGGCGGCGGTCAGCTGCGCGTAGACCCGGCTGACTGTCGCCACCGCGATGCCGCGCTCGCGGGCCAGCTCGCGGTGCGTGGGCAAGCGGGTGCCGGCCGGCAGCGCGCCGGAGCGGATCGCGGCGGCGATCTCCTCGGCGATCGTCTTGTAGTGCTCGGTGCGCATCGGGCGTCCTCGGCCCTCGGCTGTCCCCGTCTGTCCTCAGGACAATTCGTTGATTGTCCCAGGCTACGGCTTCTAGCGTGGCGGGGTGCCAGAACCACAGCTCACCGGCGATCTCCCGGTCTTGGAATTCCTTCAGCGCCAGCTCGCCGGGGCCCTCGGCCCCACTGACACCACACATCTGCGCTATCCGACCGCGATCTCTGACCTGCTCGGCTTCCGCATCACCGCGGTCGGCCCCGGCACCGCCTCGGTCGAGGTCACGGTCGACGCCGCGGCGCTGCACGGCAACCAGCAGGGCACGCTCCACGGCGGCTTCCTCACCGAGCTCGCCGACGCCGCGATCGGCACGGCGCACTCCACGGTGGTGGCCGCCGGCGAGTCGTTCACCAGCATCGACATCCGCGCCACGTTCCTGCGGCCGGTGTGGCGCGGCACGCTGACCGCCCACGCGCGGCCCTCGCATTCCGGGCGCACGATCACGCACTACGTGTGCGACGTGCTGCGCGAGGACGGCAAGGCGGTCGCGAGCGTCACGAGCACGATGATGACGCTGCGCAGGGAGGGCGCCGCCGGGCGCTAGGCGGCTGATTCCGAGGAGCCGGGAATCGATTCGGGCATCGCGACGTTCTCCCGTGTATCCTGAACGCATCGTTCAGGAATTGAGGAGAAGCATCGCGATGAGCCCGAGTCCGCCCGACCCGTCAGACCCGTCGGACCCGCCGGCGGCATCACGCCGCGGCCGCCCGCGGAGCCAGGCCAGCCGCGAGGCGATCCTGGCGGCGGCCGGCGAGATCATGATGGAGGGCGGGCTGAAGGCCGCGACGATCGACGCCATCGCCGCGCGCGCCGGCGTCGGCAAGGCGACGGTCTACAAGTGGTGGGATTCGCGCGGCGCGGTGGCGCTGGAAGGCTTCATGGCCAAGGCCGCCGACTCCTGGAACCTGCCCGAGGACGCCACCGCGCCGGAAGCGCTGCGGATCATCGCGCTGGCCGCGGTGAAGCTGTTCACCGAGTCTTCCGGCGGTCCCCTGATGCGGGCTTTGACCGCCGACGCCCAAGCGCAGCCCGACCTGGCGCGAGCGCTGCGGGAACACTGGCTGGCCCCGCGCCGTGCGGTCACGGCCGAGATCATCCGTCAGGGGATCCGTCGCGGTGAGCTGCGGCCCGACCTCGACACCGACGTGGTGATGGACCTGATCTTCGGGCCCGTGTACTTCCGGCTGCTCTATGGGCACGCCGAGCTCACCGAGTCCTTCGTGGAGCAACTCGTCGACAACGCGCTGGCCGGAATCACGCCTCGCACAGAGTCGCGCGCGGAGCCGCGCCCCGTCGCCGAGATACCGAACTAACCGTTCAATTAATAGGAAGTGCACGTTGAGTAACACCATCGAATCGCCCGTCATAGCGCCCGCCGCGCCGACGGACTCATCGCGGGCTTTGCGCTGGACCGTGCTGGCCCTGGCCTTCGCCTGCGGTGCGAGCGTGGCGAACCTGTACTACGCGCAGCCGCTGCTCGGCCCGATCGGCCGCTCGCTCGGGGTCGGCACGGGCACCGCGACGCTGATCGTGACCATGACCCAGATCGGCTACGCGCTGGGCCTGATGTTCGTGACGCCCCTCGGCGACCTGCTGGAGAACCGGCGCCTGGTGACCAGGACCCTGATCGTCACGGCGGCCGTCCTGATCCTGGCGGCCACCGCCCCGAACATCGGCGTGTTCCTGGCCGCGAGCGTGCTGGTGGGCCTGACCTCGGTGGTGGCCCAGATACTGGTCCCGCTGTCCTCGCATCTGGCGCCGCCGGAGATCCGCGGCAAGGTCGTCGGCCAGGTCACCGGCGGGCTGCTGCTGGGCATCATGCTGGCCCGCTCGGCCTCCAGCCTGCTGGCCACCGCCTGGGGCTGGCGCTCGGTCTACGTCGTGTCGTCGGTGATCATGCTGGTCGTCGCGGTCCTGCTCCGCCTGCGCCTGGCCGAGCGCAAGCCCGAACACACCGCGAGCTACCCCGCGCTCCTGGCCTCGACGTTCCGTCTCGCCCTGCGCGAGCCGCTCCTGCGCCGCCGCTCGTTCTCCCAGGCGGCGATGTTCGCGGCGTTCACGGCGTTCTGGACGGCGGTCCCCTACGAACTCGCGGACCGCCACCACCTGAGCCAGTCGGGCATCGCCCTGTTCGCCCTGGTCGGCGCCGCCGGAGCCGCCTCCGCCCCGGTCGCCGGGCGCTTGGGCGACCGCGGCCACGGCAAGGTCGCCCGAGGCGCGGCGCTGGGCCTGGCCATGGTCGCGATCGGAGTCGCGGCCGTGGGGGCGGCGCACGTGGCGCTGCTGGCGGTGGCCGCGATCCTGCTGGACTTCGCGGTCCAGGGACACCACGTGCTCAGCGTCCGCGACGTCTACGGCCTGAGCACCCATGCCAGAGCACGGATGAACTCGCTGTACATGACCGGCGTGTTCGTCGGAGGCGCCGCCGCCTCCGCCGCGACCGGCACGGTCCTGAGCGGGCACGGCTGGTCCGGCGTGATGGGGCTGGCCGCCGGCCTGGTGGCGGC
The DNA here is from genome assembly GCF_041262705.1 of Catenulispora sp. MAP12-49. NCBI lineage: Bacteria > Bacillati > Actinomycetota > Actinomycetes > Catenulisporales > Catenulisporaceae > Catenulispora > Catenulispora sp. MAP12-49. The sequence goes on along the minus strand of NZ_JBGCCP010000004.1, from coordinate 433,476 downwards.
CGGCATCGCGGTGTGGGTGTGGGAGACCCTGAAGGCTCGCCTCACGGCGAACCGGGAGTCATCTCCCACAACGTGATCGTGTGATCCCGGCCCCCGCTGGCCAGGATGCGGCCGTCGGGGCTGAACACGACCGTGTAGACGTTGTCGGTGTGGCCCCTGAGGGGCAGGCCGATCGCGGTGGGGTGGGCGGGGTCGGCCACGTTCCACAGCCGGGTCGTGTGGTCGTCCTGGCCGCTGGCCAGCGTACGGCCGTCGGGACTGAACGCCACCGTCGTGACTTGCTCCACCTCGGGGCCGATGGGCATGCGGCCGACCTGGGCGGGGTGGGCGGGATCACTCACGTTCCACAACTGGATCCACGGGTCGCCCTGCCCTCCGACGGCCAGGGTGCGGCCGTCGGGGCTGAACGCCGATGCGGCCGGCGCCAGTCCGGACGAGTCCTGACCCTGACCCAGCGCCACCGGATGGCTGGGGTCGGTCACGTTCCACAGACCGACCTGCCCGATGGCCGAGCTAGCCAGCGTCCGACCGTCAGGGCTGAACACCGCCCTGTCCACCGCGGAGCCGGTGTCTGTCTGGGTCAGCAGCACGGGGGCGGCGGGGTCGGCCACGTTCCACAGCTGGAACCAGGTGTCTTCGTCGGTGACCGCGATGGTGCGTCCGTCAGGGCTGAAGGCGACCTGCCAGACGGGATGCTCGAAGCCGCCCACCGGCTGCCCCAGCGGGGTCGCATGAGCGGGATCGGTCACGTTCCACAGCCGGATCGTGTGATCCCAGCCGCTGCCGACCAGGGTGTGGCCGTCGGGACTGAACGCCAAGGACAGGACATCGTTCGTGAAGCCGGTCAGGGGTGCGCCTAACTGCGTGGGATGTGCGGGGTCTGTCATGTTCCACAACCGGATCGCGCCGCCCCCGGGGCTGCCGTCGCCGTTTCCGCTGCCGACAGCCAGGACGTGCCCGTCGGGACTGAACGCGGACGCGAGGACTTGCCTGCCGTCGGCTTCGTCGAGCGGGGATCCGATCGGCGTCGCGGTGACTGTTCCGGACGTGCCGGACACCGCTTTTCCGGACGTGGCAGAGCCGCCCGCCGCGCCACCGGGCACCAGTACGCTCCTGGCCGCCTGCGCGGCGGCGGGGCTCTGCGGCGATGCGGCGGCGCCGGATACGGCCTGGAAGACTCCGTACCCGCCTCCGCCGAGGAGTGCGGCCGTGGCCGTCAGGGCGAGGGCCGGGTTCGCCACGGCCCACCTGCGGAGCTTCTGCACGACGTGGACCGTGGCGCCGGCCTCGGCCGCCACTGAGACCCCGTGTTTGCCGGTGTTCACCGCGGTGGAACCGCTGCCGCCGTACACCGTGGTCTGGTGGCGCACGGAGGTCGCGGCCGAGGCGGGACTCGACGCCTCGGACTGCACTGTCGGCGCCAGGCCGGGAAGGATCCCGGCCAGCTTCGACGCCATTTCCTCCAGCGCCGGCTGGGGTTGCGTGTCCGGGATGCGCAGGAACTGAAGCGTCGCCAGGCCCGCGATGTCGGCGGGCAGCTGGGTCGCCGCCGGCAGCATCGTCGCGTCCCCCAGCAGCACCGGGATCACCAGGTTCCCGGACGTCATCGCCGTCCGGATCTCGCGGCGCACCCAGTCCTGGTCCCGGTGCAGCAACTGCTGCTGACCGGTCTCGTCCGCCGCGAACAGCCAGCCCGGACCGATCAGCACCAGCATGATCCGGCACTCGGCAGCCTGGCGCAGCAACGCGTCCGGGAAGGCGGTCCCCGGGGTGATCGACTCCCCCGACTGGAACACCCGATCCGCGCCGAAGCGACCGGTCAGCGTCTGGTGGACACGTTCCCGCAACCACCGCGCGTCGGTTTTGCGGAAGCTGATGAAGATCGTCGACATCGGACTCCTTGACGAGAAGGACGGACCATCAAGCCGGTCAGCACCCGACTGACCGCAGCTCGTTGCGAACCGTCGCCGAATCCAGACGGTCGGCCGCCGGACGCAGACCGGCGAGGACTTCGCGCGCCCGGCCGGCATCGCCGGCCCCGGCCAGCGCCGCGGCGTAGCGCACGACGAAGCGCTGATGCGCGTTGTCAGCGACCGGCAACCGGGCGAACTCGGCTTCGAAGAGCCGCACGGCTCGGCCGAAGTGCCCCAGGGCGACCAGACACGACGCCTCGACCAGGCCCAGCGTCTCGGGCGTGGCCCGCGGACCCCACCCCCAGCTGCCGGGGGCCGGCTCCGGGTGCCGCAGGATGAGCTCTCGGGACGTCTCCAGCGCCCGGCGGCACGACCGTTCATCGCCGGTCAGGGCATGGGCTTGTGCTTCGCGGCGCGCGGCGAAGGCCCGGATCCGGGCGGCCGCCGCGACGTCCGGCAGGTGTCCGCCGCCGGCTCCCACGGCGGACACCTGCCGGACCTCGGCGGACACGGCCGGATGGGCCGCGGCCCGGCGGGCGAAACCGATCGCGCTCTTCGCATCGCCGCGATGCTGCGCGATCAGGGCACGTCTGACCAGCGCATAGGCCGCCATCGTCGGGTCTCCCCCGCGATCTGCGCACTGCACAGCCGTCTGGCACCAGCGGATGGCGGACACATCGTTGCCCGACTCCTGAGCCATCCACCCCGTGTACTCCGCGAAGCGCGCCGCCAACAGCCACAGGGCGCGGCCGTCGTCGCCGTCGACCCCCGCCGCGCCGTCACGGAGCACCCGCACCGCCGCGACGAGCGGGCCGAGAACGAAACGCGGCCCGGTCGACCTGCCGAGATCGCGCAGCGACTCCAGCACCGCCGTGTACCCGACGACCAGCGCCCCCGCGTCGGGCGCGAGCGGCCCCACCGGCGCCGGGACGAGCGCGATGAGTTCCCCGCCCCCGCCGAGCACCCGGTCGCAGATCTCCGCCAGCTGCCGCGAGGGCCGGCGCTCGGACCGCTCCAGATTGCCCAGGTGCGAGACGGAGATCCTCGTCCGCTCGGCCAGCACCGAAAGCGACCAGCCCCGCGCCGCACGCAGCTCGGCCAAACGCCGCCCGAAGCCGGGCGACGCGACCGCGGCGGCGGGCAGCCCCTCCCCTGCACCGGAGCTCGCGTCCATGGAAGTCAGAGTACGTAAACGCACCGCCACACACCGCTGATTCGAGCAACGATCTTATTCAAGCTCGCGGGAATGCGCGGCTGGTGGCTTGGCCACGCGTGGCGAACCGGTCCTCTAGGAATCCGCGCCCAGCCACACGGCGGCGTTCGACGGAAGCAGGTCGCCGGTCACCGCCTCGCTGCTGGCCAGTACCCGATGCCCGTGGGGAAGGGCGATCGGGCGGTCGGAGAAGTTCACCATGCAGGTGAAGGCCTCCGAGCGCGAGAACGCCAGGACGTCGGCGCCGGAGTCGATCCAGGTCACTTCGGTGGGCAGCTGCGCGATCAGCTTGCGGCGCAGCGCCAGCGCGTCCTGATACAGGTTCAGCATCGACTCGGGGTCCGTACTCTGCCGCGCGACCGTGCTCTGCTGCCAGCCGGCCGGCTGCGGCAGCCAGGGTTCGGCCTGCGGGTGGGGGCCGGAGAAGCCGAACGGGGGCGCGTCGCCGGACCACGGCAGGGGGACCCGGCAGCCGTCGCGGCCGCGGTCGGTGTGGCCGGAGCGCTCCCAGGTCGGGTCCTGGATGCGGTCCGCGGGGATGTCGACGACCTCGGGCAGGCCGAGTTCGTCCCCCTGGTAGACGTAGACGCCGCCGGGCAGCGCCATGGTCAGCAGCGCCGCCGCCCGCGCGCGGCGGGTGCCCAGGGCCATGTCCGACGGGTCGTCGTGGCGCTTGTGGCCCATGTCGAAGCTGGTGTCCGCGCGGCCGTAGCGGGTGACGTGCCGGATCGTGTCGTGGTTGGACAGCACCCAGGTCGGCGGGGCCCCGACGCCGGCGTGGGAGGCGAGCGTGTAGTCGATGACGTCGCGGATCGCCGCGGGTTCCCACGCGCTGCACAGGAACTCGAAGTTGAAGGCCGAGTGCAGCTCGTCGGGACGCAGGTAGCGCGTGTACTGCTCGGGGGTCGGCAGCCAGATCTCGCCGACCATCACGCGCTCGCCGTCGTAGGAGTCGGTGACCCGGCGCCAGGCGCGGTACACGTCGTGCACTTCGGGCCGGTCCTGGTAGGGAAGGTCGTCAGGGATCGGGACGGGACCGACGTCCGGAAGCCCGTGCTTCTTCATCAGCCCGTGGGCGACGTCGATCCGGAAGCCGTCGACCCCGCGGTCGAGCCAGAACCGGAGGATCTCCTCGAAGGCGGCGAGCGTCCCGGGGTCCTCCCAGTTCAGGTCCGGCTGCTCCGGGGTGAACATGTGCAGGTACCACGGGCCCGGGCTGCCGTCGGGCTCGGTGATGCGCGTCCACGCCGGTCCGCCGAAGTACGCCTGCCAGTCATTGGGCGGAAGCTCGCCGCCGGATCCCCTGCCCTCGACGAACCAGAAGCGGTCGCGGTCCGGCGAGCCGGGGCCGGCCGCCAGCGCCGCCTGGAACCAGGGATGCTGATCGGAGCAGTGGTTGGGGACGATGTCGATGATGATCCGCAACCCGTGCTCGTGCACCGCGTCGATCAGTGCCTCCGCCTGGCCCAGATCCCCGAAGACCGGGTCGATGTCGCAGTAGTCGGCGACGTCGTACCCGGCGTCGGCCATCGGCGAGACGTACCAGGGCGTGAGCCACAGCGCGTCCACTCCGAGATCACGCAGGTACGGCAGTCTGGAACGGATGCCGGCGAGGTCCCCGATCCCGTCCCCATCGGCGTCGGCGAAGCTGCGGACGTAGATCTGGTAGATCGACGCGGTGCGCCACCAGGCGGTCGTCGCGGGGCCGGTGGTGGTTTCAGGCATGGAGGTTCCCGTCTGTGTGGTTCGCAAGCTTCGTACGTCGTGCCGATGCCGGTGCAGGAGCCGGCGCCGACCCGGTGTCGCGAAGCGGAGCGACGCGACACCGGGTCGGGCGAGTGCTGCGATGCGGACTACCAGCCGCTGTCTCCCGGTCCCCGCGTGATCGCGTAGTTCCCGGGGTTGTTCAGACCGCCGGAGGCCGCACCGGTGACGGTCACGTAGTTCGCCGTCATCCCGCCGCCGGTCAGGTTCCTGATGTTGATGCCGTACGTCCCGGCACCGCTGATCGCCAGATGGTCCAGCGTCAGGTTGGAGATCTGCTTGCCGTCGCCCATCAGCACCGCCTCGTAGGTGGCGTTGGTGATCGTGTTGTTGGAGACGGTCACCGGCTGAGTCATGTCGGACTGGCTCGCGTAGAGCCACAGCGCGCCGATGCTGGAACCGGCGTTGTATTCATAGGAGCCGGTGCGCGTCAGCGCGTTGCCGGACACCGTGGTGGGACCGTTGAATCCGGCGCCGAAGCGGGTGCTGATGGTGATACCGGAGCCGAAGGCGACAGTGTCGGAGACCTGATTGCCGACCACTGCGTTGCCGCTTCCGCCGTAGACGCCGATCCCGTTGGCCTGGATCGGGCTCTCGGCAGTGTTGTCGACCAGCGAGCAGTTCACGACGTTGCCGCCCTCGGTGTCCAGCGCGAGGTTGTCGTCGCCGGTGTTGCGCACCTGCGACTGGTCGATCCGGGTCCCGCTGCTCCCGCCGTGGACGTGGACGCCGTCGGCGAAGACGTCGCGGACGCGCAGCCCGGAGGCATAGAGCCCGACGGCGGGAACCGCCCACAGCCCGACCTTGGTGTGCTCCATCCAGACGTCGAACAGCAGCGAGCCCTGAGCGAAGGTCCCCTCGATCGCGGCCGCGCCGGAGTCGTTGTTCCGCGAGGTCTGGTCGCCGGAGATGGTCAGGTCGGCGATCTGGTTCACGCCGGCGGTGGTGTACAGACCGCCGCTGCCGTTCTCGGCCGTGGACTGGATCGTCGTGTACCACTCGCCGGCGCCGCGCACCGGGACGCCGTTGATGTTGATCCGGCCGGAGATGTCGTAGGTCCCGGACGGGAAGTACAGACCCGTGCCGGTCCCGGCCAGCGCGCTCAGCGCGTTGTTGATCGCCGAGGTGTCGTCGGCGCCGTTGTTCGGCGTGACGCCGTAGTCGGTGATCGGGACGAAGTTCGCCGGTATCGCGAAGGCCGCGTCCACCTGCTCGGTGTCGATGACGTCGAAGGTGTAGGAGGCGGCGGTGTCGGCGGCGTCCTTCTGGAGCTTCAGCACCGTTCCGGCGGGCCAGTTGCCGATCAGGGCCCTGGTCTCGTCGTAGAAGTGGTGCGCGGCGCCGCTGCTCGGGGAGTGCGTGTCGTAATAGCCGCCGCCGTAGAGCCAGGAGTACTTGGTGGTGAGGGTGAGGTCCTGAATCTTGTTCCCGTTGGCGTAGAGCGCGATCGGGGCGCTGGCCGTGGAACCGTCGGAGTTGTCGGGGATCGAGTAGCGGACCACGATCGAGTTGGTCGGGTGGGTCAGCGTGACCTGCATGTACTGCCCGGTGGCGGTCAACTGGACCGCTCGGCGGCCGGTCGATTCGGCCTGGATGCTCGGATAGCTGGTGCTGGCCGGCAGGACCGTGCCGTTGGTCTGCGTCTGCGGACTCGTCGCGGTGTACTCGGTGTATGGGAGCGTCGCGCCGACGGCAGCCAGCGCGGTGCCGTTCGCGACCGTGACGTTGTCGATGGCGACGTTACCGCTGTCGCCACTGTCGTGCTGGAGGCCTATGAGGTTCTCACCGGAGCGCAGGGCGATGTTCTGCGCAGAGGTCAGCCATCCGCTGCCGGCCGGCAGCGAGAGCTGGCGGCTCTTCAGACCGTTGATGTACAGCGAGATCGTCTGCGCCGAGCCGCTGGTGTTCGCGTAGCGAAGCGTCACGGCGTCGGTGCCGGCGGTCGGCACCTCGGCGTCGACGACGGTCTCGGCGCCCTGGTTGGTGAAACCGGTCAGGTAGCCGGTGCCGGTGTAGCCGCTGGTCGAGGTCGCGACGGTCGGACCGCCGACGGTGAAGGCGGTCTCGGCCTCGTAGGTCGCACCGGACGGCGGCGGCGGGCTGGAGCTCGGGGAGGTCGACGGCGTGCTGGACGGCGTGCTGGACGGCGTGCTGCTCGGCGTGCTGGTCGGTGGAGTGATCGGGGCGACGACGATGTTGTCGAGGTTGACGTTGCCCAGGTCCGAGGAGTCGAACTTGTAGGAGACCGTGTTGCTTCCCGAGTTCAGGCTGATGGTCTCGGTCTCGGTCCCCCACGTGTCCCAGTTCGCCGTGGCCGGGAGCAGGATCTGCTTGAGCTTGGTGCCGTTGACGTACAACGACAGCGACATCTGCGCGCCGGTGCCGTTCGCATAGCGCAGCGTCGTCGTCGTGGATCCGGCGGCGGATTCCGGCACGCTGAACGCCGTGTTCGCAGAACCCTTGTTCGTATCGGTGTAGCCGCCGACGAAGCCGGTACCGGTGTAGTTCGCGTGGTCGCTCTCGACGACCGCGCCGCCGGACAGCGCCGCGCTCTCGGCCTCGAACTGGCCGGCCGGCGGCGGCGTCGGCGGGGTGACGGTGATGTTGTCGAGGTTGACGTTGCCGAGGTCGGAGGAGTCGAACTTGTACGAGATCGTGTCGCTGCCGGCGTTCAGCGCGACCGTCTCGGTCTCGGTCGTCCAGGTGTCCCAGTTCGCGGTGGCCGTGAGCAGGATCTGCTTGAGCTTCGTGCCGTTGACGTACAACGACAGCGACATCTGCGCGCCGGTGCCGTTCGCATAGCGCAGCGCGACGGTCTCGTTCCCGGCAGCGGAGGCGCTGACGGTGAAGGCCGTGTTCGCAGAGCCCTTGTTCGTATCCGTATAGCCGCCGACGAAGCCGGTACCGGTGTAGTTCGCGTGGTCGGTGGCGACGACCGCGCCGCCGGACAGCGACGCGTTCTCCGCTTCGTACGTCGTACCGGCGGCCGACGCCGAGTGCGCCATGGCCCAGACGGCGACGGTGGCGAAGGTGACCGCTCCCGCGGTCGACATCGCCAAGGCCCGTCTGCGTCCTCGAACCGCAGCGAGTGGTCTGTGGGGGATGGGGGTGGGTGTGGGGGACATGATCACTCCTTTCAGTGCGCGTACGCTTCGAACTCGGACAGCTGGGCGGCGGGCCAGCCGGTGTTGCCGGTGACGGTGAGCGTCAGGGTGCGGACACTCTGGGCGGGGAAGGTGATCGTCACCGAGTTGCCGGCGACCGCCGGGTCGAAGACGTAGTCGGCGGAGGCCACCAGCGGCGCGCCGTCGGCCGAGACCGCGATCGTCTGGGTCCGCGCGCCCCAGTTCGGCGGCAGCTTCAGCACGATCCGGTCCACCGAGACGGTCTGGCCGAGGTCGACGGTCGCGGTCTGCGGGAACGTCCCGTCGGCGCTCTCGAAGTAGGTGGTGGGGTCGCCGTCGGTGAGCTTGTCCGGACCGCACCACGAGCACTGCTGGGAGCTGGAGGTCGCGGTCCGTCCCAGCGCGAGGTCGCCGTTCGGGTCGTAGCCGACGCCCTTGAGCCCGACGACGTAGGGACCGGCCGGCGAGGTGCTGTCGATCGTGAGCAGCCCCGTGAAGTTGCCGGACGTGGCCGGGTCGAACCCGACGTGGACGGTGCACGACGCGCCGACCGCGATGGTCCCGCAGGGGTGGTCGGTGGTGAACCCGGCGGGCGCGGTGATGCTCTGCACGGTGATGGGCTTCGGCCCGGGGTTGGTGATCGTGATCGGCTGGGTCGCGGCGGTGTTGAGGGCCTGGAAGCCGAAGTCGACGCCGGCGGCCTTGTCGATCGTCAGCGCCCCGCTCGGCGGGAAGCCGCAGGCGGTGGTGTTCCAGCCGGCGTTCAGCCCGGACTTGGTGAGGGCGAATCCGCTGGCGCAGTCATAGGTTCCGGCGCGCGCGCCGAGACCGACCGCGACGACGTTCGAGAACGTCGCGGCGCCGGGGCCCTGGAGCTGCACGGCGAACGTCCCCGCGCCGGCGATGGCGACCCGGTCGACCGAGACGTTCGTGATGCTCTTGCCGACGAACTGGATCCCGGCGTAGGAGCTGTCCAGGAGCGTGTCGTCGTGGACGGCGATCGCGCCGGTCATCGGCGAGTCGGCGGCGTCGAACCACAGCGCCCCGATCTCGGTCGGGTCGTTGGGGACCAGGTCGCCGGTGCGCAGCAGGACGTCGCCGGCGATGGTCGTCGTCCCGGACAGCGGGACCGAGCCGAAGCGGTTGCCGACGTGGACGCCGCCGCCCTGGGTGACGGTGTCGGCGGCGAGGTCGTCGCTGACCGTGTTGTCGTGCCCGCCGTAGACGGCGAAGCCGTTGGCGAGCTGAGGCTGGACCACCGTGTCGTGGACGAAGGCGTTGTCGTGGTCGGCGTTCTGGTCGGACCACATCGCCATGCCGTCGTCGCCGGTGTTGCGGACGAAGGTGTTCTGGACCGTGACGTGGCTGACGCCGTCGTGCAGGTTGACGCCGTCGGCGGTGGTGTCCTGGATGCGGGTGTCCGAGACGGTCAGCCCGTCGGCCGGACCGTCGAACCACATTCCGACCTTGGTGTGCTGGATCCAGAGGTCGTCAACCGTCGAGCCGCCACCAAGCGATCCGCCCAGACCGCTGTCGGAGACGGAATCGTCGCGCATGGTCGTCTCGCCGAAGATGGCGAAGCCGCTCAGGTGGACGACGGTGCTGGGAGTCGGGGCGGGCTTGCCGAAGACGCCGACGCCCGCGCCGTGCAGGACCGAGTACCAGGGCCCGGCGCCGACGACCGTGACGGTGTCGACGGTGAGCTGGCGGGTGACGGTGAACGTGCCCGGCGGGATCCAGACCGTCCGGTGCGCGGCGGCGCCGGCGTCGATGGCGTTCTGGATCGCCTGACCGGAATCGGTCGCGCCGGTCGGGTCTGCGCCGAAGTCCAGGACGCTGAGGGAACCTGCCGGTGCTGCGGCTGCCGGCGCGACGTCCTCGAAGTCGGCGACGTCGACGGTCGTCGGGGCCGACGCCGTGATCCGCACCCGGGTTCCGGCGGGCAGGACCCGGCCCAGCAGGGCGCGGGTGTCGTCGAAGTAGTGGTGCTGACCGCCGTCGGCGGGGTTCTTGGTGAACGGGTAGTTCCCGTAGAAGTGCGAGTACTTGGCGGTCGTGGGCAGCGAGGCGAGCAAGGTTCCGGGCGCCTGGCCGCCGGCGGTGACCTGGAGCGTGGAGTCGGCGCTGCCGTCGGCTGTCGAGTAGCGGACGTCGACCGCGTCAGCGGGCTTTGCAAGAACGAACTCGACGTACTGGCCGGCGGCCAGCTGGACCGCGCGGCGGCCGGTGGCCTCGGCCGCGAGCTGGGTGAAGGCGCGCGAAGTGGCGGTGACGGTGCCGTTCGTCGCGGCGGCGTTCACCGAGTCGTACTCGGTGAACGGGACGCTCGCACCTGCCGGAAGCGGGGGCGCGGCGCCGGGTCCGGCAGACGCTGCCGGTGCCGGGACGGTCAAAGCGATCGCGGAGCCGACGGCGGCTACGACGATCACGGTCGTGGTGCGGAGCATCGTGACGTACTCCTGACGAGGGCATGGGGGTACCCAGGCGTGACCCTTCGCGCTGGTGGCGGGGTTACGTCAAGGTTTCGAGGTGGTGTGGTGCAGCGAAACCGTACGGCTCGGCGACCCCGAAGTCCATAGGTCAACGCAAAAAGTCGTCAAGATCTACGGATTTCCTTGCGCGCCAACGCAGGAACTCACGCACGACAGCGCGAAGCGGACAGTGAGGCGTGAAGCAGGGCGTGAAGCGAGGAGGCGTGCGGCGCTCAGTGCCGGACAGGACCCGTGGACGCGCGGACGATCAGCTCCGGCTCGTAGAGCGTCTCCTCGCCGAGCACGGCATGGCCGCTCATCTGCGTCTTCAAGGACTCAGCCGCGGCGGCCGCGATGGCCCGGACCGGCTGGCGGATGGTCGTCAGCGGCGGATCGGTGGCGATCATGTAGGGCGAGTCGTCGAAGCCGATGACCGACAGGTCGCCGGGAACGGACAGTCCCAGGCGGTGCGCCGCACGGACCGCGCCCAAGGCCAGAGCGTCGCTGGCGCATATCAGGGCAGTACAGATCACACCGGGGGCCAGCAGGCGGGTCGTCGCGGCCCGGCCGTCCTCGATCGAGAACCCCGTGTGGACGACCAGTTCCCGCCAGGCGCCCGATTCGACACCGTGGCGTTCGCAGTGCGCGACATAGGCGCCGAGTTTCCGGGCCGACGGGATGTGGCCGACCGGCCCCAGGACCATGCCTATCCGGGTGTGCCCCAGGGAGGCGAGGTGGTCCAGCGCCTGGTCCACGGCCGCGGCGTCGTCGACGCTGACCCGGCGGATGCCCTCGTTGCTGTCCGCCTCGTTGATCAGCACGATCGGGATGCCGCGTTCGCGCAGCTCGCGGGAGTACTCCGGGCCCGCGTCGGCGTAGGAGGAGCCGATGAAGATGATCCCGGCGACGTCGTGGTCCATGAGGAGCTTGATGTAGTTCGCCTCGGAGACCCCGTCCGTGGTCCGGGTGCACAGGACCGGCATCAGGCCCTGCTTCACCAGGCCGGCGGAGACCGATTCCACGAACGCCGGGAAGATCGGGTTCTGCAGGTCCGGGACGACCAGCCCGACCAGGCCGGCCCGGCCGTGGCGGAACTTGGCCGGGCGCTCGTGCCCCAGGACGTCCAGCGCCGTGAGGACCCGGTCCCGGGTCTCCTGGGCGATGGACGGGTGGTCGTTCAGGACGCGGCGGACCGTGGCCAGGCTGACGCCGGCGAAGGAGGCGACGGCGGAGAGTTTGGTGGCCACGGCGGTCAGCGTACAACCGATCTACGCAAGAAATGAAGAATTCACTGACGAGAATCGAGCAACCGCCATGAATCAGGCGGCGACCTGGGCGTTCGGATCGCGGACCGGGCCGGTCGAGCCGCGGACCACGAGTTCGGGCTCGAACAGCAGCTCCTCGACAGCGGTCCCCCCGCCCTCGACCTGGTTCAGGAGCATCGCCACCGCCGCCCGGCCCATCGCCTCGATCGGCTGGCGCACCGTGGTCAGCGGCGGGTCGGTGCAGTTCATGAAACTCGAGTCGTCGAATCCGACGACCGAGATGTCGCGCGGCACGTCCATCCCGGCGCGGCGCACAGCCCTTATCGCGCCCAGGGCGAGCACGTCGCTGCCGCAGACCACGGCCGTGACGCCCTGCTTCAGGGCGCGGGCGGTCGCCGCCCGGCCGCCCTCCATCGAGAACTGCGCGTGCTCCACGACCACGGACAGCGGCCGCGCGCCCGAACCCGGCCGGCCCCCGGAACGCCCGGAGCGCTCGGCCTCGGCCAGGAAGGCCGCGATCCGGCGCCGCGAGGGCATGTGGTCCTCGGGTCCGGCGATCAGGCCGATGCGCTCGTGGCCCAGCGATGCCAGGTGGCCGTAGGACTGCTCGCACGCGACCTCGTCGTCGGTGGACACACCGGGGAAACCGAGGTCCTCGACCGCCGCGTTGAACACGATCACCGGGACGCCCCGGGACCTCAGGCGCAGGTAGTGATCGTGCGGCGCGGCCGCCTCGGCGTAGTGGCCGCCGCAGAACACGACGCCGGAGACCTGCTGGTCCAGCAGCATGTCGACGTATTCGGACTCGGACAGGCCGCCGGTGGTGCGGGTGCACAGGACCGGGGTGAAGCCGCGCTGTGCCAGGGCGCCGCCGACCACCTCGGCCAGGGCCGGGAAGATCGGGTTCTGCAGCTCCGGCAGGACCAGGCCGATCAGCCGGGCCCGCTCCCCGCGCAGCTGCGTCGGGCGCTCGTAGCCCAGGACGTCCAGCGCGGTCAGAACGGCTTCCCGGGTGCTCTCGGCGACGCCGGGCTTGTTGTTGAGGACCCGGCTCACGGTGGCCTCGCTGACGCCGACCTTCTTGGCGACTTCGGAGAGGCGGCGGGCTGGCGTGGGAGTCATAGCCGCAACGATACGACGCTCTCCCGCAAAGACTTGCACCAGCCTGTTCAGAAACCTGAGCGTAATTTGGCGTCCACCCGACCACCGGAGCGCCGGTGCCGAAGATTTTCGCGGCCCGGACGCGAGCTCGGCACTGGCCCGGGCGCAGCCCGGCGACCTGGCGCGACCTGGTGGAATGCCCGAATATGAGGCGTTATTGACAGGGCGGCCGTAATGAAGTCGTGTCCTTGCGAGGATTCATCGATATCTTGCGGACACGTTTGACGCGAGCTACGGTGAGGCCCACTCGACATCGGCAAGCCGATGATGTCGCCGCGGGATTTCGAACCGATCACCCGAAACCGCCATCGCGCCACCCCCAATCCCTCGTGTTGAAGCCAGGAAGGTGTTCGATGAAGAGTTCCACCCAGCGGCCCGCCGTCCGCACGGCGGCCGCCGTCGTCCTCATAGCCGGTCTCGGGCTGTCCGCCGCGGCGTGCTCCAGCAGCAAGAGCGGCGCCAAGGACGCCGCGGCGCCGGCCGGCGGCGACGGCCCGGTCACGATCAGCGTCCCGTGCGAGCCGCCGACCAGCCAGGCCGGGCAGCGCAAGGAGTGGCTCGCCGACGTCGCGACGTTCGAGAAGGCCAACCCGAACATCACGATCAAGGGCATCGACACCTATCCGTGCGAGGACACCGCGACCTTCACCGCGCAGATGCGGGCCGGGACCGAGCCGGACGTGTTCCACACCTACTTCACCGACCTGAACCAGGTGCTCGACGCCGGGCAGGCAGCGGACATCGCGTCCTACGTCAACGACACCACGGTCCCGGGCTTCAGCGATCTCGCGCCCTCCGCGCTGGCCGCCGTCACCGCCGGCAAGACCCTCTACGGCCTGCCGACCGGCATCTACACCCAGGGCCTGATCATCAACCGCAAGCTGTTCAAGCAGGCCGGACTGGACCCGGACCACCCGCCGACAACGTGGGCGGACGTGGAGAAGGACGCCAAGGCGATCACCGCGCTGGGCAACGGGGTCTACGGCTACGGCGACTACAGCGCCGGCAACAACGGCGGCTGGCACTTCTCCTCCGAGGTCGACGCCAACGGCGGACAGATGATCAACGAGGACGGCACCAAGGCGGCGTTCAACGCCCAGCCCGCGACCGAGGTGCTGCAGGCCCTGCACCAGATGCGCTTCGTCGACAACAGCATGAGCCCGACCCAGCAGCTGAAGTGGGGCGACCTGCAGAAGCAGATGGCCGCCGGGAAGCTCGGCATGTACATCGCCTCCCCGGACGACCTGTACAACGTCATCGTCCCCCAGGACGGCGGCAACGTCGACGACTACGGCGTCGGCCCGCTGCCCAGCACGAGCGGGACCCCGGCCGGCTCGCTGTCCGGCGGCGACGACGTCATGTTCAACAAGCACGACACCCCGGCGCAGATCCGGGCCGGCATCAAGTGGATCTCCTTCTCGATGCTGACGCCGGGCCAGGGCCAGTTCAACTACGCGCGCACCAAGGCCGACGGGCTGCCGGTCGGCTTCCCCGAGCCGCTGGACTGGGTCGGCGCGACCTCGGACAAGAACGAGGCGCTGAAGGCCGCGAGCGCCACGGTGAACACCTCGTACTACAAGACCTTCGTGGACGCGCACGAGAAGGGCATGGGCGAGCCGGCCGACGCGCAGGCGGTCTACAAGACGCTGGACGCCACCATGCTGAGCGTCCTGAACGACCCGAACGCGGACATCCCGGGCCTGCTGAAGACCGCGGAGTCGCAGGTCAACACGCTGCTCGCCAACGCGGGCTAGACAAGCCGCCGCAGGGCCGGATCTGTTGACGTCCGGTCCTGCGGCACCCAGTGGGGCAGCGGAGCACGGCAGAGCATGGCAGAGCAGAACAAAGCACAGCAGGCGATCATGACCTTTCAGCGATGGAGCAGTTGATGGCGGAACAGATCCTCCTCAGACCGGGAAAGCGGTCCCTGCGCGGGCTTTCCGCCGGCGGTCCGCCGGCGCCCGGGCGCCGGTTCGCGGTGAGCGTGCGCCGCAACCTCGCCGGTTACGGGTTCATGGTCGGCGCCGTGCTGTGCTTCGCCTTGTTCTCCTGGTATCCGATGATCCGCGAGTTCGTCATGAGCTTCCAGGGCACGCACCGGGACCCGGTCACGCGGCTGCCCACGACGACCTGGGTGGGTTGGCGCAACTACACCCGGATCTGGCACGACCCGACGTTCGCCGCGGCGTGGAAGAACACCGTGGAGTTCAGTCTGCTCGCGCTGCTGATCGGCTTCGCGGTGCCGTTCGTCGTGGCGATCGTCCTCAACGAACTGCGGCACGCGCGCGGTTATCTGCGGGTGCTGATCTACCTGCCGGTGATGCTGCCGCCGGCCTCCGCGCTGTTGCTGTTCCAGTACTTCTACGACCCGAACACCGGGCTGTTCGACCACCTGCTGCGCCTGATGCACCTGCCGACGTCGCAGTTCGTGCAGTCCTCCGGCAGCGCGATGGTCTCCGTGGTCATCGCGTCCACCTGGATGAACATGGGCGGCACGACGCTGATCTACCTGGCCGCGCTCCAGAACATCCCCGGCGAGCTGTACGAGGCCGCCGAGCTGGACGGGGCGAGCATCCTGGGCCGGATCCGGCACGTCACGATCCCGCAGACCCGGCTGATCCTGTCGATGATGCTGATGCTCCAGATCGTCGGCACGATGCAGCTGTTCATCGAGCCCTTCATCCTCACCAACGGCGGAGCCGGTCCCGGCAACTCCACCATCTCCGTGGTGAACCTGATCTACCAGTACGCCTTCAACCTGTCCGGATCCAGCAACTACAACAGCGCCTCGGCGCTCGGGGTGCTGCTGATGCTGGTGCTGGGCGTCTTCTCCGCCCTGTACCTGTGGATCAGCCGAGACCGCGACAAGTAAAGGACGGAGCCGACATGAGCACCCAGCCCAGCAGGGCCCTGATCAACCAGGCCCGCCCGCGCCGCAAGCGCTCCCCTCTGGACGACACCACCACCCGCACCCTGGTCTCCACCGCCACGCTGAACCGCCGCTCGGGGCGGATCGCGTACTGGACCGTGGCGACGCTGGTCATCGTGGGGTTCACGCTGATCTTCCTCGGACCGCTCTACTTCATGTTCACCGACGGTCTGAAGTCGACCAAGGAGTCGGTGCAGAGCCCGCCGACGCTCTACCCGCACGCTGTGCACCCCGGCAACTTCGTCGACGCCTGGAACGGGACCGGGATCGCGCGGCTCTTGGCGAACACGCTCTACTACGCGTTCGGCGCGCTGGCGTTCCAGCTCATCTTCGACGTCGCCGCCGCCTATGCGATCTCCAAGCTGCGGCCGCGGTTCGGCAACGCGGTCTTCGGCATGATGCTGGCGACGCTGATGATCCCCTCGCTGGTGCTCATCGTGCCGCAGTACCTCACCGTCGCGGACCTGCCGGTCCTCCACCTGAACCTGATCGGCTCCCCCGCCGCTATCTGGCTGCCGTCGGTGGCGAACGGCTTCAGCATCTTCCTGCTCAAGCGGTTCTTCGACTCGATCCCGGATGAGTTGATGGCCGCGGCCGCGATCGACGGCGCGGGCAGGATGCGGACGCTGTGGTCGATCGTGCTGCCGATGTCGCGGCCGATCCTCGCGGTGGTCTCGATCTTCGCGGTGACCTCGGTGTGGAAGGACTTCCTGTGGCCGAAGCTGGTCGAGGGCGGCTACAGCCCGACCCGCGAGACGCTGAACGTCGGCCTCACCTCCGCGGCGAACACCTCCCCGCAGAACATGGTGATCGCCGCCTCGGCCATCGCCGCCGTCCCGGCCGTCATCTTCTTCCTGGCCTTCCAGCGGAACATCATGTCCGGTCTGACCGCCGGCAGCCTGAAGGGATAGCCCGCACCGGCGGCACCTCCTCCTGACTCCCCCTGACTCTCCCATCGGACTGCTCCCCCACTCGAGCCGTTCGGCCGGTACCCCCTTGCCTGAAACCCAGCTCCAGAAAGCAGGACCCCCGTGACCTACGTCGAAGACGCCGACACGGCACTGGCCATCGCCGAGCCGCCGACGGCCGCCGCATGGTGGCGCAGCGCCGCGATCTACCAGGTCTACCCGCGCAGCTTCGCCGACTCCGACGGCGACGGTGTCGGCGACCTGCCGGGGGTCCGTGCCAGGCTGCCGTACCTGGCGGACCTCGGGATCCAGGCGATCTGGTTCAATCCCTGGTTCCCCTCGCCGATGGCCGACGCCGGCTACGACATCGCCGACTACCGCGACATCGAGCCGGCGTTCGGGACCCTGGCCGACGCCGACGCGCTGATCACCGAGGCCCACGCCCTCGGCATCAAGGTGATCATCGACATCGTCCCCAACCACTGCTCGGACCAGCACGCCTGGTTCCAGGCCGCGCTGGCCGCCGAGCCGGGATCACCGGAGCGGGCACGGTTCTGGTTCCGTCCCGGACGCGGCCAGGACGGCGCGCTCCCGCCGAACGACTGGCAGTCCATTTTCGGCGGGCCGGCCTGGACCCGGGTCCCCGCCGCCGACGGGACGCCCGGCGAGTGGTACCTGCACCTGTTCGCGCCCGAGCAGCCCGACTTCAACTGGGCCTCGCCGGACGTGCGAGCGGAGTTCGAGGACGTCCTGCGGTTCTGGTTCGACCGCGGCGCCGACGGCGTCCGCATCGACTCCGCCGCCCTGCTGACGAAGGATCCCGAGCTTCCCGACCTGGCCTCCGATCCGCACCCGCACCCGTACGAGGACCGCGACGACGTCCACGAGATCTACCGCGCCTGGCGGCGGGTCGCCGAGTCCTACGGCGGCGACCGCGCACTGATCGGCGAGCTGTGGATCCCGGACCCGGGGCGCTTCACGCGCTACTTCCATGACGACGAACTGCACAGCGCCTTCAACTTCCCCTACCTGTGCAGCGCCTGGGACGCCGCCGAGCTGCGCTCCGTCATCGACGCGACGATCCGGATCCACGCACCGGTCGACGCCCCGCCGACCTGGGTGCTGTCCAACCACGACGTCGACCGGCACGTCACCCGCTACGGCCGCGCCGACACCTCGTTCGGCATGGACCGCCGCGAACACGGCCGCCCGGTGGACGTCGAGCTCGGCACCCGCCGCGCCCGGGCGGCGGCGATGCTGACGTTCGCGCTGCCGGGCGCGGTGTACGTCTACCAGGGCGACGAGCTGGGCCTGTGGGAGGTCGAGGGCATCCCATCCGACCTGCGCCAGGACCCGATCTGGCAGCGCACCGGCGGCACCGACCCGGGCCGCGACGGCTGCCGGGTACCGCTGCCGTGGTCCGGCGAGGCCGCGCCGTTCGGCTTCTCGCCGGCCGGTGCCGCGGCGCAGCCGTGGCTGCCGCAGCCGGCGGGCTGGTCCGGACTGACCGTCCAGACCCAGACCGGCGATCCCCGCTCGATGCTGGAGCTGTACCGGACGGCACTGCGGATCCGCCGCGAAGAAGCAGACCTCGGAGACGGCCCGATGCGATGGCTGCCGAGCGCCGAGGCGGTGCTCGACTTCGTCAGAGGCGACTCCTTCCGCTGCGTGGTGAACCTGTCGTCGGCGGCCGTCGAGCTGCCGCGGCACGGGGAGATCGTGTTGCAGAGCACGGATCTGGTGGAGGGGATGCTGCCGCCGGATGCGGCTGTCTGGCTGCGGTGAATGTGGCTCAGCCGATCGTCAGCACCGCATTGCCCTGGACGCGTCGCTCGTAGACGTCATCCAGGGCTTTGGCGGTGTCGAGCCAGTCGGCGATCCGCCCGATCTCCGGATGCAGCCGGCCCTCGGCGGTCAGCCGGACCAGGGTGGCGATGTCCTGGCCGTCGGTCGTGGGCGAGACCCAGTGCGGGACGTGCTTGATCGTCAGGGGTGTGCTGGGAATCAGGGCGAAGAAGTCCAGCGCCACCGGCTCCAATCCGGCCTGGCCGTACCAGAGCAGCGTCGCGCCGGGCGCGGCCTTGGCGACCGCGTCGGAGAACTCGCGTCCGCCGACGGATTCGAAGATCACGTCGAATGCGCCTTCGGCGTCGGCCGCGCGCGCGACGACCTTTGTCGCGCCCAATTCCTTCAGCCGCGCGGCCCGCGCCCGATTCGACGTCACCGCGACGATGTCGGCGCCGGCCCCGGCCAGCAGTTCCGTCAGGAAGAAGCCGACACCGCCGGCCGCGGCGGTCAGCAGGGCTCTGCGGCCCAGGACGTCACCGGCGGCCCGGACCAGGCGCAGCGCCGTCAGTCCGGCCAGCGGAAGCGTGGCTGCGGCGGTCGCGGCCAGGCCCGTGGGCATCACGGCGAGCTTGGTGGTCGGCACGGCGACCTGCTCAGCCCAGCCGGCGCCCTCCGGGTGCCCGACGACGCGCGTGCCGACGGCCGGGCCGGAGCCGTCGCCGGCTGCCTGGACCACCACGCCGGCGATGTCCTGCCCGAGCCTCCTGCCTCGGTCGGCCGGGGTGCCGTAGGCACCGTTCAGGAGCATCGCCTCGCCGCGGTTGACGGAGAAGGCCTCGACCGCGACCACGGCCTCGTCGGCGTTCGGGGCGGGCTCGGGAACGTCGGCGAGTTCCAGGGAGTCGGGCAGAGCGGAATTGCCGGTGGCGATCAGTGCTTTCATACGCTCGACGATAGGAACGCCGGTCACTTCTTGAAAGAAGGCACCTGCCGGTTGTATAGGTACCTCGTGGAAACCAACGAGGTCGCGGCCTGGAACGTCTTCAGAACCGACTGCCCGTCCCGGCAGATCTTCGACCGGATCTCCGACCGCTGGTCCAGCCTGGTGTTGATGGCGCTGGAAGACGGGACCATGCGGTTCTCCGAGCTGAAGCGGAAGATCGGGGGCGTCAGCCAGAAGATGCTGACCCAGGCGCTGCGCGGCCTCGAACGCGACGGCCTGGTCACCCGGGAGGTCTTCGCGACGGTCCCGGTCACGGTCGAGTACACCCTCACCCCGCTCGGCGCGAGCCTTTTGACCACCGTCCAGGGTGTCCGTTCCTGGGCCTACGCCTCCATCGAGCAGATCGACGCGGCCCGCGAGCAGTACGACCGGAGAGCAGGACGGCCACAGAGCAGCTCGCCTCAGCCGACGCGGCGCAGCCTCTGATTCGCTTCGGAAGCTGCGCCGCGCCGCGCTCCTTGACCTAAAGGCCGGGCCAGCTGGGGAAGCTGCTGCAACTCGGGACGCTGCCCGAGCCCGTGACGTTCGTGACGCTCACGCCGGTCCCGGTGGGCGCGATGTTGGAGTCGTACATCTTGATGTTCGCGTACTGCGCCACGACCTTGGTGGAGTCCAGCTGGACGTTCTCCAGTGTCAGGCCGAGTGGGTGCGCGGCGTCGTAGCCCTCGAGGGTCGAGCTTCCGTGGGTGGAGTTCACTGAGCGCAGGCCGTTGATGGTGATGTCGGCGAAGTTCGGGACCGAGGAGCCGTTGCCGGTCAGGTATTGCGGGTCGAGCAGGATCAGGTGCTCGACGCCGGTTTCGCAGGTGTCGGTGAAGCTGACGCCGGTGACGGTGCCGCCGAAGCTGGAGTCGCTCTTCACGCGGACGCCGTTGTTGCTGGAGGCCTTGTTGCCGTGGATGTCGGTGCCGCCGTGGATGTAGTTGCCGGTGAAGGTGACGTTCTGGATGCCGCCCTCGGTCTGGCTGCCGACCGACAGGCCGTGGATGCCCCAGAAGCTGGTGTTGCTGACGGTGATGTTCGCGGCCGGGCCGCCGGCGTCGGCCTTGACGGCTATGCCGTCGTCGCCGGTGTTGATGGAACTGTCGGTGATCAGGACGTTGGTGGCGCTGTCGGGGTCGAAGCCGTCGGTGTTGCGGGCGTTGTCGGGGTTGTCGATGCGGACGCCCCAGGCGGTGAAGCCGTCGCCGCCGTCCAGGAGCACGTTGAACATCGGCGAGTTGGTGAGGCTGATGTGGTACATCGTCGCCTTCGACGCGCCGAAGACCGTGATCAGCTTGGGGTTCTCCTGCTGCTTGGTGGTCTTGCTGTGCGCCGATTCGGCCAGGGCCCACCAGGTCTTGGTGGTCCCCAGCATGTCCTGGTCGCCTCGGCCATCGATCAGGCCCTGAGCGCCGGAGCTGCTCTGCGTGCCCATGATCCCGGCGTTGTCCCCGCGGACGGCCAGGAACGGTACGCACCCGGTGGCGGTGCCGAGCGTGCTGCCGTCCGAGGCGCCCAGGGTTCCGCACTTGGGCTGGCCGGCGACCTGGTAGTCGGCCGGATTGCGCGAGGCGTACAGGGTCACGCCGGTGTCCACGAGCAGGACTTCGCCGTTGGTGATGGTCAGCGGCGCGGACAGGAACGCGGTGTTTCCGCCCGAGGCGGTCAGTTCCACCGCCTTGCCGGTGCCGGCGCAGCTGTTCAGCGCCGCCTGGATGCGCGCGGTGTCAGGGGGCGATGATTCCTGGGTGCTGCTGAACAGCTCGTTGGCGGGTTTCGCGAGCTGGGCCGGGATCGACTGACAGGTGCCGGGGACGGTCGGCTCGGCGGCGTCGCGCGTATGGATCGTGGCCGAGGCGACGCCGAACGTGAGCGTGGAGGCGATGCCCACGGCGACGGCCGCCGCCAGCGACAGCTTGCGCCGGGCGCAGAAGGGATGGCGAGTGGTTCGGGAGGTCATGTGACCGCCTTTCCGTGTATCTCATATATGACCTGAGGGAGTCCATGCGGCAGCCATCTTTCGATGAGAGTGCAAAAAGGCTGCTTGACCTGGGAGTTCAGTGACCAGGTGTCGACATGGTGCCGCCGATCTGACGGCCAGTCATATATGGCATGTGATGGAACGTATCTACGATGTCGAGCATCGTCAACGTCTGCGAAACATCCGGGCGTCGCACCGACCGCGGGCGTGAAAGTTACGGTGAACCCCTGCATCCGCCGACACCGGCGCGAACCGCTGCTACCTTGACTGCCAATCTGACTCCGCCGGGGCGTCTCGTCGCGAGAATGGGCACGTCAATGCGCTTCAATGTCCCGCCCGGCTGGCCCGCTCCCCCGGACGGCTGGGTGCCCGATCCGGGCTGGCAGCCGGATCCCGCGTGGCCGCCGGCGCCTCCCGGATGGCGGTTCTGGGTGGAGGCCCCGGCTCCGACAGCCTCAGCCCAACTGGGCTCGAAGCTGGACGAGCAGCTGCTGAAGGTCGCCCAATGGACCCGCCAGCGAGCCGGCAAGCACGACGAACTCCCGGCCGTGGCGTTCTCCGGCCCCGATCCGGCGGCCAAATGGTTCAGCCTGGCCGGCAGCGTCGCGAAGTTCGGACCGGTCCACTCGGCGCTGAACACCGCGCTCGCCTCGGCCGTCCCCGGCGGCGACCAGGTGCTGGACCTGGTCAAGTCGCTCTACGCCATCGAGGACGAGCAGTCGCGGGTCCTGCACAGCATCGACACGAACGTCAAACTCCTGAAAGAGGGCCCCTACCGCGCCGGCCGCCTGCTCCTGAGCGAGGCACACCGCCTGGCCGACCACGCCGAGGAGAGCCGCCGCCTCCTGGAAACCGCCAAGGACCGCTTCTACGACGCCCAGCCACTGGCCTCCTCGGTCCAGGAACGAACGATGGTCGAGCTGCACCTGGCCCTCGTCTGGCTCGCCCTCGGCCGCCCCGACGACGCCCGCTACTGGCTGGAGCAGGCCTACCAGTCGGCGCGCGTGGTGATCGACTCGCTGACCCAGCAGGCCGGCGACGTCAAGGTCCTGAAATCCAAGTGGGCGACGACCGCCCTGAGCATCTACTACCCGGCGGGCCTGTTCGTGGTCCCCTTGAAGTTGAAGCGGCTGTGGAACGCCGACCGCGCCAACGGCGCCCTGACCGCGTTCCTGCCCGTGGCGAACTCCATCGCCGCGTGCTTGAACAGCTTGAACCCGCGCCCGGTCGTCCCGAGCCTGCAGCTCACGACGAACTACGACGGGAGTCGGCTGCTGCAAGAGGTCGGGCTGGAGGGGTAGGGCGGCCAAAAGAGAGTAGGGTGCGGCGCCGCCTGGATCGGCGACGCCGCACACTCAATTCAGGGCGAGATGGCGGGGCTATCCGGGAATGTTGTTGTTCAGGCTGGTGAAGTTCCACCAGCCCTGGCGGCCCACCGTGAAGGCGACCTTGTCCCCGTTGCCGTCGATCATGCCCACGTACTGATTGCCCCTGACCAGCGGGCTCGGGTTGATCGGGCCGTGCGGGTCGGTGGTGCCCTCGATGACCATGGAGGGGACCTTGTGCAGGGTCGCGGGGTCGATCGGCTGCGAGGCGGAGACGTCGACGACCTCGTCGAAGTTCTTCGGGCGGGCCAGGTAGTGCGCGATGTGGATCTCGTCGCCCTCGCCGAAGACCAGGTAGGTGAGTTTCTCCGGGTAGGGGACGTCGCTGAGTTTGCGGAAGCTGAACACCTGTCCCGCGCCCTCGCCGCGGCAGTGGACGTTGACCGTCCCGGTCGAGCCCTCGATCGGGATCTGCTGGAACTCGCGTTTATCCCCGGCGGCGTTGACCACGACCCGTTCGAGGATGACCGGGAACGTCTTGCCGGTCTTGAGTTCCGGCAGCTCGAAGTGCATCGGACAACTGAGCGCGTAGAACACCCGCTCGTTGACGTGCTGCTCCAGGTCGGCCAGGTACGCCGCGCGCAGCTGGCCCTGGTCCTCGATGTCGAGCTCGATGACCGCCTGGTAGTTGTGCCCGCTGTTCGGGTCGTACAGGGCCAGGTGGTAGAAGAACAGCTTCTTGCGGCCCAGGATCAGGAACCGGTGGTGGAACTCGGGGTGGCCCTCGTGCTCATGCTGGTTCTCGTTCTCATACGGGGCGGATGCGGTAGTCATGATCACTTACTTCCTTCCGAGTGGTGCGGATGGGGGTATCGCCGAGCCCAGAAGGGATGCAGGGCCCAGCGAGCTTCTTGGGTGTGGACGGCGCGGTATCCCTGTCCGTAGGCGTCACGCGCGGTGGCGACCGCGCTCGCGTATTCGGGCAGGGCGCCCGAGTCGCCGCGCAGTCGGGCGGCAACGGCTTTGCCGGCGCTCAGTCCGGTGTAGAGCGCGGTGAGGATTCCTTGGGAGGACAACGGATCGAAGGCTGCCGCCGCGTCGCCGACCGCCACCCAGCCCTCGCCGTGCACCCGGTCCAGGTACGCGGTGTACGCCGGCGCACGGCCCGGGGCGGCCAGGCGCGTGAGGTCGTGGTCCCGGACGCGGGCGGAGACGTGCCGGGTGGCCAGCATCCGGTGGCGGAATTCCGCGGCGGTACGCGGGGCGGCGGTGGGGAGATCGGGGTCGGTGAAGTAGACGACGAGACGTTGGCGGCTCGGCATCAGGGCCGTGTACCACCAGCCGTCAGGGTCGGACTCGACGAGATTGCGGCCGTCTGTCGGTTGGTCTCGGGCTCCGGGGGCGGCGGCAAGCGTGACGTGGTGAGCGGTGAGGCGGTCGGTCGTCCGACGGCGGGCTCCGGCGGGGATCGCGACGGCGGCCTTGCGTCCCGTGGCGTCGACCACCCACCGGCAGCGCACGGCCCGCTCCGAACCGGCCTCGCGATCGTGCAGCGTGATCTGCCAGCTGTCGTCCGACGATGATGACGGCGACGGCGACGGCGACGGCACCAGCCGCTGCACCGACGTGCGGTCGGCGACCTCGCCGCCCGCGCTCCGAACAGCAGCGCGCAGCCGCCGATCGAACAACGGCCGATCGAGATGCCAGCCGTGCCCATACGGGTCGCGAAGCGAGTCGACAGCGTGCAGATCCGCCGAGCCCCACGCGGACAAGCTGCCGTAGCAGGGCACATGCCCGCTGCCCAGCGTCTCCTCGGCGACCCCGAGGTCGGCCAGCAGCAACCGGGCCACCGAGACCAGCGACTCGCCGAGTTTGGGCGGCCCGCCGCCGGCGTCGGCGAGCAGCACCCTGAGCCCGGCCTGGGCCAGGGTGAGCGCGGCGGCGCATCCGGCGGGGCCGCCTCCGGCGACCACGACGTCGTAGACGCCGCGATCGCCAGAGGCCGCATGGCGCATCGGCATTAGAGCGCCTCGTGGAACGGGTCGAGCTTCTCCAGATATCCAGCGGTGATCGCGGCCTCGTCATAGCCCGTGGCCCGCATGGCCTCCTGGACCGCGTTGGTCACCAGCCCGGCCTCGACCTGGTCGGCCGGGACCTCGCCGGTCCAGGTGCCGGCCACGGCGGCCATCATCGGCGCGCCGGCCTGCGGCACCTGGATGTTGATGAGGTTGGCGTAGTCGGGCTGCTCACCCAGATCGCCGCCGGGGACGGACTCCACCTGGAGGTACTCCGGGAACTTCCCGTCCTTGCCCGCGTACTTGCGGACGTGGACGATGCCGAACAGGTACCAGTCCCGAATCATCTGCCGGCGCTGCCCGTTCATGTCGCTGCCGGTCAGCCCGCGCAGCCACACCGCGCGGTGCTCGAAGGCCCGCTCCCGCTCCTCGTCGGGCTTGGCGGTGTCGTTGACGACGGCGAAGTCCGACTCCTTGAGCACCTGGTTGGGCATCTGGGCCGGCCAGAACGTGGGCAGATACGGGCTGTAGCGCGGGCCGAGGCCGCTCACCACCTGGTACCCGGAACGGCAGCTGGCGGTGTCGCACTGCCAGGGGGCCGCCATCCAGCGGGTCAGGTCGCCCGGACCCTGCGCGTACAGGGGACCGTCCTTGCGGCTGAGCTCCTTCTCGGTGAGCACGGGTCCGTAGTCGGGCTCGGGGCCTTCCCGGTGCAGGATGCGGAACGGCTCGGAGTACATCGAGGCGTGCCGCACCGGCCAGGTGACCTCGCAGCCCGGGTGGAAGGCCTCTGCGGCGCAGTTCTCCAGCGCGCCCCGGTCCAGCAGGTCGGGCTGCACGGCCGGCGGAGCCTTGTCCACGTCCGGGTAGCGCACCGGGCCGTCGCCGGGCGTGAAGTGCCCCATGGCCCACTCGGCGAGCTTCCGGTCCTGGACCGCGGAGAGCATGATGTGCTGCCGCACCGAGGTGGCCTTGCCGGCGGTCATCGCGTCGCCGTACATCCACGGCCACGGCACCGGCGACTCCTCGTCCCGGTCGAAGGACCGCATGTTGATGTAGACCTGGCGGCGCAGCTCGGCTGAGACCTCGCCCGGGTCGCGCAGACGCCTGCGCATGGCCGGGTCCTCGAAGTCGTGCGGTCCGCGCCAGCCGAACTCGGCGGCGAACCCGCGGTTGGTCCACTGGAGCTGGCAGAAGCGGGCCAGGATCGGCTCGATGTCGCCGTCATAGGTGACCATGGCGGGCATCGGCTGCGTGCCCTCGGTGGCGAAGACGTCCTCCAGCACGTCGTACAGCGTCCGGACGGTCTTCACCCCCGGCGCGTAGTGCGGCGGGCCGACCACGACCCACGCAGGGGTGGCGTCGACCTTCTTGCCGTCGAACCAGACCGAGGCGGTGACCGGACCGTCGGAGGTGTCGTCGTACCAGCCGTCGTTGTTCGCGACGCCGGTGATCGGGGGTTCCACCTTGTCCCAGGCCGCGGACTTGCCGGCGCCGCCACTGACCAGCAGCCGGCCGTCCGTACCGACGGACATCGCACCGAGGTCCACCGGGACGCCCATGATGGTCCCGCCGTCGAACTCAGCCTTCTGCTCGCCGCCGCCCTTGGCGATCTGCAGGGTCCGGGCCTTGGGATCGATGACCAGGCGGCCGCGCGCCGTCTCGCGCTGGTTGCGCAGGCTCCGCTGATCGGTGCTGAGTTTGTCGGCCTCGGGGATGTCGAGTGGGATGAAGAACTTGTACCAGGCGGCCTTCTTGTTGGCGACGTGCACCGTCCACTCGATCTTGGAGACTTCCTGGTCGCCTAGTGTGAGTTCCCTGACGACCTTTCCGGCGGCGTCGTAGCCGTAGAGGCGGAACCGGGCGGCCTGCCGGACGATCCTGCCTTCTTCGTCCTTGTACTCGCTCATGTCCAAGGGCGGCTCGTCGGGCGACTCGGGGCCGATGAAGGGGGGCCGCGGGCTGTTGCCGACGCGGGCGATCCCTATCGCGGGGTGGATTTTGACCTGAACGATCTGCTGTGCATCCATGGCCGATGGCCTTCCGGGAGGGTGGGGAGAATTCCCGGGGACCAACCTAGGATGATCATGGGTTCTAAGGGTGGCCTTATAGCCACTTCAGGTGATTGGCCGGACGGCTCGTCGGTAAGGGATGCTTCGGGAGTGGAGGATGACACTGCGAGGGATCTGGCAGCGTGGACGCCTTCATCGAGCAGCTACGAGCGCAGTAGCTGCCGCACCCGCGCGGCCTCGCGCGTGAGGTATTCGACCTCCTGCACGCTGGTCGCGGCGCGCGCCGCCTCGGCGTACAGCTCGGCGGCCGGTGCGAGGTCGCCGGCGCGCTCGTGCAGGTAGGCCTCCACCGCCGCGCGGCGGGGCACGTCGGCGTCCACCTCGGCCAGGGCGGCGAGGCCGGCCTGCGCGCCGTCGGCCTCGCCGACCGCCACGGCGCGGTTGAGCCGCACCACCGGGCTTCCGGTGAGGGCCAGCAGTTCGTCGTACCACTCCACGATCTGCGGCCAGTCGGTCTCCTCGACCTTCTGCGCGTCCGCGTGCAGCGCCGCGATCGCGGCCTGCGCCTGGTACTCGCCGAGGCGGTCGCGGGCCAGCGCGGTCTGCAGGATCGCGACGCCCTCGGCGATCAGCGCGGTGTCCCAGCGCGTGCGGTCCTGCTCGGCCAGCGGGACCAGGCGTCCGCCGGGGGCGGTGCGCGACGCGCGGCGGGCGTGGTGCAGCAGCATCAGGGCGAGCAGGCCGGCGACCTCGGGGTCGTCGTCGGTGAGGGCGACGAGCTGGCGGGTCAGCCGGATCGCCTCGGCGGCCAGGTCGAGCTCGCCGCCGTAGCCCTCGTTGAAGACCAGGTACAGCACGCGCAGGACGGTGGCCAGGTCGCCGTGCTCGTCCAGCGGCAGTCCTTCGATGCGGCGCTTGGCGCGCACGATGCGCTGCGCCATGGTCGCCTCCGGGACCAGGCAGGCCTGCGCGATCTGGCGGGTGGTCAGGCCGCCGACGGCGCGCAGGGTCAGGGCGACGGCGGCGGCCGAGGGCAGCGAGGGGTGCGCGCACAGGAAGTACAGGCGCAGCGTGTCGTCGCCGGCCGGAGCCGGGCCGGCCGGCGGCTCGGCGTCCACGGCGTCCTCGCGGCGCCGGCGCGAGGCCTCGGCCCGGGAGGCGTCGACGAACTTGTGCCACGCCGCCGTCACCAGCCAGCCCTTCGGGTCCCGCGGCGGATCGTCCGGCCAGGTCTGCAGCGCCCTGATCAGCGCCTCCTGGACCGCGTCCTCGGCCGAGGCGAAGTCCGCCCCGCGCCGGACCAGGACGCCGATCACCGCGGGCACCAGGTCCCGCACCAGCGCCTCGTTCACGCCGTGGCCTTCGGCGCCTCGGCGCCCAGGAACGGCCGGACCTCCAGCCACTCCAACAGCGGCTCGCCGCCGGGGCCGGGCACCGCCGACAGCTCGCCGGCGATCTGGACCGCGCGGTCCCAGGAGTCGACGTCGACGATGTACCAGCCGGCGATCAGGTCCTTGGTCTCGGCGAACGGTCCGTCGGTGACCGGCGGGCGGCCCTGGCCGCCGTGCCGGACGAAGGCGCCCTCGGCGGACAGCGCCTGCATGTCGACGAACTCGCCGGTCTCCTCCAACCGGGAGGCGAAGTCGCGCATGAACTGCACGTGCGCGTCGACCTCCTCGGGCGTCCACTGGTCCATCGGCGGGAAGTCGACGGCCGGGGTCGGGCCGCCGCGGTAGTGCTTCAGCAGCAGGTACTTCATGGTGGTTCTCCTTCGTTCCGGTGTCTGAGCTGCTCTGCGGGTTCAGCTGCTCCACGGTTCGGCTGCTCCGCGGTTCAGCTGCTCTGCTTCGCGCTGATGTCCTCGGCGAGTTCGACGATGATCCCCTCGGGCCCGCGCAGGAAGCACAGCAGGTAGACGTCCTCGAAGTTCTCGACCGTCCCGACCGTGTCGTAGCCCTTGGCGCGCAGGTCGGTCAGCAGGCCCGGCAGGTCTTCGACCTCGAAGGCGATGTGGATCAGCCCCAGCCGGTTCGACGCCGGCGCGTGCGGCCCGTTCTTGTCGGGCGCGGCGAGGTGCTTGACCAGCTCGATCTGGCTGTGGCCGTCGGGCGTGCGCAGGAAGACCACGTCGGACATCGGCTCGGTCAAGCCGATGATCCTGCCCACCTGGGCACCGCCGACCTTCGCCTCGCCGGCGACCTCCATGCCCAGGGTCAGGAAGAACTCCTTCGCGGAGTCCATGTCCTCGACGTTGATGCTCACGTGATCCATGCGCCGGATCTTCGCCATCGCGCTTCTCCCTGTCGTTCCGCGCGGCCCGGGTCGACCGCTCGCACCCCTGGGACGGAGCCGGCCCGGCGTTCTCGACACCCGTTCTCGTCAACCGTTCTCGACACCCGACCGGACCCACTATCGTCCGAAGGCGATCACGGCCGCCAGCACAGCCAGCACGACGGTGACCGCGACGCCGAGCCCTTCCCGCCGCCGCGCGTGCACGAGTGCCCCGAGCAGCATCAGGACGGCGAGGCCGACGGCGGCGGCCGGCGTCAGCACCGTGGCGATGCCGACGGCGAAGGGCAGGATGACCCCGATGGCGCCGGCCAGTTCGGCGGCGCCGATGAAGCGGATCGTCGCCGGGGCGTAGTTCTCCAGCACCGGGGCCTTGACCAGGACCTTCTCTTTCGACTGGAACGCCTTGCCGAGGCCGGACAGCGCGAAGAAGGCGGCCAGGACCGCCTGCAGGATCCACAAGAAGATGTTCACGTTTCCCGGGACGAGACAGCCCGCCCGGGAGTGACACGCCTGCGATGCACTCGCGGTCAGCGCTTGAAGGTCAGCGCTTGAAGGCGACCCCGCCTTCAAGCCAGATCGTCTCCCAGTCCTCACGCACGGGATCCTCCGGCCGCCACAGCGGCAGCTGCACCACGCCGGGCTCGACGAGCTCGAAGCCGCCGAACAACGCCGCTATCTCCTCGTGGTCGCGCACCACGACCCGGGACTTGGCGTTGTCCCAGCCCTTGCGCGCGGCGGCGGAGACCTCGGGCTGGCCGCCGTCGGTGCCGTGCGAGATCACCAGCGCGCTGCCGGGGGCCAGCGCGTCGCGGAAGGCGGCGACGATGCCGGCGGCGTCCTCGTCGTGCCCGACGAAGTGCAGCAGCGCGACCATCAGGACCGCGACCGGCTGGTCGAAGTCGAGCAGTTCCAGGACCCTGGGATGCTCCAGGATCGTCTTCGGCTCGCGCACGTCGGCCAGCACCACGGCGGTGCGGCTCTCGTCGCCGGCGAGCAGGGCCCGGGAGTGGACGGCGACGATCGGGTCGTAGTCGACGTAGGCGACCCTGGCCTCGGGCCGGACCGCGCGCGCCACCTCGCCGGTGTTGCCCTCGCCGGGCAGGCCGGTGCCGATGTCCAGGTACTGGGTGATGCCGGCCTCGGCCAGGTGGCGGACGGCGCGGCCGAGGAAGGCCCGGTTCTCCAGCACCATGGCGCGCGCCGCCGGGGCGGCCTGCATCGCCACCTCGGCGGCCTCGCGGTCCACCTCGAAGTGGTTCTTGCCGCCGAGCATGTAGTCGTACATGCGCGCCGGGTGCGCCTTGGTCTGGTCGATCTCCGGGGGCAGCCAGTCCGGCAGCAGCGGACCGGTGTCGGGCCCCAGTTCCTCGGTCATGCGGTGTGGCCCTCCCAGGTCGGTGGCGGCGGGTGGCGCCGGACGCTCCGTGCCGGGCCAGGCTATCGGATGGTCATCGTGGGCTGATACACCCGCTTCGGCGCCCTGCCGCACCCGCGGGGAACCGCGAGGTGGCAGCTCGGGCGGGGCCGATGTCCAATGGGCCGGACGGGACGTTTCGAGTCAAATGTGTGTTCGAGGAGGAGTGCGGTGGACATCGTCGTGTTCGGTGCGACCGGCATGGTCGGCTCGCGCATCGCCGCGGAGGCGGCATCACGGGGCCACACCGTGACCGCGGTCTCGCGGTCCGGCAAGGCCCCGGAGGGCGTCGCCGGCGCCGTCACGTCGGCGGTGGGCGACGCCACCGATCCGGCCCAGGTCGCCGAGCTGGTCAAGGGCGCCGACGTGGTGGCCTCGGCGCTGGTCGGACCGCGCGACGGCACCGACCCGCGCGGCCCGCTCGTCCAGCTCTACAAGGACTTCCTGTCCGGCGTCCGCGCCGGCGGCTCACCGCGCACGGTGATCGCCGGCGGCGCCGGCAGCCTGCTGGTGGCGCCGGGCACCCGCCTGGCCGACCTGCCGGACTTCCCGGAGATGTACAAGCCCGAGGCGTTGGCGCACGCCGACCTGCTGGACTCGCTGCGCGCCGACTCCACCCTGCCGATCTGGACGTACATCTCCCCCGCGCCGGAGATCGGCCCCGGCGAGCGCACCGGCGGCTTCCGGCTCGGCGTGGGCGACGAGATCCTGCCGCACGCGGGCACCATCAGCGCCGAGGACTACGCGGTGGCGTTCGTGGACGAGCTGGAGTCGGGGGCGCATCCGCGACAGCGGCTGTCGGTCGCCCAGAAGGCGTAGACCGGGAACTCACGATCGCGGCCGCCCCGCACACCACGGCGCACAGGGCGAAGAACGCCCCGGTCCCCCACGCCTCGGCCACGACGCCGACCAGCGGGAACAGCAGGGGGCTCAGGCCCAGCGTGCACAGGGTCGTCACCGAGGTGACCCGGCCGAGCAGGCGCGGGGCGGCCGCGCTTTGCAGCCGCGCGTTCGCGAGCACGGCCGTCACGCCGGTGGTGGCGCCGAGCACCAATGCGACCGCGACCGCCCCTAGCCGGCCGAGCGCGCCCCAGATGAGGAGGAGCGACGCGGTCAGCGCGAGCGATCCGGCCAGCGCGGGTGTTCTGGGCAGCGCGGGTGTTCTGGGCAGCGCGGGTGTTCTGGGCAGCGCGAGACGTGCCCGGCTCACCCGCCCGGCGAGCGTCGCCATGACACCGGCGACGACCGCGCCGCCGACGCTGAACGCCCCGAGGATCCATCCCGCGGTGACGCTGCCCCAGCCGCGTTCGGCGACGAGCAGGACCACGGCGACGGCTATCGGCCCGCTGAAGCACAGCTCGCTGAGCCCGACGACGATCACCAGGCGGCGCAACTCCACGTGCTGCCGGACGTATCGCAGTCCTTCACCGAGCTGCTCCCAGGCACTGCGGTCCGCTTCCAGAGCGGCCACCGCGCGCGGTATTCGCAGCGTCATCAACCCCAGCAACGACGCCCCGAACAGCGCACCCGCCGCCAGGAACGCGGCCGTCGCGCCGCCGACACCCAGCATGACGCCCGCCACCACCGGCCCGGCCAGATTCGCGGCCCGCACCGCCAGGACCCGCATCCCCTGCACCCGCGCGAGCTGATCGGCCGCGACCAGCAGCGGCGGAAGCGCACCGACGGCCGGCATGAACAGCGCGTCGACCGTCCCGAAGCCGGCGGCGAGCGCCGCCAGGACTCCCAGATGCACCCTGCTGACGACCGCGAACGCCGCGCCCACCACCAGAACGCAGCGCACGAGATCACTGCCGATCAGCACGCGCCAGGGCCCGAACCGGTCGGCGACCACCCCGCCGCCGAGCATCAGCAGCGCCCTCGGCACAGCTCCCACGGCGAGCACGACACCGGCGGCCGCCGGACCGGAGGCGCGTGAGGCGGTCCACGACAGGGTGACGAAGTAGACGGAGTCGCCGCCGACCGAGCACGCGTAGGCCGTGGCCCAGCGCGGGGCGCCGCTGGTGCTCATCACTGCGGCTGCGGCGGCGGCAGGGCATGGAGATGGATCGAGACCGGCCGCGCACCGGCTTGTTCAGGCAGGTCGCGGTAGCGGTCGATGACCGCGATGAGGTCTCGTTTGAGCTCGGTGAGCTGGTCCGGACTGAGGCGCAGGGAGCGCTCGCTGGTCATGGTGACGTTCAGCCAGTCGCGGCTCAGGCCCGGCACGTCGGCCGTGTACCGCCGCAGCGCGTCGCCGTAGGCGAGGAGCGTCGAGTGCAGGTAGGCGCGGTTGTCCTCCTGGCTTTCGCCGCTATGGCGCGTGGCAGGGTCGTGATAGAGGGCGGGCCGCGTGACCCGCCACCACCGGTCGCGCCGTGTGCCCCGCTCGACGTCCTCCTCGATCAGGCCGCCGCCGGCCAGTTTGCGCAGGTGGTAGCTGACCGCGCCGGAATCGAGCTCGAAGTGCGCGGCGAGCCGCCGGCCGGTGGCCGCGCCGTGGTCGCGCAGATAGTGCAGGAAGCTTAGACGCATCGGGTGTGCCAGGACGCGCAGCGCCGCGGTGTCCAGGACGATGTCGCGCTCCGGGTGCGGCGCCAGCGGATCGGCGGGTTCGGCTGCCATGCACGGCACGATAGAAGGCGAACGCCTCTTTGCGAACCCCCGTTCGCGAAGAAGTGTTCGCCTTTCACGTGATGCCGCGCCCGGGCTGGGTCAGTCCCACTCCCAGCGAAGCCCGTACATCCCCGGCTGTACGTCCGACAGCGCCAGGTGGGCACTGTTGCTGGCGCCCACCCACAGCGGCCCCAGGCTCCGCTCCGGAGTCCCCCGGCGCGGCGAGTAGAACCCCTCGCAGGCCGCCGGGATGCATTCCGGATGGAATTCGACCTCGACGACCAGGACGTCGGCCGGGCGGTAGAGCGAGTGCCGGCTGTAGTTCTGCTCGGTTGTCGAGGGCTCCGCGTCATAGGAGAGGTACTCGACGGTCGCGGTGTCCCCACGGTTCAGGACCCGGTCGAGAATGAACTCCGCGACCGCATAGCCGGACTGCGGATCCGAACGGATGCGGCCGAGCCGGACCGCGTGGACCGGCTCGAAGCGTTGCGGGGCCTTGTCGGTGCGCATCACCGCGATGATCCGGTCGACGCCGTCCTCCTCGGCGCGGACCACCTTGCGCACCGAGGTCCGGGAAAGGGTGCGCTTCGCGGTGGCCTGTATGCGGACGTGCGTGTAGACGACGGACACCGCCCACAGCAGCCGCCGGGCGTCCTCCTGCAGTGCGGTGAGCGTGCGGTGGAGCCGGTCGGGTTCCAGCCACAGCGCGCTGGTCGGCGCCGGCTCGATCGCGGCGGCGGTCCAGCGGCCGCGCGAGCGGCGCGGTCCCAGCAGGGACATCAGACTGTTCGGCGGCAGCCTGAGGATCTCCTCCAGGGCCGTCACCGCCCGCAGTGACTCCGTGCGTTCCGGGCGGTTGCTGCCGCGCTGCCAGTAGCTCAGCGCCGCCGGGCTCAGGGTGACGCCGCGTTCGGCGAGTCTGCTGCTGACCCGGCTCAGGCTCAGGCCGCTGCTCTCGATGGCGGCTCGCAGGGCCTCGCCGAACGGTCCGGTGCGCAGGGCCTCCGTGGCCGTGTTCTGGGCCGATCGTTGGTACGGCGGTCGTTGGTGCGGCGGTCGATCGTGTGGCGGTCGATCGTGCGGCATGGGACATGCTCGCTCTCTGACAACGGGGGCCAGATGATAGCCCGCGGTCGCCGAAGGCTGTCAAGGCTCGTGACTGAATGACCAGAATGGCGGTGCGCCGAAGCGGGCCGGACAGGCTGCTTTTCCCCGCCCCGCCAAGGGAGTCGCAGGGCCCTCATCAGGGCCTTGACCTGCGCTTAAGCTCCGCAGTTACATCTCCCCCATGGATATCAAACCCCTCATACGCGGGCGGGCTCTGTGGGCCGTCGTGGGCGCCGGCACGCTGGCTGCCACGGCCTTCAGCGTCACCGCCGAGGCCGCTCCGGCACACGCCGCCGCGGCCCACGCTGCCCGGACATGGCACCGGTGGCATCAGTGGCACCAGTTGTGCGCCGCGCCCGGGACCGACCAGGCGTCCTGCGACGTGCTGCAGGTCGACGACGCGGCCGAGCCGGTCGCCGCGTTCGGCGTCACGGCGAACGCCGCCCCCTCCGGCTACGGCCCGGCCGACCTGGTCAGCGCGTACAACCTGCCCGCCAACGGCGGTTCGGGCCAGACCATCGCCGTCATCGACGCCGACGACGACCCGAACGCGGCCGGCGACCTGAACACCTATCGGCAGCAGTACGGGCTGCCGGCGTGCACGACGTCCAACGGCTGCTTCAAGAAGGTCAGCTCCAGCGGCAGCAGCACCAGCCTGCCGCCCAAAGCGAGCGCCAATCAGGGTGCGGAGGACTCACTCGACCTGGACATGGTCTCGGCCGTCGCCCCGGACGCCCACATCATCCTGGTCGAGGCGTCCGGCGGCGGCGTGTCGAACATGGGCCCGGCCGTGAACGAGGCGGTCAAGCTCGGCGCGAAGTTCGTCTCCAACAGCTACATCTGGAAGGAGAGCTCCTCGGACCCGACCTACGACAAGGACTACTACGACCATCCCGGCGTCGTGATGGCGGCCGGCAGCGGCGACTGGGACTACTCGTGGGGCGTCGGCTATCCGTCGAGCTCCCCCTATGCGACCTCCGTCGGCGGCACCTCGCTGGTCAAGGCCTCGAACTCGCGGGGGTGGACCGAGACCGTGTGGAACACCAAGGCCGGCGAGGGCACCGGGTCGGGCTGCTCGGCGTACGAGTCCAAGCCCTCCTGGCAGAAGGACTCCGGCTGCGCCAAGCGCACCGAGGCCGACGTCGCCGCCGTGGCCGACCCCGGTCACGGGGTGGCGGTCTACGACAGCTACCAGGAGAAGGGCTGGGGCGTGTACGGCGGCACCAGCGCGGCCACGCCGGTCATCGCCGGGGTCTACGCGGACGCCGGGACGCCGCCGTCCGGGTCGAACCCGGCTTCCTTCCCCTACGCGAACCCCGGCGCGCTGAACGACGTGACCAGCGGGAACGACGGCAGTTGCAGCCCGTCCTACCTTTGCACGGCGCAGAAGGGCTATGACGGCCCGACCGGCCTGGGCACCCCCAACGGCACCGGCGCCTTCCACAGCTGAATCGCGCCGACACAGCGATGCGCCCACGGATCTGAATCCGTGGGCGCGTCTTCGTCTTACATCTACCGCTTGATCCCGACGGCCGCGTGCCCGTAGTCCAGCGACCGCTCCTCGTCGGTGAGCTCGCCGTCCGGCCGCCAGCCCGGGATGATCACCACGCCGGGCTCCAGCAGCTCGGTGCCCTCGAAGAACCGCGCGATCTCCTCGCGGTCGCGCAGCACCAGCTGCGAGGTGGCGTTGTTCCAGCCCGAGCGCGCGGCGCCGAACTTGCCGGGCTCGTGCCCCTCGGAGGCGTGCGAGACCACCAGGGCGCTGCCGGGGGCCAGGGCGTCGAGGAAGTGCGCGGCGATGCCGTGGGCGTCCTCGGCGTCGGAGACGAAGTGCAGCAGGGCCACCATCAGGACCGCGATCGGCTTGTCGAAGTCCAGGATCGCGCGGACGGTGCCGTTGTCCAGGATGGTCTTCGGCTCGCGGACGTCGGCCTGGACGATCGCGGTCAGGGCCGGGTCGGCGCCGGAGAGCAGGGCGCGGGAGTGCGCCGAGACGATCGGGTCGTAGTCGACGTACACCACCCGGGCCTCGGGCTGGACGAGGCGGGCGACCTCGCCGGTGTTGCCGGGGCCGGGGATGCCGGTGCCGATGTCCAGGAACTGGGTGATGCCGGCCTCGGCCAGGTGGCGCACGGCGCGTCCCAGGAAGGCGCGGTTCACGCGGGCCATGCCGCGCAGCTCGGGCATCAGGCCCAGCGCGACCTCGGCGGCCTCGCGGTCGACGTCGAAGTTGTCCTTGCCGCCGAGCAGGTAGTCATAAATACGTGCGGGGTGGGCCTTGGTGCGGTCTATCTCCGGGGGCGTCCAGTCCGGCAGCTCTACGCTGCCGTCCTCGCTGATCGACTCGTCGGTCATCTCGACCCTCCCGGTGGCAAGTGGCGCGGTGGGCGTCCCGCGTGTGGATCAGGGTATCCGATGATCATCGAGGGCTGATACCTGGTCCGGGGGCGGAAGCCCGGCGGAAGGCCGACGGAGGGCCGCCACGGTCCCGGCACGGCGGCGCCGCCCGATGCTAAGTTCACGTGTCGAATGATTCGCCGCGTCGCGCCGGGAGTGCCTGAGAATGACCCGTAATGCCCTGGTCGCGGGCGTCGACTCCTCGACGCGCGCCTGCACCGTCGTGATCCGCGACGCCGTCACCGGCGAGCAGGTCCGCCGGGGCACGGCGGCGCACCCGGGCGGCACCGAGGTCCACCCCTCGGCCTGGTGGGAGGCCCTCGGGCAGGCGGTCGCCGCGGCCGGCGGGCTGGAGGACGCCGCCGCCGTCTCGGTCGCCGGGCAGCAGCACGGCATGGTCTGCCTGGACGACGAGGGCGCGGTGGTGCGCCCGGCGCTGCTGTGGAACGACACGCGCTCGGCCCGGGCCGCGGCCGACCTCGTCGCCGAACTGGGTGCCGAGCTGAACGGCACGCTGAACGGCGAGAACAGCGGCGAGCCGAACGGCGGGATCAGCGGCGCGGCGGCGTGGGCGGACGCGGTCGGCACCGTCCCGGTCGCCGCCCTGACCGTGGCCAAGCTGCGCTGGCTGGCCGAACACGAACCGGCGCGCGCCAAGAGCACCGCGGCCGTCTGCCTGCCGCACGACTGGCTGACCTGGCGCCTCACCGGCGGCCGCGACGTCACGACCCTGACCACGGACCGCAGCGACGCCTCCGGGACCGGCTACTACTCCCCCGCCGCCGGCGCCTACCGCCCGGACCTGCTCGAGCTGGCCTTCGGCCGGCAGCCGCTGGTGCCGAGGGTGCTGGGCCCGGCCGAGACCGCGCACGTCCTGCAGCCCTCGTCCGGCTTCGCGCCGGCCGACTCCCCGCGCATGCGCCTGGGCGCGGCCGAACTTAATCCGCTGCTGGTCGCCGCGGGCACCGGCGACAACGCGGCGGCGGCGCTGGGCCTGGGCGCGGGACCCGGAGACGTGGTGGTGTCCATAGGCACTTCCGGCACGGTGTTCGCCTGCTCCGGCGCCCCGACCGCCGACCCGACCGGCGCGGTCGCCGGCTTCGCCGACGCCACCGGCCGCCACCTGCCGCTGGTCTGCACGCTGAACGCGGCCCGGGTCCTGGACGCCGCCGCCGCGCTGCTGGGCGTCAGCCTCGGCGAGCTGTCCCGCCTGGCCCTGTCCGCCCCGGCCGGCGCCGACGGCCTGACGCTGATCCCGTACCTGGAGGGCGAGCGCACCCCGAACCGCCCGGACGCCACCGGCACCCTGCACGGCCTGCGCCTGACCAACTCCACCCCGGCCCACCTGGCGCGCGCCTACATCGAGGGCATGCTGTGCGGCCTGGCCGACGGCCTGGACGCCCTGACCGCGGCCGGCGTCCCGGTGGAGCGCATCCTGCTGGTCGGCGGCGCGGCCCGCTCCGAGGCGGTCCGGGCGATGGCGCCGGCGGTGCTCGGCCGCACGGTGCTGGTGCCGCGCGCCGCCGACTACGTCGCCGACGGCGCGGCCATGCAGGCGGCGTGGGCGCTGAGCGGGGCGGCGGCGCCGCCGGCGTGGGGCGGGTACGAGGCGGAGCGCTCGGAGGCGGAGCCGGTGCCGTGGCTGCGGGAGCGGTATCACGAGTACCGGGACGCCTAGGCACCGTCCATCTGCTTCCAGACCGGGAAGATCACCGGACACAGCGTGGCGAGGAGATACACGCCGCCGACCGCCGACAGCGAGGCGGGCAGGCCGAGCGAATCCACGAGGCAACCCGCTGCCAGCGCTCCCAGCGGAGTCACCAGCTGGTACGAAGCTGTCGTCGCACTGAGCACCCGGGCGCGCAGATCCTCCGGCACCGTCTCATACATCACCGTGGCCATGATGGGATTGAGCACACCGCAGGCCAGGCCCTCGACCGCCATCGTCACCGCGAGCGGCGAGAAGGTGCCGGTGCAACCCGCCACTACGAAGCGGGGCAGGCCGACGATGAGAAAGGCCACCGTGAACACCGGCCAGCGCGGAAAGCGGCTGCCCACCGCCCCATAGACGATCGCCCCCGTGAGCGCGCAGACGCCGAACGCCGCTTCCAACAGGCCGAGATCGACGGAACCCCCGAGTACATCGCGGGCGTATACGGGCAGGAGTACGGCGCTCCACCCCTGGTCGAGTCCCCTGGTGACCAGCGTCGTCAGGCAGATGCCCAGGAGCAGCGGCGCACCAGCCACGAACCGATACCCCTCGCCCAGCTCGCGGCGATATGTACGCAGCGACGTCGGCGCGCTGCGCGGGCGGGCGCCGGCCTCGGGGATGCCGCGCAGCCCGGCCAGGACGATGAGCGCGGACGCCGCGAAGGTCACGGCGTCCAGCAGGAAGACGTTCGCGGCTCCGACGACGCCGATCAGGACGCCGCCCAGAGCCGAGCCGATCAGTCCCGCACACCGCGAGGCGCCGTCGTAGAGCCCTGCGGCCCGGGCCAGCGGCACCCCCGCATACTCGGCCAGCGAGGGCAGTAGCACGTCACGGGCCGTCTCGCCCGGGGCGTGGAACAACCCGGCAGCGGCCATCAGCGCACACATCGTCCAGAACCGCAGCACCCCTGCGGATTGCAGGACCGGGAGTGCGACCACCGCCGCGCCGCAGGCG
This sequence comes from Catenulispora sp. MAP12-49, assembly GCF_041262705.1. Taxonomy (NCBI): domain Bacteria; kingdom Bacillati; phylum Actinomycetota; class Actinomycetes; order Catenulisporales; family Catenulisporaceae; genus Catenulispora; species Catenulispora sp. MAP12-49. The sequence goes on along the minus strand of NZ_JBGCCP010000004.1, from coordinate 394,133 downwards.
AGGTCCGACGTGACGCTCACCCGTCTTCGCCCGGTCCGGTCGATGAGCGGACCGCCGGCCGACGCGGCGAGCACCGTCGGCAGCAGCGTGCAGAACGCGACGATCCCGGCCTTGGCGGCGCTGCCCGTGCTCTGCAGGACGAACCAGGGCACGCCCATGCTCGTGAGGCAGTTCCCGGTGATCGAGACGACGTTGGCGACGAGGACGGTTGTCAGCGGACGACGGTTGTGGGGCAAGGATTCTTCGGACGGCACGGTGGTCTCCCATGGGGGGAAGCGCCCACCGCGTACGAAGCAGGTCAGCCGGTGGGCGAAGCGAAGTGTTCAGCGTCCGGCGCGCACACCAAGGCGCACCGCAGAGATGCGGCGTTCACAAGCAGCGCCTCCAACACTTCGCCGGGATGACCACCCGGCACCTCCGGGCATTGTCACCGTCGGTCGGGGCCTCGCGCAACGGCGGGTGGCTACCGCACCGAGTCGTCCAGGGACCGGATCCGCAGTACCGGCGAGGCCAGCAGCCAGAGCGCTGACATCGCGCCGCCGACGGCGCCGATGAGCAGCGTCGGCCGCACGCCGATCGTGCCGGCCAAGGCGCCGCCGACGAGCGCGCCGAGCGGCCGGATGCCGTAGTTGACGGTGGCGTAGGCGCCGGAGACGCGGCTGCGGACGCCGTCGTGGATGACGGCGGTCTGCAGGGAGTTGAGGGGGATGTCGAACATCATCACGCCCATCCCGCCCAGGAACTCGGCGAGCGCCAGGGCCCCCGCGCACAGCCACACCGATCCGTGCGCCGCGGCGACGATGGCGACCGGCGCCGGGAACAGCACGGCCCCGACGGCGATACCGCGTCCGACGCCCACGGCCCGCACGACCTTCGGTGCGAGGACGGCGCCGACCAGCGCGCCGCTCGCCCCGAGCCCCAGCGCCAGCCCGACGGCCCCGCTGGACAGGTGCAGCGCCCGGGTCGCGAACAGGATCAGCAGGTTGGTGTTGGCGACGAAGGTGAAGAAGTTGACCGTGCTGGCACACGCCAGGGTGGCCCGCAGGATCGGCTGGCGGGCGATATACACGATGCCCTCCTTGGCCCGGCGCGCCACCGAGACCTCGGCCGCGTCCGCATCCGGCGGCGGCTCGGCGACCGGCACGCGGCGGATCGTCAGCGCCGAGAAGAGGAACGACACCGAGTCGGCCACGACGGCGAAGGACGCGGACGTCGCCGCGATCAGCGCGCCGCCGACCGCCGGACCGCCCATGAACGACGCGGAGCGGGTGGCCGAGAGCTTGCTGTTGGCCGACACGTACTCCGAGCGCGGCACGAGGTGCGCGAAGAAGGGCGGATAGGAGGTGTTGAACAGCACGGCCGCGGCGCCGCAGAGCAACGCGACGAGGTAGAGCTGGCCGAGGGTCACGGCGTGGAACGCGGCGGCGACCGGCAGGCTGAGCAGAACGCCGGCCCGGGTCAGGTCGGCGGCGATCATCAGGCGCCGCTTGCGGGGCCGGCGGTCTACCCAGGCGCCGAGGAAGACGCCGAGCAGGTTCGGAGTCCAGGCCACGGCGGCCAGGACGGAGACCTCGGCGGCGTCGGCGTGCAGGGTGAACTCGGCGATGAGGGGCAGGGCGAGTTCGGTGACGCGGTCGCCGAACTGGGAGACGGTGTCGCCGAGCCAGAAGCGGCGGAAGAGGGTGGCGGGGGCGGGGGTGGCGGCCGGCTCGCGGTCGGCGGAAGCTTCGGCTTGGGCGAGCAGCTCATCTTCCGTAGCCGACTCGGCGCCCTTCATTCCTCGCCGCCTGCGCCGCCCACGCCTTCGCGATCCGCCCCCTCCGGCAGCCCGAACCGCATCAGCCGCACGCCCCGGCTCCCCGCCGGCCGCTCCCCCGCATCGCGGTTCACATACGGGGCCAGCACCTCCTCGATCGCGTCCCAGATCGCCGCCAGCTCCGCGGCGTCCACCACGACCCGCGTGTCCGACATCCCCGCAGCCCGGCTCCATTCGGCTTCCAGGCCGGGCTCGATGTCGGCCAGCCAGTGTCCGGGGAAGGCCAGCGCGTGCGCCATCATCTCCCGCATCAGGGTGCGCGCGGCGGTGACGCCTTCGGCGTCGTCGGTGTCGGCGGGTGTGTCGAAGCGGAAGCCCCTCACCGCCGCCTCCCAGCGGCGGGCCCGGCCGTCCGGGTGCGGTTCGCCGTCGCGAACCAGGCCGAAGCCGGCCAGGTGTCGCAGGTGCCAGCTCGCCGCCGAGGGGCTGATGCCCACGCGCGGAGCCAGTTCCGTCGCGCTGGCCGGGCCCTCGCGGCGCAGGATGTCCATGATCGCCAGGCGTGCGGGGTGGGCCAGGGCCCTCATCATCCTCGGGTCGTCGATGACCAGATCGCCGAATTTTCCGCGCTCTTCACGCTCCCCCACCATGATGTGAAAGTATTGCTTCACATCTTGGATCGTCAACCGTTAATCCGATGGCGCTCGGTGACACCCTCGGTAAGCTGGGCCGAATGCGCATTCTGATGTTGGGCGGCACCGGCTTCGTCGGCCGGGCCGTGGTCGAGGACGCCCTTTCCCGTGGTCACGACGTGACCATCTTCAGCCGCGGTCGCTCCGGCGCCGCCTTGTTCCCCCAGGTTCCGCGCCTCGTCGGCGACCGGGAGACCGATGACTACTCCGCCTTGGCCGCCGGCAGCTGGGACGCGGTGGTCGACTCCTCCGGGTACGTGCCCCGCCACGTCAACAACGCCATGGACGCCCTCGGCGACCGTGTCGGCCGCTACGTCTTCGTCTCCAGCCACGCGGTCTACGAGCGCAGCAGCGTCGGGCCCGGCTCGACCGAGGACACCCCGCGGCGCACGCCGGTCCGCGACACCGAGGAGCTCTTCGAGGAGACCTACGGTCCGCTGAAGGTCGCGTGCGAGGACGACGTCCAGGCCCGCTTCGGCGAGCGCGCGAGCATCGTGCGTTTGGGCAAGGTCGCCGGCCCGCACGATCCGCAGAACGGCCTGACCTACTACGTGCGCCGCGCCGCCGCCGGCGGCCGCCTCGCACTGCCGGGCCGGCCCGAGCAGCCGGTGCAGCTCATCGACTCCCGCGACGCCGCGCGCCTGATGGTGCGGCTGATCGAGGACGGCCGCGGCGGCGCGTTCAACGCCGTCGGCCCGGCCGAGACGCTCACCATGGCCGACGTGATCCAGCTCTGCGCGCGGGCGGCCGGGACCGAGGTGGAGATCGTGCCGGTCCCCGAGCAGGACGCGCAGGGCTCGTTCTTCCCGCTGATCCGGGACCCGGAGGACTGGCACCGCATGCAGCGCGACCCGGCGCGCGCCGTGGCGGCCGGGATGCCGCAGACGCCGTTCGCGACGACGGTCGCCGACGTGCTGGCGTGGGACCGGGAGCGCGGGCTGCCGCCGCTGCCGTTCGGGTTCACCGCGGAGGAAGAGGCCAAGGCGCTGGCCGAGGCCGGGTAGTCCGGCGCTCGGCGCTCCAGACGCACGGTCAGAGTTCGAGGACGTAGCCGAGCAGACTCGCGTCCCCGTCGAGCCCGTCCGGCCGGAAGCCGCACTTCTCCAGCACCCGCCGCGAGGCGATGTTGTGCCCGGCGACGTAGGCGTGCACCGGCCGCACGGTCAGCTCGCACAGGAACAGCGCCAGCGCGGTGGTGGCGACGCCGCGGCCCCAGTGGTCGCGGCCGAGCCAGTAGCCGAGCTGGCGCTGTTCCCATTGGGTCCAGGAGGTCAGCGAGCCGGCCACCTCGCCGTCGACGACAACGGTGCGCGCCAGGATCGCTGGGTCGGTCAGGGCGGCACGCCACAGCGCGTCATGGTCACGGCGCGAGACCGGCGTCGCCGCGGCCATCCGCGCGGCCAGCGGATCCCGCTGGTACTCGAAGAAGAGCGGCACGTCGGCCACCCCGACCGGCCGCAGCCGGATGTTGGCCGGCCCGCCATCCCGAGGTAAGCCGCCATCGGCTCCAGCACCCCTCACAGCCCCGCCTTTCGCCCGGTTTCCCACCGTAGTTCCCCCACCGGTCGCCCAACCTTCACGCCAGACATGTAATCCGCAGGTGCGCAACCGACTTTCGCCTTCAATCGATTGGACTCCACGCGCCATCTCCCTTATAATCAAAGGCATACCGCCGATGCGATCACAAGGATCCAAGGAGTCAACGATGAACTTCGCCTCGACCTACGAACTCGCCGCCGCCCACACCCGCCTGGCCGAGCTCCACAAGCAGGCCGCCGAGGCCCGCCTGGCGCGCCTGGCGAAGAAGAGCCGCCGCAGCAGCAAGGCCGCGTGAGCTCGAACGACAACGACATCCAGTGGGGCCGCCCGATGTGGGCGGCCCCACTGGCGCGTGCGGGGAAAAGGTGTCGCTCGGCCACTGACCCGGCTCTAGGGTGCGCGGCATGGCTTCGCAGATCCCCTATGCGCCGCTGCCGATCGACCAACCGGTCAGCTATGCGCACGGCCCCGATTCGAGCCCGCGACCGGGGACTCCCCCTGGCACCACGGTCGAGTTCGAGTGGCGAAAGAGCACCGTCTACCCCGGGACCGCGCGGAAGTTCTGGGTCCACCTGCCGGCCGGATACGACCCGGGCCGGCCGGCGAACCTGATGGTGTTCCTGGACGGCTGGTGGTACCTGGATCCGGCCGGCGACGTGCGTGGCGCGATCGTCCTGGACAACCTCGTGCACGCCGGGCAGATCCCCATGACCGTCGCGGTGTTCGTGGACCCCGGCGTCGGCGTCGGCGTCGTCGAAGGCGCCGAGCAGCCGAAGAACCGCAACGTCGAGTACGACGCCTTCGACGACCGCCTCGCGACCTTCCTGATCGACGAGATCATCCCGCACGTCGCGGCACGCTACTCGATCACCGACGACCCCGACCGCTGCGGCATCTGCGGCGGCAGCTCCGGCGGCGACGGTGCCTTCACCGCCGCGTGGCTGCGCCCCGACCGGTTCCGGCGGGCTGTGTGCTTCCTGTCGAGCTTCGCGCAGATGCCCGGCGGGAACCCCTACCCGGCGCTGATCCCGGCGGTCGGGCGCAAGCCCCTGCGGGTCTTCCTGCAAGCCGGGCATCGGGACCTCGGTTGGGACCGGTCCGAGGGCAACTGGCTGGCGGAGAATCTGCGCACTGCCGCGGCGCTGGCCGAGGCCGGCTACGACTTCCGGCTCGTCCTCGGCGACGGCGCCCACAGTGCCAACCACGGCGGGGTGCTGCTGCCCGACGCGCTGCGGTGGGTGTGGCGTCCGGCGGCGTGAGCCCGAACGACGCCGAGCCCCACCCAAAGCACAGCCCCACCCTCAACACAGCCCCGCCCTCAGCGCAGCCCCGACGCCCCGACCGGCCGCCACGCGGCGCCCGCGATCCCCCGCGGCGGCCCGAACAGCAGCTGGTACGGCCGCGCGCCGGGGCCCTCGGCCATCGCCACGTAGTCCGGTGCGGTCCGCGCGGCCGCCGACAGCAGGCGGTCGCGCGCCTGCTCGGCCGTCAGTGGGTCGATGCCGGTGGCGGCGTACAGGGCGGCGCGGGTTGTGTCGATGTCGGGTTCGGAGTCGCGCAGGTTCTGCTCGGTGGTCGCCAGGGGGAAGCCGTGGCCGGCCTCGTGCCAGAAGCCGAGGGCGATGAAGATGGCCAGTGCTTCGGCCAGGTCCTCGGCGATCAGGGTGGCGCAGCCCTGGCGGTCCGCGTAGAGGACCGGGCGGCGGGGCTCCTGCGGGCCGCCGACCAGGTAGTACGTGCCGCCCGCGCCGTCGGCGGCGATCGGGATCAGGGGCAGGCCGGACGGGATCGCGAGGCGGGCGCGGGGGTCGCGGCGGGTGATGTCGAAGTCGGCGACCAGGTCCAGGGTCCGGGCGACGTCCGGCTCGGCTTCCAGGAGACGCAGGAGTGCCTCGGCCGGGTCTGTATCCATCAAGGAATCTGTATTTGGCAGGAAATCTGCGTTCGACATGACAGCTGTGCTCGACACGACAGCCGTGTCCGTCAAGAGATCCGCGGAGAGAACCGTGGCCGTGTCCGGGTGCATGGCCAGCAAAGTAGCCGAGCGGTGCGCGCCGCCAGGGCGGCATTTGTGCCTACTGTGCCTGCCGTGCTCACCAGGCGATCGGCAGCCGGTCCCGGAAGAACCCGCCGGTCGGCCCGCCGTCGGGCAGCGTGGCGGCCCAGACGATGCCGGCCGCTCCCTCGCTCACCGGCCGCCCGCCGGGGCCTCCCATGTCGGTCGCGACCCACCCCGGACACACCGCGTTGACCAGGATCCCGTCGTCGCGCAGGTCGGCGGCGAGCATGCGGGTCAGGGCGTTGAGCGCGGCCTTGGTGAGGGAGTAGGCGGGGGTCGAGCCGGTGGTCATCTCGGTCAGCGAGCCCGCCCCGCTGGAGACGTTCACGATCCGCTGGTGGCTCCCGGCCCGCAGCAGCGGCAGCAGTGCCTGCACCAGCTGCCAGGGCCCGAAGACGTTCGTCTCCGCCGCCTCCCGGACCACCGCCAGGTCGGCCCCGACCGCGTGCTGCCACGTGTCGTAGTGGATGGCCGCGTTGTTGACCAGCACGTCCAGGTGCCCGAAGCGCTCGCGCACCTGCTCGGCGGCGGCCGCGATGTCGGCGGTGCCGGTGACGTCCAGCCGCAGCGGATACGCACCCTCCCCGAGCTGCGCGGCGGTGTCGCGGGCGGCGTCCTCCTGCCGCGCCGCGACCAACACGGTGTGCCCGCCGGCCAGCAACTGCCGCGCGGTCTCCCGGCCCAGACCCCGGTTGGCCCCGGTGACCAGGGCGATCACGACGCCTCCCCCGGCTGCCGCCCGATGACCACGGTCGCCTCCAGTTCCTGGTCCTGTGCTATCCACGCCTTCAGCCCGGCCTCCCCGAACACCTCCAGCATCAGCTCGGCCTGCGCCTCGGTGGTCTCGATCAGCAGGTGCCCCCGGGGCGCCAGCCACTGCGGCGCCCCTTCGGCGACCCGCCGGTGCACCGCCAGGCCGTCGGCCCCGCCGTCCAGACTCGCCAGCGGCTCGTAGGCCCGCGCCTCGGCCGGCAACGTGTCGATGGCGTCGCTCGGCACATACGGCGCGTTCACCACCAGCAGGTCCACGGTGCCCCGCAACCGCTCCGGCAGCGCGTCGAACAGATCCCCTTCGTGGACCCGCGCGCGGCGGCCGAACGGCGCCAGGTTGCCCCGCGCGTGCACGAGCTGCGCCGCGTCGATGTCCGCGGCGTGGACCTCGGCCTGGGCCAGCCGCGTGGCCAGCACCGTCGCGAACGGCGCGGACCCGCAGCACAGGTCCACGATCACCCGGCCCTGCCGCCCGAGGTCGACGGCGAGCTCGACCAGGAACTCCGAGCGCCGCCGCGGCACGAACACCCCCGGCCCGACTCCGATCCGCAGCCCGCAGAACCCGGCCCAGCCCACGACGTGCTCCAACGGCTCGCCGGCGCAGCGCCGCCCGACCAGCTCAGCCAGCCGCCAGGAGGGCTCGACGTCCTCCTTGACCGCCTGCAGCAGAACCTCCGCCTCATCCTCGGCGAACACACATCCGGCGGCGCGCAGCCTGGCCACGACGTCCTCATCCATGATCACGTTCTCAGTCTCGCGCAAACACGCCGGACAATGCATAGGCGGGCGACTTGTCAAGATGTTGACGCCCGAGGTCGTACCGCTCCGTGGTGGCCGAATTCGCGTGCCCCATGTAGACCTGGATGTCGCGCAGCGGCACCCCGGCGTCCAGCAGCATCGTGGTGCAGGCGTGGCGCAGGGAGTGCGGGCTGATCTTCTTCTCGATCCCGGCGGCCCGGGCGCAGGACTCGACGATCCACTCCACCTGGTAGCGGGTCAGGCGCGCGCCCTCGGGGCCGACGAACACCGGCCCGGATGCCGGGGCCGGAGCGCCGTCGGAGGCCGAAGCCCCGCCGCGCTCGGCCAGCCAGGCATCCAGGCATCCGGCCGCCGGCGGCGCGATCGCCTGGTCCTGCTCCTCGCCGCCCTTGCGCCGCAGCCGCACGACCCGGTGCCCGCGCTGGCTGGACAGGTCCTCCACGTCGATCCCGCACAGCTCCGACACCCGCAGCCCCTGGTACAGCAGCATGGCGACCACCGCCTCGTCCCGTACCCCGCGCTTGGCCGCCTCGGCGAGCATCGCCGCCGACTCCTCGCGGTCCGGGCCCAGCGTCTGCGACTTGCGGGAGACCCGCGGCAGGTGCAGGGCCTTGTCCTTGGCCGGCACCGGGCTCGTCGAGGCGTACCCGGAGTCCACGGCGTAGGCGTAGAAGTTCCGCACGGCACTGATCTTGCGCGCGAGCGTGGCCGGCCGGGCCTTGCCGTCGTCGGCCAGATGCACCGACCAGGCGTCGACATGGGCCCGCACGGCGTCGAAGGGCTCGACGTCGAACAACGCGCACCAGGCGAACCACTGCTTCAGGTCGACAGCGTAGGCCGACGCCGTCGTGGGCTTATAGGTGAGCAGGAACAAGGCCGCGACCTGTTCAGCCTGGGGAGTAGCGGCAGCGGCCAAGGCGCCGGGCACCACGGAGACGACCACGGCCGAGCCCGGCTCGGCGGGCCCGGCCTCGGGACTCAGGGAATTGCTCACGGCCTCATTGTGGCCTGCCGCCACGCCAGGACGGCTTCCTCGGTGTCGACGCGCGGGATCACCACCGAGGGCCCGGGCTGCGGCGTGCGCCGCGCGGTCTCGGAGCGTTCGTCGTAGTCGGCGATCGCGGCCCGCAGCACCGCCTCGGAGGCGGCCGGACGGTCCTCGATCAGCCCTTTGCGCAGATCCTGCGCCTCCCGCCGCAGCGCGAGCGGAAGCGGCAGCGCATGCACTCCGACCCGCTCCTGCGCGACCTTCTGCGTGATCCACCAGTCTTCGCGGTAGGGCTGGCCGTCGCCGGGCAGCGGCTTGCCCACCAGGGGGTTGTCGCCGAAGGCTCCGGCCTTCTCGGCGTCGCTGACCTGCTTGTCGATGCTGGATGCGAATCGCTCTTGCCAGGTGCTCATATTCCATTATCGCAAAAGGGTTACGGGCTTATCCCAGCGAGGTATCGCCCAACCCCGACGCCAGAGCGCGCAGCAGGTCAGCCAGGGCGCCGCGCTCGTCGTCGCCGAGCGCGGCGAGCAGGCGCCGCTCGTTGGCGACGTGCAGCGGCATCAGCTTGTCGATGAGCTCCAGACCGGCCGGGGTGAGCCGGATGCGGACGCCTCGGCGGTCGCCGGGGTCGGGCACGCGCTGAACCAGACCCTTGGTCTCCATGCGGTCCACACGGTTGGTGATGGCGCCGGAGGTGACCATCGCCGTCTTCAGCAGCGCGCCGGCGGAGAGCTCGTAGGGCTCGCCGGAGCGGCGCAGGGTCGCCAGGACGTCGAACTCCCAGAACTCCAGGCCGTGGCCGGCGAAGAAGTCCTTCAGCTCCTTGTCCAGCAGCCGCGACAGGCGGCTGATGCGCCCGACGATGCCCATGGGGGCGGCGTCGAGCTCCGGCTTCTCCCGGGCCCACATCGCGATGATCGCGTCCACCGCGTCGGCCATCGGGCGCTCCTTTCCAGTGTTTCCAGCACTGCGAGGGAATGTGTTAGCTTCCCCTCAACGTTAACACTCTCAACGTTAAGAGAGTTGGCGTGGAAGACCAAGGGGAGAGCTTCACATGACCACCGCAACGACCGCCGCACCCAGCGCCGCGCAGTCCTCCGCCACCGCAAGCACCGCCGGCACCGCCCGCGACCTGCTGCTGTCCGCCCTCGCCCCGGCGAGCTGGGGCACCACCTACGTCGTCACCTCCGAGTTCCTCCCCGACCACCGGCCGATGCTGGCCGCGACGATGCGGGCGCTGCCGGCCGGGCTGATCCTGCTGGCGTTCGTGCGCCGCCTGCCCAAGGGCAGCTGGTGGTGGAAGACCGCGGTGCTGGGCACGCTGAACTTCGGGGCCTTCTTCCCTCTGCTGTTCTTCGCCGCCTACCGGCTGCCCGGCGGCGTGGCCTCGACCCTGGGCTCGGTGCAGCCGCTGCTGGTCGCCGGGTTCAGCATCCTGATCCTGCGGCAGCGCCCGCACGCCGCGGTCTTCCGCGCCGCGGTCGTCGGCACCGGCGGCGTGGCGCTGATGACGCTGACCGCCAAGGCCCGGCTGGACGCGCTCGGCGTGGCGGCGATGCTGGTCGCCACCGCGCTGATGGCGCTGGCCGTGGTGCTGGGCCGCAAGTGGGGCCGGCCCGAGGGCGCCACGCCGATGGTGCTGGCGACCTGGCAGCTGGTGTTCGGCGGCCTGGTGCTGGCGCCGATGACGCTGGTCTCCGAGGGCCTGCCGGACACGCTGACCGCGCGGAACCTCGCCGGGTTCGCGTACATCGGCGTCGTCGGCACCGCGGTGGCCTACACCTTGTGGTTCCGCGGCATCGAGCGCCTGGCCCCGACGTCCCTGTCGCTGCTGAGCCTGGCCAACCCGATGGTGGCCACGGTCGCCGGGTTCGCGGTGCTGCACCAGTCGCTGACCGCGCCGCAGGCCGCCGGGTTCGCCGTCGCACTCGGCGCGCTGGTCACCGGTCAGATGCTGGTCGCGCGCAGGCGCGCGGCCTAAGGTGTACCCCACAAGGTTACCGACCGGTAGTAAGAAAGGCGGCGGCGATGCCCGACACGACCGAGGAAGCCCCCCGGACCAGCTTTGACCTGGTGCTGTTCGGCGCCACCGGCTTCACCGGGTCCCTGGTCGCCGAGTACCTCGCCGCCAACGCGCCGGAGGCGGTGCGCTGGGCACTGGCCGGGCGCTCGACCGCGCGGCTGATGGCGGTGCGCGAGCGGCTGGCCGCGAGCCGGCCGGAGCTGACGACGCTGCCGCTGATCATCGCCGACGCCGGCGATCCGGAGTCGCTGCGGATCCTGGCCGAACAGACCCGGGTCGTGATCAGCACCGTCGGGCCGTACCTGCACCACGGCGAGCCGCTGGTCGCGGCGTGCGCCGAGGCCGGGTGCGACTACGTCGACCTGACCGGCGAGCCGGAGTTCGTCGACGCCATGTACCTGAAGTACCACGCGCGCGCCGTGGAGACCGGGGCGCGGCTGGTGCACTGCTGCGGTTTCGACAGCATCCCGACCGACCTCGGCCTGCTGTACACGATGCGCGAGCTGGGGCCGCAGACCGGGCCGGTGCGGGTGTCGGGGTTCATCCGGGCCAAGGGCACGTTCTCCGGCGGGACGCTGGCCTCGGCGACGCTGGCGATGTCCCGGGCCAAGGCGATGGCCCGCACCGCCAAGGCCCGGCGCGCCGCCGAGCCCAAGACCCCGGGCCGCCGGTTCGGCGTGCTGGCCGGGCCGCCGCGGCACGACAAGACCGCGCGCGCCTGGATCGCCCCGCTGCCGGTGATCGACAACCAGGTGGCGCTGCGCAGCGCGGCCGCGCTGCCGGAGTACGGGCCCGACTTCCGCTACGGCCACTTCGCCGCGGTCCGCCGCCTGCCGATCGCGCTCGCCGGGCTGGCCGGCGTCGCGGGGCTGGCGGTCGCCTCGCAGATCAAGCCCCTGCGCGAGGCCGTGGGCAAGGCCGTGAAGCCCGGTGAGGGCCCTGACGAGCGCCGCCGGGCCGCCAGCTGGTTCACGCTGCGGTTCCGGGCCGAGGCCGGCGGGCGCACGCTGATCACCGAGGTCTCCGGGGGCGACCCCGGCTACGGCGAGACCGCGAAGATGCTCGCCGAGTCGGCGCTGTGCCTGGCCTTCGACGAGCTGCCGGCCACCGCCGGGCAGCTCACCACCGCCACGGCGATGGGCGACGCGCTGATCGCGCGGCTGACGCGGGCCGGGATCACGTTCCGGACGCTGTCCGGGCCGCCGGCCCGCTGCCCCGGACCGGTCGCGGGCGCAGGCGCGGGCGCGCGGCGCTGAGGGAAGGGCCCTGCCATGGCACGCGAACGGCCGGCCGAAGCACTGTCGCCGCTCCGACCGGCCGCCGCCGCAGAACCCTTGGGCTCAGGCCTGCGCCTACACCTGCACCCGCACCCGCTACTCGTCGGCGCTGGCCCAGCCCTGCAGAATCCCGCGCGCCAGCTCATGGCCGCGCATCATGAAGTGCAGCACCGCCGGCGTGGTCTCCGGGGTGACGCCGAGGTCGCGGACGGAGTCCACGTCCAGCGCGTGCACCGCGAAGTAGTAGCGGTGCCGGCCGGTGCCCGGCGGCGGGCCGAAGCCGACGTACTGGCGCATGCCGATCTCGTTGGGGACGTGGAACGCCTGTCCCGGCAGCGAGTCGTCGCCGGCCCCGGCGCCGGCCGGGAGCTCGGTGGTGTCGGCCGGCAGGTCGGCCAGGCCCCAGTGCCAGAACCCGGAGGGGATCGGGGCGTCGGGGTCGAACATCGTCACCGAGATGCTCTTGGTGCCCTCCGGCACCGGGCCCCAGGACAGCTGCGGGGAGACCTCGCGGCCCCCGGGGACCTCGAAGATCGCCGAGCCGTGCTCGGGGGCCAGGCGCTGCCCGGCCTGGAATTCGGAGGAGGCCACCGTCAATGACGGCACCTTCTCGGAGGTGTCATAGGGCGACGACACGCACACCACTCCCGTCCAACCTCATCGTCGACTATTGATGGATCGTGCGACCCTCAACCCTACAGACAGAAAGGCGGCCGGCTGCCATGACCACCGCCGGAGAGCACTATCGCGTCATCCGTACCCAGCTGACCGGCCTGGCCTCGGAGCTGTCGCCGGAGCAGGCCGCAACGCCGGTGCCGGCGCTGCCGGGCTGGAGCGTGCAGGACACGTTCGCCCATCTGGCCGGGGTCAGCGCCGACATCGTCGCCGGCACGCCCGGCGATCCGCACGACCCGGCCTGGACCGCCGGGCACGTGGACACCCGGCGTGAGCGCTCGCTGGCCGAGGTCTGCGCCGAATGGACCGCCAACAGCGCGGCCGCCGAGCAGATCCTGGACGATCCGGCCGGGCGGCGCGCGGTGTTCGCCGTGTTCGACGTCTTCCACCACAGCCACGACATCCGCGGCGCGCTCGGCCGGCGCGAGGCGCGCGACACGCCCGAGGCGGCCTTCGTGGCCACCCTGATGACCAAGTTCAAGCGCGGCGGCTGGGCCGAGGCCGGGCATCCGTCGATCGACCTGACCGCCGACGCCGGGTCCTGGCACCTCGGGGCGCCGGACGCCGAGCCGGTCGCGGCGCTGAGCACCTCCGACTTCGAACTCTCCCGGATCCTGGTCGGCCGGCGCTCGCGGGCGCAGATGCTGGCCGCCGGCTGGACCGGGGACCCCGGGCCGGTCGTGGACCTGCTGCCGGTGTTCGGGCCGCCCGTGACCGACCTCACCGAGTAGCCACCGGCACGAGCGCCCCGCGCGGCGCCTAAACTCAATCCGCACGCCACCGCCAGGTGAGAAAAATCCGCCCCCGGGAGTCGCCCCTTGGCCACCTTCGAGTCCCTCATGGACCTGCTCGAGCTGGAGCGGATCGAGGACGACCTGTTCCGCGGCGCCTCGCCGGACACCGACGTGCAGCGCGTCTTCGGCGGACAGGTCCTGGGGCAGGCGCTGTCCGCCGCCACCGCCACCGTGGAGCCGGACCGCAACGTGCACTCCCTGCACGGCTACTTCCTGCTCCCCGGCGACCCGGCGGCACCGATCGTGTACGAGGTCGACCGCTCGCGTACCGGCCGGTCGTTCTCCACCCGGCGGGTCGTGGCGCGCCAGCACGGCCGGAACATCTTCGTCATGTCGGCCTCCTACCAGATCCCCGAGCCGGGCCTGGACCACGCCGACCCCCGGCCGGACGCCCCGGACCCGGAGTCGCTCCCGGCCATCCCGCCGAGCCCCGCCGACGACGGCGAGGACGCGCTGTGGAACATCCTGTACCGGCGCTGGACAGCCTTCGACATCCGCCGGGTGCCGGACACCGGGCCGGAGCGCCGGCAGGTGTGGCTGCGCACGTCCGCACCGCTGCCGGACGACCCGCACCTGCACACCGCGGTGCTGGCGTACGTCTCGGACCTGACGCTGCTGTCCACCACGCTGATCCGGCACAAGCTGCTGCCGCACAAGGAAGTGCAGATCGCCTCGCTGGACCACGCCATCTGGTTCCACCGCCCGGCGCGCGCCGACGAGTGGCTGCTGTACGACCAGGCCTCGCCCTCGGCCTCGGGGGCCCGCGGGCTGGCCACCGGCCGGCTGTTCACGCGGGAGGGGACGCTGGTGGCCACGGTCGTGCAGGAGGGGCTGCTGCGGGTCAATCCGGCGCCGTGACAAGCACCTCCGCATAACGCCGAAACAGCCCGCGTCCGGCCGTGCGCGGCCGGCACCGACCACCCAGGCCGATCCGCTAGTCTCGACGGCGTCCCACCGACCCGCCGCCCCAAAAGAATGAGGTCAGCGCGCAGATGTCCGTGTACCAGGCGGCGAAGTTCTTCGTCGAGCCCCTCGTGAAGCTCGTCTACCGGCCGCGGGTCGAGGGCCTGGAGCACATCCCCGCCACCGGCTCGGCGATCCTGGCCGCGAACCACCTGTCGTTCTCAGACTCCTTCTTCATCCCGGTGGTGGTCCCCCGCCACGTCACCTTCATCGCCAAGGCGGAGTACTTCAACACCCGCGGCCTGAAGGGCATGTGGAACAAGTACTTCTACTCCCGCTTCGCCGGCGCGGTCCCCATCGACCGCTCAGGCACCCGCAACGCCACCACGGCGGCGCTGGAGGGGGCCGTGGCGGTCCTCGAGGGCGGCGGCCTGTTCGGCATCTACCCGGAGGGCACGCGCTCCCCCGACGGAAAGCTGTACCGGGGACGCACCGGCATCGCGGAGATCGCCCTGCGCTCGGGAGCGCCGATCATCCCGATCGGCATCGTCGGCACCGACCGCGTCCAGCCGCCCGGGAAGAAGATCCCGCGGCTGAGCCGGGTCACCATCCGCATCGGCGCCCCGCTGGACCTGGCCGAGGCCAAGGCGCTGAGCAAGCCGGCGCTGGTGCGGCGGGCGATCACCGACGAGGTGATCGAGGAGATCCAGAAGCTTTCGGGGCAGGAGTACCGGCCGGTTTACGCCTCGGATGTGAAGGAAGGGAAGGCGGCTGCCTGAGGCAGCTCGACGTGGGCAGCGCCGACCTGGAGGCCGGGAGAAACCGTGCTTCCGACGGTTTCTCCCGTTTCTCCCTCAGATCCGCCCTCGCCGAGGCCTCAGGTCACTGAAGCCGGCGGAGGCCGATCAGACCGGCGGAGTCTGGGTCCAGCGCTGATTCGCAGCCCCCGTCAACTCCTCGAGTTCGAGCTGGTAGCCGGGGGTGGTGCTGCCGAGAACCTGGGTGTTGTCACCCGCCAGGGCGATGAAGACCTGATTGCTTCCGATACGGGGGAAGTTCCACTGCTGGCTCGGGTCGGCGGCGTTGCAGGGCGCCATCGTGGCCAGCTGCCCGACCTGGCTGGGCGCCTTGATGCACAGTGTCGGCACGCTGGGATAGGCGCTCTCGATCAGGTACCCCTGACTGGCCGGGACGGGCACCCAGTGCTGGCATCCGTCGTTCACTTGCGGGGTCGTCGTCACCGGCGGGCCGGGGTAGCACGCGTCGACCGTCTCGTCCAACGCCTGGTTGTAGAACGAGAGCACCTGGTCGGCCTTGGCGTCCGCCGCGGACACCACCTTCGTGGCCGTCGTCGCACTGGCCGTCGTCGCCACCGCGCCGGCGAACGCGCACGCCGCGACGACGGCCGCAACGAGCCGCTTCTCCACCACCATACGGAACTTCCTCTCTGAAGATCAGGTCAGTGGGTGACCTGTTCGGCCACCAATCGGGGAAGAGCCTAGCGATCAAAGGTCGTCATTATGCGCAAATTATGCGTACCCCACATAGGTATAGATTTCGTGTCGTATCGGCGCGTCCGCAGCCGGAACACGCCAGAGGCCGGTGCCGCGCGAATCCCGCGCGGCACCGGCCTCTGATCTACCTCAAACCCCTACATCAGGCGGTGGCCACGCCCCCGTTGTCCCCGCCCGGCTGCACCGTGATCGCGCCCGACAGCACCGCCTGTGCCTCCGGGTGCCCGGCGGCGGCGGCCGCCTCGAACCACGGCAGCGCCAGCTCGGGCTTGCCGCTCTGCTGGAGCAGTACGGCGGAGTTCCACATGGCCGGGACGTGGCCGGCGTTGGCGGCGGCCAGGAAGAGGCGCTCGGCGTCGATCAGGGCGCCGGTCTGGGCCGCCACCACGCCGAGGGCGTAGGCGCCGGAGGGGTCGCCGGCGTTCATCGCGCGCTGGAAGGCCTCGGCGGCGCCCTGCTGGTCGCCGGTGGCCAGCAGGACCTGGCCGTAGACGACTTCGGCGCCGGGGGCGTCGGATTCGCGGCCGCGCTCGGCCGCGGACAGGGCCTCCTGGACCTCGCCGCGGGCCAGGGACAGCAGGGCGAAGTTCACCTGGGCGTGGCCGTCGCCGTCGGCGGCGCCGCGCTTGAAGCAGTCCATGGCCTCCTCGACCTCGCCCTGCATCAGCAGGACGTTGCCCAGGTTGTTCACCGCGCGGACCTCGCCGGCCTGGACCGCCTTGCGGTACCACTCGGCGGCCTGGGCCAGGTCGCCGCGGCGCTGGGCCAGGACACCGATGTTCGCCATGGCCGAGCCGACCTCGGCCTCGGCGCCGCGGCGGTACCAGAACTCGGCCTCGGCCGGGTTGTCCCAGTGGTTCATGCGGCCCAGGTTCACCGCGGCCTCGGACGAGCCGAGGGCGACGGCCTGGCTGAGCCAGGCCACCGCGGCGTCGTTCTCGCCGCGCACCGCCAGCAACGTGCCCAGGTTGTTCGCCGCCTCGGCCTCGCCGAGCTCCGCCGCCGCGGCGTACCAGCGCACCGCCTGGTCGAAGTCGTCACGGGCCTGATACACCAGGCCCAGGCCGAACATCGCGGCCCGGCTGTTCTCCGCCGCGGCCGGCGCGAAGACCTTCTCGGCCGACTCCAGGTCACCCTGCTCGAACGCCACGAACCCCGCCGCGACCACCGGGTCGGCGTCGAAAGCCGCCGCCGGCGCCTGCGTCTCCAGCTCCGTCACCGCATCGGCGCCACCGACCTGGAGCCCGTCGGCTTCTTCCGCCCCGCCGCCGAACTGCTGCTCTACCTCGGCCACGCTAGCCTCTCCCAAAACTTGAGCCACTATCCCCACCCGGCGACCCTCGCCGAGGAACCACCAAAGAAAATCACACCGGCCGACAACCGGACGACAACGGGAGTATCCGGCACTACCCCCGCCGCACGCCAGTCACCACACCGGATCGGATCGGCGGGAGGGGTGCGGCGACGGCCGGCACGCGCCCCACCAGGACCCCCGCGGCTCTGTTCGCCAAGGCCCGAACGCTGCCGAGTCACGCCTCGGACATCAGCGCGATGCTTGAACGAGACCCGGCGGACACGACCCGGCCGGACCCGCGGGGCCTCCGGGCCCGCCGAAGATCGTCCGCGCTCCCCGAACCGCCCCCGAACCGCTCCCGAGCCACCCTCGAACCAACCCTCTGACCTGCACCGTTACCCCGCAAGAGGGCAAGTCTGGAGTGTCGCGCGACGAAGACCCTCAGGTCGTGGATGATATGCGCATGCGTTCCCCCGTCACGCTCCACGGCAACCTGTGCCGCCTGGAGCTCATGCGACCGGACCACATCGACGGTTTGCTGTTCGCGGCCACCGCCGACCGGTCCACCTACGACTTCACCTACGTGCCCCGCGACCACGACGCAGTCGCCCGGTACGTCGCCCTGGCGACCTCGGACTTCGCCGCCGGTGTCGCCGTCCCCTTCACCACCATCGCGATCGATCCGCTGACCGGCGAGGAACGCATCGTGGGCACCTCCCGCCTGCGCGAACTCGAGTACTGGCGGGCCGGCGTGTGGCCGCCGCGCCACGGCCACGTCAACCCCGACGGCCGGCCGGACGCCGCCGAGATCGGCTCCACCTGGCTGCACCCGTCGGCCCAGCGCACCGGCATCAACACCGAGGCCAAGCTGATGATGCTCGCCTACGCCTTCGAGACCTGGGACGTGCACCGCGTCAGCCTCAAGACCGACGTGCGCAACACCCGCAGCCGGGCCGCGATCAGTGCCCTGGGCGCGCAGTTCGAGGGCATCAAGCGGGCGCACTTCCCGGCCGCCGACGGAGGCGTGCGCGACAGCGCCCTGTTCTCCATCGTCCGCGCCGAGTGGCCGGCCGCCAAGGCCAACCTGGAGGCCCGCCTGCAGCGCTACCTGGACCGCGCCACCACCGCGGCCCTGGAGCCGGTGGAGCCCTCGGCGGCCGTCATGAACGTCGAGCCGCACCTGGTCGAGCCGCTTCCGCTGGACACCACCATCGAGACCGCCCCGGTGGCCCCGGTAGTACAAGCGCCAGCCATTCCGGCGGCTTAACGCTCGACAGCACAGCACCAACACCGGCGAGCCTCACAGACGTTCGTATACGACACAGACGTCACATACGACGCACAGGCTCGTATACCACCACCGACCACCCATCCGGCCCGGTCACCGAGAACCGCACCTCATGCGGACCGGCGACCGGGCCGGCGACGTCATAGCCGCACCCGGCCAGCCGCTCGGCGACGGCGGCGGCGTCCGCGACCTTCACCATCGCCTGCGCCGCGCCCGAGGATTCGGCCCCCGAGGCCAGTGAGATCCGCGCGCCGCCCAGGTCGAACTGGGCCCAGCGCTCACCGTCCACGAACGTCGGCTCGATCCCCAGCACGGCGGACAGGAACTTCACGCCGTCCGCCAGCCGCGCGGCCGGGAACACCGAGGCCAAGCTCAGTGCCGTGTCGTCGGCCGGTGCCTTGTCGTCGGTCATCGCCACCTCCCCTCCTCTGACGATGCGTCAGATTGGCGTCAGATTAGCGTCATTTCGGAGCCCCCGGAATACCGAGGTAGTGCGCCAGGTAGAGCCACCCGACGAAGGTCACCGTGTCGATCAGCCCGTGCGCCACCACCAACGGCATTACCCGGCCCCAGCGCCGATAGGCCCGGCAGAAGACCATCCCCATGACGAAGTTCCCGACGAACCCGCCGAACCCCTGGTAGAGGTGGTAGGAACCGCGCACCAGTGAGGACATCACCTCGGACTTGTTCCGGGAGAACCCCAGCTGCTCGAACCGCCGCAGCAGATACCCCAGGACCACGACCTCCTCGGTGACGCCGTTGCGGAACGCGTCCAGCACCAGGATCGGCACCCGCCACCACACGTCCGGCAGCGTGGTCGGGATCACCGTGGCGTTGAGGTTCAGGGCGTGCGCGACCACGTACAGCCCCAGTCCGGCCGAACCGATCCCGGCCGCCACCACCGCGCCGCGGGCCCAGTCCCGCCAGCCCCCGGCCAGGTCGAACCCGATGGTGCGCAGCGAGGCGTTCTCCCGCATCAGCAGGTACGCCACCAGCGCCACGATCACCACACTGAACCCGAGATCGAGCACCTGGTAGGTGAAGTCCAGCCAGGGCCGCGGGGACTGCGAGCCGTTCAGCCCGGCCGCCTGCTGGTTCAGCGCCTGCTTGGCGGTCAGCTTGGCGATGATCGACACGAACGAGTACACCGCGGACTGGCCGAAGGACAGCGCCAGCACCACCAGCACCTCGAACCGGAGCAGCATCCGCCACCGGGCCTCCGGCATCGGCCCGCCCCCCGAGGGCGCCAGGCCCTCGTCCACCACCGCCACGCCGGCTCCTCACCCTCGCCGTCGGCCCGCGCACCCACAGCCCGCACCGACCACCGCCCGAACGCCCCTGGGCATCCGGCTCTGACCTAACGCATCATCGCAGCCGAAGCGCTGAACGGGCTGACGGCGTGCACGGTGGACCCGGCGTCACCGGCCCCGGACCCACGGTTACCTTCGGGTAACAAAGTGGGCGCGGTCACGCCGAAACCCCGGTGCTCTCTTGTCCGGAGGTTCACCGCCGAACTACTGTTCCGCACCAGCGGGACAAATACCGCACGCACACCCTTTGACCACGGCAAACGACGAAAGGCGGACGTCAGATGAACCGGCGTGCCAGCACCGGGGGCGCGGGCCTAGCCCAGCGGCCAGGTGTGCGCGGGCGCTCCGGTGATCATCAGGTCCGCGTACTCGACTGTGAGCCGCTCCAGCGCCGCGGCGCGCTCCAGGCCCTGGCCGCCGACCAGCTGGTGGAACCGGCCGGACAGCCAGGTCGAGCCGTTGCGGCCGGTCGCGCAGCGGCCCTCGATGATCCCCAGGAACTCGTCCCGGTCGTGCGGGTCGATGCCCAGGGCGTCCAGTCCGCGGCGCGCCGCCGGCAGCAGTTCGGCCGCGACCAGCTCGCGCACCGGGACCGGGTCGCTGTAGCGGTCCTCGCGCCACCGCAGCTGTGCGGCCAGGCCGGAGCGGGCCGCGTCGTGCAGGTTGCGCGCGGCGTCGGCGAAGTCCAGGTGGCCCCACACCGGATCGGGGTCCTCCATCATCGCCTTCACGCAGCCGTAGTAGAACGCTGCGTTGGCCAGCACGTCGACGACCGTCGGGCCGGCCGGCAGCACCCGGTTCTCCACCCGCAGGTGCGGCTTGCCGCGGGCCACGTCGTACACCGGCCGGTTCCAGCGGTACACGGTGCCGTTGTGCAGCCGAAGCTCCGGCAGGTGCGGGATGCCGCCCTCGGCCAGGACCTTCTCCGGGTCCTCCTCGGAGGACACCGGCAGCAGCGCCGTGAAATACCGCAGGTTCTCCTCGAACAGGTCCAGCGGCGAGGAGATCCAGCGCTCCCCGAACCACACCCGCGGGCGCACACCCTGCGCCGCCAGCTCCTCCACCCGGAAGTCGGTGGCCTGCTCGAACAGCGGGATGCGGGTCTCGGCCCACAGCTCGCGGCCGAACAGGAACGGCGAGTTCGCCCCGAGCGCCACCTGCACCCCGGCCAGGGCCTGCGCCGCGTTCCAGGCCGGCGCGAACGTCTCCGGCGAGACCTGCAGGTGGAACTGCACCGAGGTGTTGCAGGCCTCGGGCATGATCGAGGCGAACGTGGTGCGCAGCCGCTCCACGCCGTCGATCTGGACCAGGAAGTCCTCGCCGCGCACCTGCGCGATCTCGTCGTTGAGCAGGAAGTAGCGGTCCTCGGCCGAGAAGTTCTCGACCACCATGTGCGCCTCGTCCAGGGTCGGCAGGATGCCGATCATCAGGATCCTGGCGCCGGCGGCGCGCGCCTGGCGGTCGGCGTAGGCCATCGAGGTGCGCAGCTCCTCGGCCAGCTCGGAGAACACCGTGCCCACCAGCTTGTGCGGGGCGATGTTCACCTCCAGGTTGAACTGCCCCAGCTCGGTCTGGAAGTCGGGACTGGCGATGCGCGAGAGCACGTCCTGGTTCACCATGATCGGCCGGCCGGCCGGGTCGACCAGGTCCAGTTCCAGCTCCACGCCCATCAGGGTGCGGCCGCGCTCGAACCGGTCCTCGGCGAGCATGCGGCGGAACACCTCGAAACCGGCACGCAGCCGCTCCCGGAATCGCGTCCGATCGGCCCCGGTGAACTCGGTCGCGACCACACGCTCGCCCACAGGCGCGCCCCCTTGTTGTCTCTGATTTCTCTGCCCGCGCCCGCGCGGGACGCACCAACGCGGCCGACACTCGACCTCAGATTACTGTCGGACATTCTCCAACGAAAGGGATCGTGACCACCCTTGGCAGGCAGGCATCGGTCCCATGAGGGCCCCGACAACTACACCCGCGGCCGCAACGGCGATTACGGCGGCCGAGGTGGCAACTCCGGCGGCCGGGGCGGCAACTCCGGCGGTTCGTCGTTCCCGACCGGGCTGGTCGCGATCGGCGCCGTCCTGGTGCTGGCCGCCGGCGGCGGGTACGTGTACTACACGAAGAAGCACGACAGCACCGGCAGCGCGGCGGCCTCCCACACGCCCGCGGCGAACAGCTCCTGCGCGGCGCCCACCACGCTGAACGTCGACGCCAACCCCGACGTCTACACCGCGGTCAAGGCCGTCGCCGACGGCATGACGGACCCGTGTGTGCACGTCAACGTCACCAGCGCCGAGGCCTCGGCCGTGGAGGCGTTCCTGGCCGGCACCGCCAAGGGCGGCGACGTCACCAGCGCCCCGGACGTGTGGATCCCGGACAGCAGCATGTGGATCGACGTGGCGCACGCCGGTGGCGTGAAGTCGCTGGCCGCCAACCCCGCGCCGATCGCGACCAGCCCGCTGGTGATCGGCATGCCCAAGCCGGTCGCCGCGGCCAACGGCTGGCCCGGCAAGCCCTTCGGCTGGGCCGACCTGCTGGCCAACGTCAAGAGCAACAAGCTGCAGACCGCGGTGCCGGACCCGACCACCTCGGGGCCGGGTCTGGCCGCGATCACCATGCTGCGCGCGGCCGTGCTGGGCCCGGCCGGGACCGACAAGGCCAAGCAGAGCGCGGCGCTGCAGAACCTCACGCTGGTCTACCGGGTCATGAGCACCAGTGTCTCCAGTTCCATGAGCGCCCTGCTGACCAGCCTGCCGACCGACGGCGCGACCGCCCCCGGCTCCGGCGGCGTCTCGGCCTTCCCCGCCACCGAGCAGAAGATCGCCGCGTACAACACGGCCAGCCCGGCCACCCCGCTCGTCGCGCTGTATCCCTCGGATATGGGCACGATGATGATGGACTACCCGTACACGATCAGCACCAGCCTGGACGCCGCGCACGCCAAGGCCGCGGCCGACTTCCAGACCCTGCTGCACGGCCCTTCTGCCATCAACACCCTGCAGAAGGCCGGGTTCCGCGACCCCAAGGGCGCCGCGGCCGGGATCCTCACCGCCGCCGACGGCGTCAACCCGGCCGTGCCGGCGCTGGCCCCGACCGACAGCACGCACACCGCCGCCAGCGGCGCGCTGTCGGTGTGGAACGTGACCAGCGAGCAGACCCGCGGCCTGGTGGTCATGGACGTCTCCGGCTCGATGGGCCTGACCGTGGACGGGCAGTTCGACCCGACCACGCACGCCCCGCTGACCCGGCTGCAGATCACCGCGGCCGCGTGCGTGGCCGGGCTGCCGCTGTTCGGCGACAGCTCCCAGCTGGGCCTGTGGACGTTCACCACCAAGAGCACCGCCGACGGCGGCGGCACCGTGCACAACGAGGTGGTCCCGATGGGCCCGCTGTCGGCCCCGGTGGGCACTTCCTCGAGCCGGCGCCAGGCGCTCAACAACGCGCTGCAGCAGCTCAGCATCCAGCCGGGCAGCCGCAACGGCCTGTACGACACCATCCTGGACGCCTACCGGACGGTGCTGAACGGCTGGGCGCCGAACGAGTCCAACGCGATCGTGGTCTTCACCGACGGCAAGGACGACGGCCTGAACTCGATGAGCGCCGACCAGCTCATCGGCAAGCTGAACGCGCTCAAGGCCGCCAACCCGAACCACCCGGTCCGGGTCATGATCGTGGCCCTGGGCAGCGGTGTGGACCTCACGACCCTGTCGAAGATCACCGCCGCCGCCAACGGCCAGGCCCTGCACGCCGACACCCCCGCAGACATCGGCTCCGCGGTGATCGCCGGCTTCGCGGGCCGGCTGTCCGACCAGTGAGCCGATAGTCCGACCGGTGATACGGCCGGCCACTGCGCGTGGCCGGCCGATCACCCCGAGATCCCCCTTAGGGAAGCCGTCCCTAAGAGCAAACAAGTACACCCGGAAAGCTCAAAGAGAGCTCAGCGCGACGAACCGTTGACAGCCTGGTCACGTCTAGTCAGTAGTGACTACGTGACCGGCTCGGGACGCCACACCAGAGCACTACATTCCCCGAATGCCCGAGTCACGTGACCCGATTTCCCTGCGCAGTGGCGTGTGACGCGCGACACTAGGGAGCACTGGTTCAGACCACGCAACGGCGACCCGACCGAAAGGCCGCCCCGAGAACGAAGAAGTACGACCATGACGACGATGACCGCCCACCGACCCGGCTCCGGGCACGCCTGCCACCACCACCCGTGCTGCCCGGGCGCGGCCGAACCCGATCGCGACGCCGCGCTGGTCGTGGTCGCGCACCCCGAGCAGGGGTGGTCGCTGCTGTGCAACGGGATCGTGCTGTTCGACGACACCGGCGAGCTCCTGCCCGACGGCCAGGCGATCGCACCGCACCGGCCGACGGACCGCAGCGCGGCCTGAGGCCCCGCAGAACGCTTTAGGACGCACGGCAGATCGCCAAACCATCGGTGACATCCGGGTCCGGCCATACCGGACCCGCACAGCCCCCGACGGAGATGCCGCACCCTTGAAAGCACCGGATTGAGCACCAGATATCTTCTTTGGCAGTCCCGCTACTCCAGCGCCGCCCCGAGAACCGCGCGATGCCGTTCGACGAAGGCGATGTTCCGCAGGTAGTAGCTGTCATGCCCCTCGGCCACATGCCGGGAGAACGCCGGATGACCGGCCGCGGCCTGACTCCGCATGAACCCGACCAGGTGCTCCAGCCGGGCGACCACGGTGTCGATCAGCACGGCCCGATCCGGCTCGCCGAGCCCGTAGGCGTCCGCGAACAGCGCCAGGCGCCGGGCCTGCTCGCCGGCCGGCGCGCCCTCCTCGACGAGCTGGACGAACCGGTAGGCCGCGTACGCCACGTCCCACACCCGCGAGCCGGGATGCGCCGTGTCGAAGTCGATCAAGGCCACCGGACGACCGTCGCGGAAGACCGTGTTGTACGGCGCGACGTCGCCGTGGCAGACCACGTCGAACGGTTCCCGGGGCTCGAAATACCAGGCGGCTGCGGCCGGCGGGACGAAGTCGGCCGTCGCGTCGTGCAGCCCGCGCAGCAGGACCGCCATGGCGGCCAGGGCCTCGTCGGAGACCACCATCTCGGATCCGGGGACGTCGCCGGGCACGAAGTCGAGCACCTCCCGGCCCTCGGCGTCGAAGCCGTGGGCCCGCGGCGCACCGGTGAAGCCCTTCGCCGCGAGGTGGTCCAGCACCGCGTGGACGGCCGGCGTCCACTCCCCCGCCGGCCGGTGCACGCGCTCGCCGATCCGCACGACCGTGTTGACTCCGCCGACCATCGCCTCGTCGCTCATCACAAGATCGTTGCACAAGTTCGTCTACTGAGTGGCCCCCATGATCCGGCTCCGCTACGATCACCACCATGTTCCACACCTCCCGTGCGTAACGGACTCCGTCGACCGCCTCGGCCACCGGCCGTGCCGCGGTCCTCCGGTGTCCCCTGCACGTGATCCCACGGTGAGGAACAACTCCCTTGTCTTCGTACATGGCGGTACTCCGCCTGCCCTTCGCCGCGCGCACCTTCGCCACGGCTCTCATCGGGCGCCTGTCCTACGGCACGGTCTTCCTGTCCCTGACACTCGCCCTGGCCTCCGGCCACGGCTCGGTCGGCCGCGCCGGCGAGGTGGTCGCGGTGTTCGCGCTGTCGGTGGCCGGCCTGGCGCCGGTGCGCGCCCGGCTGATCGACGGCCACGGCGTCCGCCGCGTCCTGCTGCCCCTGGCGCTGTCCTACGCGGCCGCGTTGACCGGTCTGGCGGCGGCCACCTGGCGCCCCGGCGCGCCGCTGTGGCTGCTGGAGGCCCTGGCGCTGGCCGCCGGGGCCACCGCTCCCCCGCTCGGCCCGACGATGCGCACCCTGTGGCGCGCGATGTGCGGGCCGGACCAGGCGCTGATGCAGCGCGCGTTCAGCCTGGACACCGTCGCCGAGGAGGTCATCGGCATCAGCGGACCGCTGCTCGTCGGCCTGCTGATCCTGGTCGCGAACCCGGCCCTCGGCGTGCTGCTCAGCGCGGCCCTGGTCGCGGGCGGCACGCTGGCGATGATGACCTCGCCGGTGATCGGCACGGTCGCGGCCGCGCGGGCTGAGAATGCACCCAAGGCACACAAGGCGTCCAAGGCACCCAAGAACACTGAACCCAGCGGCAAGGCGACACGCCGAAAGGGCTCGGGACACACCCTGGCCCGCATCCTCGACCCGCTGTCCGCCGCCGCCGGCGTGGGCATCGGCCTGGGCGCGCAGAGCTTGGCGATCGTGGCCTTCGCGATCCACCACCACCAGCCCTCCGCGATCGCTTTGGCAGACGCGGGAATGTCGGCCGGGAGCATCCTCGGCGGCCTCGCCTACGGCGCGGTGAGCTGGCGCCTGCCCAGCCGCACCCGGCTGCCGCCGCTGACCGCCGCCCTGGGCCTGAGCATCGCCACGGCGGGCCTGGCCCCGAACATCTGGGTCCTGACCGCCATCACCACCGCCTCCGGCGTCTTCGTCTCACCCCTGATGACCTGCGCCTACCTGGTCGCCGACGAACTCGCCGACGAGCAGTCCCGCACCAGCGCCGGCATGTGGGTCAACAACGCCTTCAACGCCGGCTCCTCCAGCGGCTACGCGGCGATGGGCCCGGCTTTGACGCGCCTGCCTTTGGGCTGGTGCTTCACGGTCGCCGCCGCACCGGTCCTGCTCGGCGCCGGGGTCGCGCAGGCTTGGCGCCGTACACATACCGGCCGACGGCAGGAGCAGCCCGCCACCGAAACCGCGCCCGAGGCGGTCGCTGTCTAGGGATCTGGCTGGATCTGGCTGGATCTGGCTGGATCTCGCTCGCGAAAGACGAAGCGCCCCGCAGACCACGAACTCGGTCTGCGGGGCGCTGCCTGAAGCACCAACTCGGCTATCAGTCCTCGAAAGCCTCCGGCGCCGGGCACGAGCACACCAGGTTCCGGTCCCCGTAGGCACCGTCGATGCGCCGCACCGGCGGAAAGTACTTGTCCGCCGGGTTCACGCCGGCCGGGAACACGCCCTCGGCGCGGTCGTAGCCGTGCTTCCAGTCGCCGGCGAGCATCGCGGCGGTGTGCGGGGCCTGGCGCAGCGGGTTGTCCTCGCGGTCCAGCTCGCCCGCGCCGACGCGGTCGATCTCGCCCTTGATGGCGATCAGGGCCTCGCAGAAGCGGTCGAGCTCGGCCAGGTCCTCGCTCTCGGTGGGCTCGATCATCAGGGTGCCGGCCACCGGGAAGGACATCGTCGGGGCGTGGAAACCGTAGTCGATCAGGCGCTTGGCCACGTCGTCGACGGTGACGCCGGTGTCCTTGGTGATCGGGCGCAGGTCGATGATGCACTCATGCGCGACCAGGCCGTTGGGGCCGGTGTAGAGCACCGGGTAGTGCCCGGACAGGCGCTTGGCCACGTAGTTCGCCGCCAGGATCGCGTGCTGGGTGGCGCTGCGCAGGCCCTCGGCGCCCATCAGGCGGATGTACGCCCACGGGATCGGCAGGATGCCCGCCGAGCCCCACGGCGCGGCCGAGACCGGGCCGACGCCGCCGCCCTCAGGACGCGGGCCGGCGACCGGGTGCAGCGGGTGGTTCGGCAGGTAGGGCGCCAGGTGCGCGCGCACCGCGACCGGGCCGACGCCGGGGCCGCCGCCGCCGTGCGGGATGCAGAAGGTCTTGTGCAGGTTCAGGTGCGAGACGTCGCCGCCGAAGCTGCCGGGCTTGGCCAGGCCGACCATCGCGTTCAGGTTCGCGCCGTCCACGTAGACCTGGCCGCCGGCGGCGTGCACCAGGTCGCAGATCTCGGTGACCTCCTCCTCGAACACGCCGTGCGTGGAGGGGTAGGTGATCATCAGGACGCTGAGCGCGTCGGCGTGCTTGTCGATCTTCGCCTTCAGGTCCGCGACGTCGACCGAGCCGTCCTCACGGCTGGCCACGACCACGACCCGCATCCCGGCCATCACCGCGGAGGCGGCGTTGGTGCCGTGCGCCGAGGACGGGATCAGGCAGACGTCGCGCTGCTCCTGCCCGAGGTCGCGGTGGTAGGCGCGCACCGCCAGCAGCCCGGCCAGCTCGCCCTGCGAGCCGGCGTTCGGCTGCACCGACACCCGCGCGTAGCCGGTGAGCTCGGCCAGCCAGCCCTCCAGCTGCCCGATCAGCGACAGGTAGCCCGCGGCCTGGTCCAGCGGCGCGAAGGGGTGGATCGCGCCGAACTCCGGCCAGGTGATCGGCTCCATCTCGGTGGTCGCGTTCAGCTTCATGGTGCACGAGCCGAGCGGGATCATCGACCGGTCCAGCGCGATGTCGCGGTCGGCGAGCTTGCGCAGGTAGCGCAGCATCGCGGTCTCGGAGCGGTGCGCGTGGAAGACCGGGTGGGTCAGGAACTCGGTGGCGCGCAGGTGCACGCCGAGCGCGTCGTCGGTGGCCGCGTCGAGCTCGTGGACACTCGACGTCTCCTTGCCGGTGACGCCGAAGGCGCTCCAGACCGCGCGCAGGTCGGCCCAGCCGGTGGTCTCGTCGCAGGACACGCCGACGGTGTCCTCGTCCACCAGCCGCAGGTTCACGCCCGCGGACAGCGCCGCGCGCCAGACCTCGGCGGCCCGGCCCGGGACGCGCACGGTCAGCGTGTCGAAGAAAGCGGTCGGCACGACCTCGATGCCGCCCCCGGCCTCGCGCAGCCCGGCGGCCAGCACCGCGGTGTAGCGGTGGGTGCGGCGGGCGATCGAGGCCAGGCCCTCGGGACCGTGGTAGACCGCGTACATGCCGGCGATCACGGCGAGCAGAACCTGCGCGGTGCAGATGTTGGACGTCGCCTTCTCGCGGCGGATGTGCTGCTCGCGGGTCTGCAACGCCAGCCGCAGCGCCTGGTCGCCGTCGGCGTCCACGGACACCCCGACCAGGCGGCCGGGCAGCGAGCGGGACAGGTTCTCGCGCACCGCCATGTAGCCGGCGTGCGGGCCGCCGAAGCCCAGCGGCACGCCGAAGCGCTGCGTGGAGCCCACGGCGATGTCCGCGCCGGCCTCGCCGGGCGAGGCGAGCAGGGTCAGGGACAGGATGTCGGCGGCCACCGCGACCAGCGCGCCGCGCTCGTGGGCGGCCGTGGTGATCGCCTTGAGGTCGCGCACCTGGCCGGAGGCGCCGGGGTACTGGACCAGCACGCCGTAGAACTCGCCCTCGGGCAGCCCCGCGCCTTCGGCGCCATCAGTGCCGGTGGCGGCCAGGTCGGCCAGCGCCAGCTCGATGCCCAGCGGCTCGGCGCGGGTCTGCAGCACCGCCAGGGTCTGCGGGAAGACGTCGGCGTCGACCAGGAAGCGGGCCGACTTGGACTTGGAGGCGCGGCGGGCCAGGGTCATGGCCTCGGCGGCGGCGGTGCCCTCGTCCAGCAGGGAGGCGTTGGCCACCGGCAGCCCGGCCAGGTCGGCGACCACGGTCTGGAAGTTCAGCAGCGCCTCCAGCCGGCCCTGCGAGATCTCCGGCTGGTAGGGGGTGTAGGCGGTGTACCAGGCCGGGTTCTCCATGACGTTGCGCAGGATCACCGGCGGGGTGAAGGTGCCGTGGTAGCCCAGGCCGATCATGGGCCGGAAGACCCGGTTGCGCCCGGCGATGTCGCGCAGCTCGGTGAGCACCTCGGACTCCGAGCGCGCCGGCGGCAGGTTCAGCCGCTCGGTGAGCCGGATGGAGCCGGGCACGGCGGCCTCGGTCAGCGCGTCCAGCGAGGCGTAGCCCAGCAGCGAGAGCATGCGCGCGGCGTCGGCGGCGTCGGGCCCGATGTGCCGGTCGGCGAACGGGGAGCTCTGCTCCAGCTCGACCAGCGTCGGGCGGGCCGCGACGGTGGCGGTGGTGTGCAGGTCGTGGGGGGTGGCGGGCTGCGCGGGAACCGTACCGGAACCGCCGGCGGAGTCGTCTCCAGCCATGCCGTGCAAATCCGTGAGCACTGCGGTCACTGTTGTGGCCTCTCAGGCGGACGCTCTAGACGTCGGGTGGTGGATTCGCGCCTCCCGCGGATCCGTCCTCCCCCTCTGTCATGGAACCTGAGAGTTTCACCGCGGGCGGGGTCCACCGGACCCGCGGCTTACACCTTCGGTGAGAGCTTCGCCGCAGCTCAGCCCTACTTTCCAGAGTTGCCTGCCCGAACGGTCCTTTTGCCTGAGAGTTTCCGGGGAGGGTTGCTCCTTCGGCGCCCACGAGGGGTCTCTCCCGTTCGAGGTAGACGGCACTTACGACGGTATCAGCGCCACCACCGCCTGTTCTAATCCCATTAACCGTTTGCCGTAACCCGATGCCGATGGTGGGCTGACCCGATGACCTCCCCCACCACCGACAAGAACCTGCTCGCAACCTTCGACCTGCGCATGCGCGCCGAGGCCGTAGCCGACGAGCCCGGCGCCCGCGTCGAACGCGCCGACGGCGTCCTGCGCCAGGTCGGCACACTGCCCACGGACTGGCACGGCGTCTTCTACTCAGAGTTGGACGCCACCACGGCCGACGCCGCGGTCCAGGCGCAGATCGCCTACTTCCGCACCCTCGGCGCCGACTTCGAGTGGAAGCACTACAAGCACGACGAACCGGCGGATCTCGGCGAGCGCCTGCTCGCCGCCGGCTTCGAAGCGGACGCCCCGGAGACCCTGTTCGTGGCGGAGATCACACAGCTTTCCGGCGCCGGCCTGACCGAATCCCTGCCGGAAGGCGTCACCCTCCGGCCGGTCACCACCGAAGCCGACGCGGACCTCGTCGGCCAGGCGCACGAGGCGGCCTTCGGCAGCGGAGGCGAGCGCTCCCGCGCCCGGGCTCTGGCCCGCCTGGCGGACAACCCCGAGACCGTCTGGACCTGGCTCGCGATGGCCGGCGACCAACCGGTGAGCGCGGCCCGGATGCTGGTACACCCGGGCACCGGCTTCGCGAGCCTGTGGGGCGGCGGCACCGCGCCGGAGTGGCGCGGGCGCGGGATCTACCGCGCGCTGGTGGCGCGGCGGATGCGGGTGGCGATCGAGCTGGGGTGTGAGTACTTGCAGGTGGACGCCTCGGATATGAGTCGGCCGATTCTGGAACGTCTTGGCTTCCGGGCTTTGAGTGTGACGACGCCGTACGAGTATCGGTTCTGAGTCGCGCGGCTCAGCCGAGGTCGGGATCCAGGCGCCGCCCAACGCCCCATCCGACGCTCCCTTCCCAGGCATCAGAGCCCTGTGACAGGGTAGGCAGTGGCTGACAGACACGCTCAGGGGCGGATCAGGGGGCGGTGCGTTGAGGACGGATCCGCGACAACACATCCTGGACACGTGGCGGAGCTTCGCACGCGCCACGTTCGGCGGCGGAGAGTTGACCTGGGGCGGCCGCCACGGCTCGAACAGCATCAGCGACGCCGAGCAGATCCTGGTCCTCCTCTACCCCGCGACGGAGGTCCCCGGCTTCCGCCTGGACCGGCCGGACGCGATCGAGGACGACGTGCTGGCGGTGCTGCGGCCGATGGGCAGCGGCCTGGACATCCCCATGCGGATGCTCGAGGCGCTGGAGCAGTACCTCACGCGCTACGTCGACGAGGACGGCGCACCTACCTTCACCGGCGGTTCCCACCTGCTGTGCGACGATGCCGACAACGAGGTGAAGCCCGAGCAGGCCGATTACGACATCACCGAGTCGTACTCGATCTCGGTCACCCTGTGCCTGGCGGCGAAGGGCTTCCTGCGCGAGTTCCAGCGCACCGTCGAGCGCCGCGCGTCGCAGAGCCGGATCGACACCACCGTCCTGGCCATCGACCAGCGCCTGACCGCGGCATTGGTCGGCCTGCTGCGCTCGTTCGTGGTGAACGTGCTGACCCCGGACACCCCGGCGGAGTCCGTGCTGCTGCGCACGGTCAGCCAGGGCCGGGTCGTGGGCCGCACGCTCACCCAGGACCTGCGCGGCCGGCTGCAGCCGGTGCGCGACAAGCTGCCGGAGCTGACCTTCGGCCTGCCGCCGGAGAACGAGCGGGTGCTGCGCGACTACCCGGAGCGCTTCTTCGAATGCGGATGGGCCTGGGGCGTGGCGCAGGACGCCACCGACATCGAGCTCCCGGCCGCCGAGGGCGTCAAGCAGCCGCACGGGATCGCCGAGCCGCGTCCGATGCTGCATTTCACGGCCACCGCCCTGGACGGTCTGGCCGACCTCTTCTCCACCCGGACCTCCCGGCAGGGTCTGCTGACCTCCGAGCAGCAGTCCCTGCGCGAGGCGCTGAACCTGCGCTGGGGCCTGGCGTTGCAGTACTGGTCCACCATCGCGACGTTCGGCGCCGGCCGCTGGCCGCTGGAGGACGTCCCCTGGCAGTCCACCGACGGCCAGAGCTCGCCCTACTTCTCCGAGCTCGTGCTCTCCATCGTCGGCATGGCCCAGCAGGGCGGGCCCTCGGGCAGCGTCATCGGCCGCGTCGTGGCCGTGGTGGAGGAGCTGGCCCAGCGCGGTCTGGTCAACCGGCGCGCCTCCGAGGACGACCGCAGCGTGCTGCTGCACGATCCCGGCGTCCGGATGACGCTGCACGGCTCGGAGCTCGAAGGCCCGATGCTGGCCTGGTCCTCCAACGGCTACGCCGCCACGCTGGCCAAGACCGCGCTGCGCATCGCGAGCGTCACCACCGGCCGGCGCAACCGCGCCCGGCTCATCGACATCGCCGACGCCTCGGTGGAGCACCTCCTCAACCGCCGTCTGCAGCCCGACGGGTTGTGGGACCACCCGGCGAACGTCTTCCCCAGCCTCCCGCCGTCCCCCGCCACCCCGTCCTGGGACATGACCGAACGTGCCATCGAGGTCTTCGTCGCCGCCGCGACCCTGATCAGCGCCCCTCCCGTGGCCGACCCCGGCCAGATCGACCAGGCGAACACCAAGATCGCCGAGGCCCGGCACATCCTGGACCAGGAGCGGCTGACCACGCCCACGGCCGGCGGCTCGCAGGAGCAGAAGCTGCTCCGGGAGGCCGAACAGTCGCTGAACCGCGCCGAGTCCCTGTCCCGCGAGCGGCCCGCGACCGCCGCGGCGCTGGCCGACAAGGTGCTCAGAGAGTTGGACGAACTGGCCTTCGCGCGCCAGGCGGCGAGCAGGAGCGCATGACGTGCTGATATTCGCCACCTCCGACAAGGGAGGCACGGGGCGCTCGGTGACCGGCTGCAACATGGCCTACCGGCGGGCGCTGCAAGGGGAGGCCGTCGCCTACCTCGACTTCGACTTCGGTTCACCGACCGCGGGCGCGATCTTCGACGTCCCCGAGGCCGAGCGCGGCGTGGACTCCTGCGGCCTGCACTCCTACTTCACCAAGCACACCGAGGCCCAGCAGCTGGACACCGCGCTGCACTCCGACAGCGACACGCTGCGCGACCTGCCGCGCATCTCCGGCGCCAGCCGCTTGGTCCTGCTGCCGGGCGACAAGGACGGCGGGGAGTTCTCGATCAGCGCGGACATGCCGGCGCGCTGCGCGCAGCTGTTCCTGAAGCTGGACCGCGAATTCGACCTGTGCATCGTCGACCTGTCCGCGGGCCGCTCCTATGCCGTGGACCTGGTCCTGGAGGCCACCGCCCGGCCCGAGCTGGCCGCGCTGACCAGCCGTTGGCTGGTCTTCCACCGCTGGACCAAGCAGCACATCGTGGCCGCGCACGGCCTGGTGTTCGGCGAGAAGGGACTGCTCAAAGCGGGCGAGCGCCGCGGCCACGACGCCCAGAGGCTGAACAACTCCGTCCGCTACGTCCGGACCGCGGTCGTGGATCTGGGCGTGGACCAGGAATCGGTGACCCGGCCGGCACAGGCCGCGTGGCTGCGCGCCTACGACCGGAAGTTGCGGGAACAGGCGGACAAGCTGCGCATGGGCCGGGCCCGGCTGGCCGGGCAGATCCCTTACGACCCGATGCTCCAGTGGAGCGAGCAAGTGATCGACGACTCGGACGTCAGCGGACTGAAAATCGCCAACCAGGCCACCGTGCAGGCCTTCGAGGACCTCGCCGCGAAGCTGTCGGACGAGCGATTCTGGGAAGGGCTGTGACGGCCGTGGACGTCAGCTACGACGAAGTGACCCAGACCCCGCGAGTGGACGCGGTGCCGCTGGGCCATCTCTCGGTCGAGACCGGTCACCTGTATCTGGACGACTTCGCCGAGGGCGACCGCAAGATCGCCCGCCAGCTGGAGCATGCC
Organism: Catenulispora sp. MAP12-49; assembly: GCF_041262705.1. Taxonomy (NCBI): domain Bacteria; kingdom Bacillati; phylum Actinomycetota; class Actinomycetes; order Catenulisporales; family Catenulisporaceae; genus Catenulispora; species Catenulispora sp. MAP12-49. The sequence continues at coordinate 360,368 of NZ_JBGCCP010000004.1, read as the reverse complement.
GCGCCGTGGCTGGAGGCGGCGAACAAGCGGATCCGCAAGCGGTTCGGCCGCAACGCCCGCATAAGCACCTGCTTCCTGGTCGACGACTACACGCCCTCGGGCTCGGCGCCGGACCAGCCCAAGCCCGCGGAGGTGGTGGACATCGTGACCACCGCCGCCGAACAGGCCGGCTTCCGGCTCGACTACCTGGCCCGGGAGGCCGGCTGCGTTGTGGCCTGCGAGCGCCCCTACTCCGGCCCGCGCGACCAGAGCCCGCTGGCCGACATCGTCGCCGGACTGATCGTCGAGGAGGCGGCGGTGGGCGCCAACGGCTCCCGGCCGCCGACCGCGCAGACCGGGTGGCTGTCCAACGGCGAGCGCTCGCCGGCCGTCGCGGTGGCGATGGACGCCCCGGACTGGGAGCCGCCGGAGGAGTTCGGCAAGTACCGGCACTCGGTGTTCGTCGACATCGAGCTGTGGAGCCTGGACAGCGCTCAGATACACGCTGAGCGGCAGTACTCGTGCTCGCTGCTGTCGGCGGTGTGGCAGCTGCTGCGGCTGGGCCTGCTGCGCAACGCGGGGAAGGCAGTGGCCAAGCCGTACCGGTTCGGTACCGGTGAGGCTTTGCCCGACCTGTGGGCGCAGATGCCGAGCATCACGCAGCTGACTCAGGACGCGGCCCCGTTCGCAGCATACGAGACCTTCTCCGCGCTCCCGCAGCACTACGAGGCTGCGGAACATGCCGCGCGAATCATCATCGACCATCTGCGGTTCGATCCGGCGGTCCTGGCCCAGACCGCCGACCGGGCCCGCGACGAATCGAACCCGATCGTCCTGCCCGACAATCCCGTCGGCCGGACAAGCCACCTGTTCTTCGATGACGTCCATGTCGCGCACAACGACTGAGCGCGACGGCGCGCCGGCGGTGCTGGCCTTCGGCGAGGTCCGCACGTGCCTGATCCAGAACCTGGGCACACTGTCCCCCTCGGCGAGCGTCGCCCTGATGCAGCTCACCCCCGGCGCCCCGGTGAGCAAGGCGGACCGGCCGGTGCGCCGCGTCGTCTCCCCGGAGCAGGTCACCGGCGTGGACTGCCGCTTGCGGGTGGCCCGCGAGGGCCGGGGCCGGGCGATCGGTACGGTCCTCAGCCACGCGACCGTCACCAACGGCCGGATCCTGCAAGGCACCGCGCACGTGACGCTCACGCCCGCGTCTTCGAAAGATCGCAGGGAATGGCGGCACTACCTACAGCGCCCAGGCCTCGTAGAGGTGATCGGATCGCCGCACCCGCACAACGTCCTGGACGGCTACCTGGCGGACATCTCGCCGGCCAGCGGCCTGGATCTGGCCTCGATCAGCGACCGCGTCATCGACGAGGTCCAGATGAGCAGCCGATTGGACCACACCACCGCGCTGCGGGCCAGTACGGCCGTGGTCCGCTGGGCCGTGACCCTTGCCCCGGACAGCAGGCCGACCGTCGGCATCGCCAAGAGCGATCTGCCCAACGTCCACATCATCCGCCTCAGCGGCGCACCGGACCATCTTCCGATGCTGATCCGGTTCTGCGAGGAGTTCGCGCTGCACGAGTGGCTGCTCACCACGGTGCAGGACGTGATCGTCCCGCGAGCCGAGACGGACATCGCCCGAGACCGCGATCCCCTGGACTCCCTGCTGTTCGCCCTGAACGAGCTGGTCCCGCTGTGGATGCCGCCCACGCACCTCAGCCCGGACATGAAGGTGCTGTGGGAGGTGATGGAGAGCCGGACGCACTACTCGCGCCTGTTCGAACGCCAGGTCGCCCGGATACGGGACCTGCGAGACCAGGTGAAGATCAGACCACCGCGACGTTTGTGAGACCGCACCGCACCGAGCCGCTAATATCAGGAATGTTCATGGCAATGGGTATCACAGCATGTTCCATGCTGCTTTGATCCGACACAGCGGAGTCACAGCAGGTCACAGGGGGAAGCGATGAACGGGACGGGCCGGGCGGAACAACCGTGGTGATCGGCGGACCCGCCAGGGAGGACGCGGCGCCGCTCGACACGTTCAAGGACAGCCTGATCTCCGCGGCGAACGCCATCGCCGAGGAACTGGCGCGGGCTCGCCGCCAGGACCGGCTGGCCGAGGTCGAGCGGGGAATCCTCGAGGAGTACGTCAAGCGGTCCAAGCTGGCGCGGCAGCGGTTCATCAAGGCCGGCGGGGCCGCGTCGGTGGTGCTGGCTTTGGAGGAGTTCCACCAGGCCGACGTCGTATTCGAAGAGGTGCTGGCGCCGGAGATAGCGGCGCTCCTCGCGGCGTACGTGGAGGCCTACGGGCAGAAGTGGCTCAGCGAGAGCGACGCCGCCGTCATCGGCGGCTCCCTGGAGACGGCCGGCGCCTCCCTCCTGGCCGCCGGGCTGCCGCTGTTCGCCGAGAACGCGTTCCGCCACGCCGGGACGCTGTACCGAAGGTTCAACGACTCCTCGGCGGAGGACAACTGCAAGTACCTCGCGGCCGCGGCGCACCGGGTGTCGCTGCCTCGCTGGAGCGGCAAGCGGCTGCTGGCGGACCTGCAAGCCGTGCTGTTCGGGTACGGATACCGGCCGCTGCGGCTGCTGGTGTGGATCATCGGCCTCGTCGCGGGGTTCACGGTGTGGCTGCTCGCTCTGCCCCGCACCGGGGGTGCGACCGAGTCCGAAGCCTTCTACGTCGCCGTGCAGAACTTCGTGAACCCGATGGGGCTGGGCGACGTCAGGCTGCTGTCAGGCCCATGGAAACCGGTCCTGGAGATCGAAACGTACACCGGCGACGTCTTCCGGAACCTGTTCTTCGTGCTGCTCATCCGCCGGCTCTTCCGGTTGTGACTGCGGGTGCGTGGTGGGCAGCAACAGGGTGAGTATCTTGCGGGGCCTGCCGTCCCCGATGTCGTCCTTCTTGAACTGGCCGGTGTCCTGGAACCCGGCCCGGATGTACAAGCCGTAGGCCGCCAGGTTGTCCGGCTCGACCGTGAGCTTGATGGTGTCCATGTCCCGGCTGCGCAGCTCGACGATGGACTCGTCGAGCAGCGCCCGTCCGATGTGCTCGCCCCGGCGCTCGGTGTGGACTCCGAGCGCCAGGATCCAGCCGACGCGTGGATCGTCCATGGCCCGCGCGGTCAGCGCGTAGCCCCAGACGCCCTGGAGATCCTCGGCCACCAGCCACGCTTCCCCCGAGGTTCCGTACAATTGAAGGAGGGCTGAGTGGGAGAACCCCATTTGGCCGAACAGCAGGCTTTCGAGTTCTGCGATGCGGTACAGATCTCCCGGGCGCGCCGTTCTCACTGATAGAGGGTCCCCCACCCCGTCCCCTGACTATCGATCGAAGCCTTACCCGAACTCCTTGTGCAGGGTCTCTTCGATCGCTTTTTGTGTCAACAGCGACACTTTGTCCCGTACCCGGGTCAAAGTGGACTGCCATCCCCATGTCAACTGCGCCTCGTGCTCCAGTGCCTCCCAGATCCACGCGGTGGCGGCCGGAAGGTAGGCCGTCGGGTTCCACATGTGGCCCAGATAGCTCAGAGCCGGGCCCAGCTCGTCCATCGGCCGCCGGGAGCGTGAGGCGCGGTCGAAGGCGTTCTTCAGCGCCGCCAGCAGCCAGTGGTGCAGCGCCAGGATCTCGCAGAACTCGACGATGTTCGCCAGCATCGCCAGCGGCGCGGTCATGCGCACCCGGAAGCCGCCGTCGTGGCCGGCCACGACCTCCGCCTGGAACTCGCCGTCGTCGCGCACCAGCACCGCCCAGCGGAGCAGACCGGCCTCGGTGTGCATCCGCGCCTGGCGGTCCACCTGCGGCACCTCGTCCAGCCGGGACATGACGTGGGCCCCGATCCCGGCGAGGTCCAGCAGGCCGCCGCCGGGATCGGTGGACAGGAACCCGGCCACCAGGTCGGCCGGGTCGGCCTTGTTCACCGCCTCGACCGTGCCGGTGCGCGCGGCGTAGTACGACCACGGCATACGGCGCGTGGAGGCGTCCAGGACCACGTCCACGCGCGCCGAGCCCTGCAGCATGTGCCCGCCGGTGAGCAGGGCGCGGGCGCGGACCGTGCCGACGACGCGCGGCTGGGTGCGGCTGGTGGCCAGGCCGCAGTCCACCCCGTAGAACAAGTCCGGGGACACGACCTGGTCCACCGGGTGGCTGCGCCAGTCGGCGCCGACACCCGGCAGCAGCTTGAGCGCCTGCCGCCCCGCCTCCAGCGGCAACGGCTCGGAGGTGTTCAGCAGGTTGGTGACGACCACGCCCAGGACCACGGCCGGCGAGTGCCTGGCAGGGGCTTCCAAAGGCGCGCCGGGGCGCGCCATCAGTCGACGCCGTCGAGGAAGTGGTGGCTCACCCGGTCGGCCACGGCATCCGGCAGCGGCACACCCTTCTCCCCGGCGCGCAGGTGCAGCGACTCGTCGACCCCGGGATCGACCAGGAAATGGTCGACGATGGTCCGCACGGCGTGCTCGATGCCGAGGAAGTCGCGCGGCATGATGCTCAGCGCCCGGTAGGCGTAGAAGGGCTTGGCCGCCGGATTGACCTTCACGATGTCCGGGAACACGGCCCAGTCGTTCGACCAGCGCGCCGGCGCCTCGGCGACCGCCAGGGCCGGCGCGCCGTCGTGGCGCAGCAGCCCGAGCCGGATCAACTGCCAGACAGCCGCCAGAAAGGGACAGGAGTACTGCCTCCCGGCGAGGACCGCGTCCTCGTCGGCGCCGGGCTCGGCGAAGTCCCGCCACAGCTCCACGTCCAGGAAGATCGAGTGGTTCCGCTTGCTGAACTCGACCGAGGGTTCCCAGGCATGGCCCCGCATGGCGGAGAGCACCTTGCCCTCGCGGGCCGGCTTGCCGTTGGCCAGCCAGCCGGAACGCACCGCCGGCGGACGGGAACCGGTGGTGACCTCCGGCTCCGGCTCCTGCAGCAGGCGGCGGGCGACGAGTTCGGCCACGCGCGTCCCGTCGGCCCGGACGGCGCAGGACGACTCGCGGGCGAAGTAGTCGATCCGGACTCCCGCGTCCTTGGACAGGCGCAGCAGTTTTTCGATTATGTTCCCGGCATCCGGCCAGCGCTGGAAGTAGTCGTCGATCAAGAAGCACGTGCTCACGCGGGGCTTCTCCGTCCCGCAGAGCACCGAGGCCTCGGCGGCGGCCAGCCACGGCTTGACCCGCTCGAACTGCGCCCTGATCGGCTCCTCGCCGTTCTCGAGGTCCTCCATGTAGAAGTGGCCGACCTCGACCGAAAGGTGCGACAGCGGCAGGTTCTGCACGGTGGTGCCCTGACTGCGCTCCCGGAAGACCGGCGCCTGTGGCGCGCCGTGCGCCGTCACCGTCATCAGAAACCCTCCCAGGCATGGTCGTCGACGACCCGGACGGCCAACTTGTCGAAAGCCTGGGTGGTCGCGGGCTTGGCCAGCCGGCGATTGACGTCCAGGTCCATGATCACTTGCTCCCGCCACAGGAGCATCGGCTCCAGCGGCGTGGTCCCGGCCAACAGGTCCTGCCCCAGTCCCCGGCCCTGGGCCAGGGCCTTGAGGTGGTCGTCGCTGCGGACCACCCAGCGGGTCTGCTCCGCGGTGGTCTTCTGGCCGAACGCCGAGGAGTCCGGGACGGCGGTGCGGACTGTGCGCACCAGGCGCATGAACTCCGTCTTGTCGAAGCCGGCCTCGATGGCGCACGGCAGGATGCCGTTCTCCTCGAACAGCAGGCCGCCCGCGGCGATCACGTGTTGCGTGGTCCAGCGGTGGAACAACAGCCAGCGGACACGATCGTTGCTGTCCTTGGACTTCTTGCGGACCCGGGGCGAGATCGCGTTCAGGGACATGTCCAGCGCCGAGGAACGGCCCGCGCTCAGGTCCACGATGCAGACGTCGAATTCCCGCTCGACCGCCTGGAACAACCTGATGGCCGCCTTGATGTGGTCGTCGGTGAGATGGAACTCCGCACCTCCCACGTCCCCGGGGAAAAGCGTCAATCTACCAGAGCCTGAGGGCCGCTCCTGAAGCGCCGGCCGCTCGGTGACCTTCCGGATGTCGACCCGGGCCGGCACGGTCGTCTCGCCCAGGATGAAGGAGTGCAGGCCGCCCTCGTGGGTGCCGCGCTCCAGCTTCGGGATCTCGAAGATCGCCCCGGCGGTGGGCGAGCCGAAGTCGAAGTCGAGGTAGGCCACGTCGCGGCCGAGCAGCGACAGCCGGTAGGCCATGTTGCAGCTGGTCACCGACCGACCGGTGCCCCCCTTGTCGGAGGAGGAGAAGATCAGCATTCAGCGACTCCGCCCGGCGTCCAGGTCGGCTTCCTCGAGGGCGTCCAGCAGGCGCAGAGCCCGTTCGGACAAGGCGATCGCGGTGCTGGTGCGGCGGTTGCGCAGTTCACGGGCCCGTTTGATGAGCTGCCCGATCTCCTCCAGCCGTTCGCGCAGCGTGGAGCGATCGTCCACGTTCGAGCGCATCAGCTCCTGGTTGTAGACGTGGTCGGCCTCGTTGAGCAGGCGGAGCAGATGGTCGTACATCCGGGAACTGCGCGGCGGTTCCTGCTCGAAAGCGCTGGCGGCGGCGACCAGCGCCTCGACCACGCGCTCGGTGAGGTACCAGGAGGGCCGCTCGAACGTGTACGCCTCCATGCCCGGCAGGTGGCCCAGGTCGTCCCACAGCTCGACCGATTCCTCGCCGCGGGTCAGCCGGCGATCGTCCAGATGGTCCATGGCCGCCTCGGCGACCACCATCAGCGCCTCACGGGCTTCGACGTTGTCGGTCAGCTGCGCGGCCTGCAGGGACCGCTTGATGATCAGCGGCGAATAGTCGGCGGAGTACAGCGCCAAGTGCGAGCCCACCGCTTCCTCACTGCCGCTCAGCCCTTGGCGCACCCCCGGGTAGTGCATCGCCGCGGCCGGATCGTTCTCGGTCATCCGGCTGGTGATGCGTCCGCGCCGGGCCAGTTCCTCGATGATGCCGACGGCCTTGACCAGGTCGGCGTCGTTGGCGGTGCGGTTGACCAGGTCCTGGATCAGCACCGAGACGACCAGCAGGGAGTAGTAGTCGGACTCCTCGCCGTCACTGGTACGCCAGGGGATGTCCGCCAGCGGCCATTCCTCGTCGTCGAAGCGCGCGATCGCAGACCAGTAACGCTGCGTGAGGTCCCAGCGCACTCCCAGCGCGTCCGAGAGCGAGCGCTGCTCGCTGTCGAGGATGTTGAGCGCCCTGATACGGCGGGACGTGAGGTCGACGATACCGTCGAGGGCGGACACGGTGAAGTACAGCCAGGGACGGGCCATGGCGTAACCGGGCCGGGAGGACATGTCGAAGTCCGAGGCGTACTCGACGATCTTCCGGGCGTCCTTGGCGACGCCCCAGGTCCAGCCGCACTCGAAGAACTGGTCCTCGTCCGGCTTGCTCTCCTCGGCGACACCCAGGCGCACGTCGGTCTTGAGCTGGTTGCGCAGCCGGTCGAAACGGTCCCTGAGGCCCTGCTGGAGCTCGGCGTCGGTGGTGTCCCCCTGGCGGAGCATCTCCAGGATGGCCCGGCCCTGGTCGGAGTCCGAGCCCACGGAGTTCACCACGAAGCTGCGCAGCAGACCGACCATCGCCGCGGTGAGCCGCCGCGAGGCCTTCTCCTTCAGGTCGACCAGTTTCTCCCGCTGTTTGGGCTGGGCTTCCCGTGGCGTACGGTCATTCACGAACACCATCAGCGACAGACACAGCGTGATGGACATCGAGTAGCCGTCGACGGTCTCGAGTTGCAGCAGGACGGCGTCCTCCGGCAAAGGAGTCTCCGGGGACATCGCGCGCAGATAACTGCCGGCGGCGAAGTTCGGCTCGCCTCGCTCATCAGTGTGTTTCTTGAAGTACTCCAACGCCACGTCCACCAGCGCCCGCGGGATGTTCGTGGCCTGTCCCAGCGGCCGCAGCGCTCGGCGCACGTCTTCCTGGGTCTTGTCCGGGTCGTGAATCGCGAAGGTCTCGATCTGGGTGATGGGATACATCAGACAGAGCAGTTGCTCGGCGTCGGAAATCGCATTGGACTCGACCCGGCCGCCCCAGGACCATTGTTGGTCGCGGTAGCACTCGGCCAGCATGGATCGCCAGATGTCCAAAATCTGTTTGCGAGGCTGAATTCTCACTAAAGCCGCCTATTGATGTCGAACCCGGAAGACGAGTCGATGAGGAGCCGACGGCAGAGTTTATCAGTGTTCTTACCGAACGTTTAATCAGGGTTGCCACGCTCTTGAAGCGCCCTGTCAGTGTCCGCCTCGCGACCGCCCACTGGCATCATAACGTGACGGAGCCGATGCCGACAGTACTCACCGTGCACCGAATGGGCGCACGTTCGGAGGAGTCAGAGTACTCATAGCAGGGACGAATGACGAAGACGGCGAACCCTGACGCTTACCGGCCATCGCAGAGCACAGTCAGAGCACAGTCAGAGCACAGTCGTCGACCTTCTTGGAGGTTTTACACAACGAGGCCTGATACATCGCACCCCGGGTCCGCCACCCCTTATGAGCCTTCTACAAATAGCTTCCCAAACCCCGCACCAGCCACCAGGCGGATCATCCGAACATCGCGAGCCCCCGTGCTCAGTCCCGGACCAGGAACGCGAAGAAGATCGCCATGGAAACGCACCCGATGTAGCTCTCGATGATCAGCAGAACCTGCGCGACCGGACCGAAGTCGGCATCCAGCGACCCGAAGGCCAGCGGGTTCAGGAAACTGATCAAGCACCCGTGCAGCGACCGCACATACCCGGGTGAGCCGGCCGACCACACCGCCACGCTGAACACGGCCAGCGTCACCGCCATCCAGCCCAGCATCCGGAATGGGCGATAGCCATAGCCGCAGGCGGCGTCGAGGAGAGTCTCCAAGACACGCACCGCGCCGGGCGGCCGCGCCGCGTGCTGCGCTCGGCGCCCGTTCAACAGCGAACGCTGCCGCCGGGACTTCTGCTGGAGCGAAGCGTAGAGGTCTGCCGCGACCTGGAACGTCAGGACCGCGTGGCCGGGGAGGCCGAGTGCTGAGAACTCCCCACCGAGGGCGTCGTAGTGGGCGGCTATTCGCCCGTTCTGGGAGCGGCTGAGGCGGAACTGACCGCGGCGCTCCGTCTCAGAGGCCAGATAGGACCGGACGACGGCGGCGCGGCGGGCCTCCGGGTCTCCGCTCGTCGTGTCACGCCACTCGTAGAACTCCTTCTCGAGAGCCAATGCCCCGCCGCGTTCACGCGGTGGAGGGACTTGGATGTCGAACGCGTAGATCAGGGGCGGAAGGCAGCTGTCAAGAAGTTCCAAAAGCTCCTCCTCGGCGAGCAGCCCCTCTTCAGCACGATCGCGATATCTCAGTTCACATTTGGCTATATCGTCGATGACGGACTCGACGCCCGGGAAACTGGCATTCGGCACGACCGCGATTTTAGTGACGATCCGGTAGTACGTCGATGACCGACGGATTCGCCCCCCACCCGTCCCCCCTTGTCGAAAGAACTGTTTCGAGCGTAGTGTTTCGAGACGTGACCTCCGACGAGCGGACGCACCACCGCCAACTCTCCGATCCCAAGGCCATGCGCGCGATCGCGCATCCGACCCGGCTGGCCATCCTGGAGGCGCTCTCGCGGCGGGAGCCCCTGACCGCGACCGAGGTCTCCGAGATGGTCGGCGAGTCGCCCACGAACTGTGCGTTCCACCTGCGCACGCTGGCGAAGTACGGCTTCGTCGAGGAAGCCGGCGCCGGGCCGGGACGCCGGCGGCCGTGGCAGCGGGCGCACATCGGCTTCGGCTACGACGAGAGCGTCATGGACGAGCCCGAGGCGCGGATCGCGGCGGGGGTGCTCACCTCGGTGCTCTGGGAGCGGTGGCTCGCCAAGCTCGCACGGGTCAACGCGCTGCGGGGCAGTTTCCCGGAGGACTGGCGGAGGATAACCGGGGTCTCCGAGGCGGTCTTCCACCTCACCCCTGAAGAAGCCGAGGCGTTCCAGGAGGAGCTGAAAGCCGTGCTCTTCCGCTACCGCGAGCGGTTGGAGGATCCCGGGCTGCGGCCGGCAGGAAGCGTGCCCATCGAGCTCATCCAGTTCGTATTCCCCTTCGACGCCATCCAGACTGAAGAGGGTTGAGAGCATGAGGGATCTGCTTCGGCACCGCGACATACGTCTGCTGGTCCTGGCGCGTTTCGTCGACGTGCTCGGCGACAACGTCATGTGGATCGCGCTGGGTATCTGGATCAAGCAGCTGACCGGCAGCAACTCCGCGGCCGGACTGTCCTTCTTCGTCTTCATCCTCGGCAGCATCATGGCTCCGGCCGGGGCCGTGGTCGTGGACCGGATGCGGCGGCGGCCGCTCATCATGGCCCTGAACCTGGTCTCCGGGCTGGTGGTGCTGCCCCTGCTCCTGGTCCACGACCGGGACGGGGTGTGGCTGATCTACGCGGTGATGTTCGGGTACGGCCTGCTCAGCAGCATCACCGGGGCCGCGATGACGGCATACACGCAGGCCCTGATCCCCGCCGAACAGCTCGGGCAGGCCAACGGGCTGCTACAGACCGTCCTTCAAGGCCTGCGGCTGATCTCCCCACTGGTGGGGGCCGGAGTGCTCGCGGCGTGGGGCATAGCGCCGCTCGTCTTCGGGGACATCGCCACCTTCGTACTCGCGGCGCTGCTCCTGCGAGCCATCGCCACGCCGGAGCCGGCGCCGGCCGAACGTCCTGAGAAGAAGCGGTTCCGAAGCGAGATGTCCGGCGGGATACGGCAGATCCTCAGCACGCTGATCCTGCGCCAGGCGACTGCGGCGGCCGTGCTCTGCGTGCTGGCGTTCGGGCTCTCCGAGTCGGTGCTGTTCGCCATCGTCGACGAGGGCCTGCATCGCAAGCCCGCGTTCCTCGGGGTGATCGAATCGTTCCAGGGCCTCGGGGCGATCGTCGCGGGCCTGTTGGCCGGGTCGATGATAAGCCGCGTTGGCGAAAGCCGGCTGATCGCCCTGGGGATGGCGGCCGGCGGGCTCGGCTTCGGCGCCTGCTGCGTGCCGTCGGTGACGATGGTGGCCCTCGGCGTCATGCTGGTCGGAGTCAGTCTGCCGTGGATCATCGCCGCGCTGATGACACTCTTCCAGCGGACCACCCCGCCGGAGCTCATGGGCCGCACCAGCGCCGCCCTGGACATGATGATCTCGGTGCCCCAGACCACCGCCATCGCGGTCGGCGCCGCGCTGGTGGCGGTCGTGGACTTCCGGATGCTGCTGGCGGCGATGACCGCGCTGATGGGCGCGGGATCCCTGTACCTGCTCACGCGCGGCGCGACCGTGCCAGAGCCGGCGCCGGGACCGGAACCGGAACCGGCGCAGACCGGTCCGGCTTCCGCCCACTAAGGCACGCCCTAGGCGATCCCCGCCATCTCGGCAGCCTCCACGGTCCCGCGCACGATCCCGATCCGCGACTCCAGGTCGCCGAAGGCCGCGCCGACGCTCAGCGTCGTCACCCCGGCCTCCTTGTAGGCGACCATGCGCTCGGCGACGCGCTCCTTCGGGCCGATCAGGCTGGTGCGGTCGATGAACTCGAAGGGGACGGCCGCGGCCGCGCCGGCGTAGTCCTTGGCCAGGTACTTCTGCTGGACCTCGTCGGCTTCCTTCTCGTAGCCCATGCGGCAGGCGAGCTGGTTGTAGAAGTTCTGCTCCTTGCTGCCCATGCCGCCGATGTACAGCGCCGCGTACCAGCGGACCAGGTCCGCGCACAGCTGGACGTCGTCGCCGATCACCGTGGGGACGGTCGGGGCGATGTCGAAGCCGTCCAGGCCGGTCTTGCCCGCCTTGGCGCGCCCGGCCTTGATGTGCTCCAGGTGCTCGCCGGCGTGCTCGGGGCTGAAGAAGACCGGGAGCCAGCCGTCGGCGATCTCGCCGGTGAGCTCCAGGTTCTTCGGGCCGATCGCGGCCAGGTAGACCGGGATGGTCTCGCGGACCGGGTGGACCGTGAGCTTCACCGGCTTGCCGGGGCCGCCGGGCAGCGGGAGCGTGTAGTGCTTGCCCTCGAAGGTGAGGCGCTCGCGGGTCAGCGCCTTGCGGACGATGGCCACGTACTCCCGGGTGCGGCCCAGCGGGGCGGCGAAGGGGACGCCGTGCCAGCCCTCGGAGACCTGCGGGCCGGACACGCCCAGGCCCAGGCGGAAGCGGCCGCCGGACAGCGTGTCCAGGGTGGCCGCGGTCATCGCGGTCATGGCCGGGGTGCGGGCCGGGATCTGGAAGACGGCCGAGCCCACGTCCATGTGTTCGGTGTGGGCCGCGATCCAGGTCAGGACGGTGGCCGCGTCGCTGCCGTAGGCCTCGGCGGCCCAGCAGACCGCGTAGCCCAGCTTGTCGGCCTCCTTGGCCACCTGCAGGCTCTCCGCGTCGTTGCCCGCACCCCAGTAGCCCATGTTCACGCCGAGCTTCATCGCCCACTCCTGTATGCAGAGATCCTGTCGGTCGCCGCCGATATTACTCGCCAGTAGGAAGCGGCGCGATGGTGACGCCGCCCACGCGGTGTCCCCGGCAACCGATAGCGTCACCTGTCATGGAGCAGCGACACCTGGGGCGGACGGGCCTGCGCGTGTCCCGGCTGGGGCTGGGCACGATGACCTGGGGGCGGGACACCGATGAGCACGAGGCCGCCGACCAGCTCAAGACGTTCCTGGACGCCGGGGGCACCCTGATCGACACCGCCGACGTCTACGGCGACGGCGACGCGGAGTACATCATCGGCCGGATGGTCGAGGGCATCCGGTCCGACGTGGTCATCGCCACCAAGGCGGTGAGCGTCCCGTTCGGCCCGCGCCGCTTCGACGCCTCCCGCCGCCACCTCCTGAACGCCCTGGAAGCCTCCCTCAAGCGCCTGGGCACCGACTACATCGACCTGTGGCAGCTGCACGCCTACGATGCCGCCACTCCGCTGGAGGAGACGCTCTCCGCGCTGGACACCGCCGTGACCAGCGGAAAGGCCCGCTACGTCGGCGTGTGCAACTACCCCGGCTGGCAGCTGGCGCGCGCCGCGACCTGGCAGGCCGCCGACTTCGCCCGGGCCCCGATCGCCTCGGCGCAGATGGAGTACTCGCTGCTGCAGCGCGGCATCGAGCGCGAGGTGCAGCCGGCCGCGGTGGACCTGGGCATCGGGCTGCTCCCCTGGTCCCCGCTGGGCCGCGGGGTGCTGACCGGCAAGTACCGCTCCGGGGTGCCGGCCGACTCCCGCGCCGCCTCGGCGATGTTCGCCCCCTTCGTCGAGCCCTACCTGGACACGCCCTACGACGGCATCGTCGACGCCGTCATGATCGCCTCCGACGGCCTGGGCGTGGCCCCGCTGGAGGTGGCGCTGGCCTGGGTACGCGACCGCCCCGGCGTCACCGCCCCGATCGTCGGCCCGCGCACCGTGGCCCAGCTGCGCGGCTGCCTGAGCGCCGAGCAGCTGACGCTGCCCCGCGAGATCAGCGAGGCGCTCGACGACGTCTCCGAACCCGACATCGGGTACCCGGAGCACACCTGGCAGCCGGCCCGGCCCCGGCTGGTGTCCCAGCACTCGCAGAACCTGTAGATCCAGCTGAATCCAGTACCACCGCACCGCAGGACGGATAGGAAAAGAAGTGACAATGACCGAACCGGACGCACCGTCCCTGGACGAGCTCCTGGCCTCCGCCGGGGCCCCGGGCGACCTGGCCCCGCGGGTGGCCGCGGCGCTCGGCGAGCAGGCCGCGGCCCGGCTGGCCGCCGACCCGTGGCTGATCCTGGCGGTGCCCGGGGTGCGCCCCGAGGCCGCCGACGGGTTCGCGCGCAGCCTGCTCGGCGGCACCGCGGGCCCGCAGGACCCGCGGCGCGCGCGGGCGGTGCTGGGCTGGCTGCTGGACCGCGCGGCCCTGGACGGGCACACCGCGCAGCCGGCCGACGTGCTGTGCTCGGCGCTGGGCAGCCTCGGCTTCGGCGACCCGGCCGGGGCGCTCCAGGCGGCCCTGGAGGAGGGCGACATGCTCGCCTTCTCCAACGCGAGCGAGGAGGAAGAGGACGAGGACGGCAGCGGCTCCGGCGGCTCCGGCGCCTCGGAGGAATCCAGCGGCGCCTCCGGCCTGATGATCAGCCGGGAGCGCTACGCGTTCGCCGAGGAGGGCGTCGGCGAGGCCGTGCAGCGGCTGCTGGCCACACCGGAACCGCTCGGCGAGGGCTGGGACCGGCTGGACACCTCCGGCGACCGCATCCACGGCGAACTGCGCGACACGGTCGGGGCCCACGGCCTGACGCTGGTCGCGACCGCGCCGGGCATCGCGAAGACGGCGCAGATCGCCGGGTTCGCCGAGGCCGCGGCGGCGGCCGGGGTCCCGGTGGCGATAGTCGGCGGGAACGCCGCGAGTGTGCGGACGCTGAACCGGGAGCTCGGCGGGACCGAGCTGACGGTGCTGTCGGTCGAGGAGTATCTGGCTTCGCTGGGGCGGGGGGAGGCGGCAGAAAAAGAATCCGCCGTTCCAGAACAACGCGATGTTCCAGAAGCCGAAGTCACCGAAACGGTCGCGGAGGACACAGAGGACACCGACCCCGAAGCCACGGACTCTGGGACGCCAGAAGGCGAAGCAGAACCCGAAGCCGCCTCGGAACCCCCGGCGGCTGATTCCGGAAAGCCCGAATTCGCCGAACCCCAGCCCGGCCTGGTCGTGGTCTCCGCGGCCCACCAGATCGACGCCGAGTCGCTGGCCGCCCTGCTCGACGCGGTCCCGGAGGGCATGCGCGTGCTGCTGGCCGGCGATCCGGCCGAGCCCGGTCCGGCCGGCCCCGGCCAGCCGTTCCGCGACCTGGTCGAGACCCGCTCGGAGTCGCTGATGGCCTACACCTCCGACGGCCGGGTGCCGCGGGTGCGCGCCGCGGACTCCGAGCCGCATCCGCTGACCGACCTGCGCTTCTCGCTGCGCGAGGGCGAGTTGCCGCCGCCGGAGCAGGACCCGGAGAAGCGGCTGGTCATCGTGCCGGTGCGGGATGCCGGGGAGGCGGTGGCGCGTGCCGTGCAGCTGGCCGCCGACTCGATCCCGCGCACCTTCGGCATGACGCCGGAGGACATCCAGGTGGTGACCATCCGGGCCGGCGGCGAGGCCGGGGCCGAGACCGTCACCCGGGCGCTGCGCGAGCGTCTGGGCACCGAGCAGGTCAGGGCGCTGACCGCGCGCGAGGCGCTGGGCGGGACGTGGCCGGCGGCGGTGGTGGTGCTGGACGGCCCGTCCTCCGGCAGCCTGACCCGGGCTCTGGTCTACGGCCTGTGCGGGCTGGCCGAGCGGCACCTGTCGATCGTGCACGGCGCCGGCTCGGCGCTGCCGCAGGCCGTGGCGAACGTGCCGGACCGGCCGCGGCACACCCGGCTGCCGGCGGTCCTGCGGGAGCTGTGAGCGCGCAAGCGTGAGAACGACAAAGGGAACGACAAACCGCGCCGGCCTCCTCCGTGGGGCCGGCGCGGTCCGCGTTGTGGGGTGCTTCCCGGTGATTCCCGGTGGTGCGCTGCTCAGCCGGTGATCGAGTCCATCGCCGGCAGGTAGCCGCCGGACTGGCCGTCGGCGGTCGGGTGGTAGGACTCGGTGACGTCGGTGACGTTCACCGAGTGCAGCCACTCGTTGAAGAAGTCGCACAGCTCGTGGCCGGAGAACCGGCTCTTCACGTCGGCGTAGGAGTCGCCGGCGTTCTGCGCCGCGGTCTGGATGATGCCGTCCAGCGTGTCCGCGGCGTTGTTCAGCGCGGTCCGGTCCGTGGTGGACAGGCCCGGGCAGATCCAGGAGTTGCCCAGGTCGTAGAACTCGGGGTAGCCCATCACCACGACGCGCGCGCTCGGCGCGGCGCTGCGGATGGCCGAGTAGGTGTTCGCCAGCTTGCCCGGCAGCACCGACTTGGCCTGGGCGACCGCGGTGTTGATGGCGCTCAGGCAGGTACTGTCGGAGTCCAGCACGCAGGTCTGCATCACCGAGGCGAAGCCGACATCGTTTCCGCCGATGGTGATGGACACCAGGTTGGTCGAGGAGCTCAGCGCCGAGATCTGGCTGCTGAGCACGTCGGAGGTGGTCGCGCCGGAGCAGGCCACCGAGGTGTAGCTGGCCGGGCTGTGCGCGTTGGCCCACAGCTGGGAGTACGCCAGCGTGCTGCGCAGGCAGTTGCCGGAGGACGAGATGTACGACCCGGATCCGACACCGGAGGAGTACGAGTCACCGAGCGCGACGTAGTTCACGCCGCTCGCGGCCGAGGCGTCGGTGGCCATCACGGTCGTGAAGGCGGCCGTCACCGAGGCCAGGACGAGGAGCGCGCGCTTGAGCGTGGAGCGTCGCGTCCGCGTCCGATTGTGGGCACGAGGGAGCACAGGAAACCTCCATGTGGGGGGTGGATGGGGGTGCGCTGCGGAAGAGAATGGCACCCCATCAGGACCCTGTGAAGACGAAGTTACCAACGAGTTTTGACGACCCGGTAACTTCTTGGTTGGCAGGTCAGGACGTTTCACCCCAATCACGTCATCCGATCGGGTGAATCAACCCCGTGATGCGGGCCCGCACCCGGCCGGTCAGCCGGTCCACCTCCGCGACGCGCAGCGCCTTGGCCGCCAAAACATAGACAACGACCAGAGCCGAGCCGCCCGCCGCGGCGGCCAGGAACGACCCGGGGCGCGCGGTGCCCGCCAGTGCCCCGACGTCCTGCGCGGCGGCGTACCCGACCGCCCCGGCGACCGTGGCGGCCAGCAGGAGCCGGCGGTAGACCCGTGACACGCCCTTGCCGGGCTTGGCCGTGGCCGGACCGCCCAGACGGGCCCGCAGGCGCCTGACGGACCAGCCCAGGCCGATCGCCGACGACAGCCCGGAACCGGCGGCCATCACCACCACCGGCCACCGGGTGCCGCCGAGCAGCGCGCTGGCCCCGATGGCGATCGCGGCGTTGGCCGCACCGGTGATCAGCCCGACGGTGAAGGGGGTCCTGGTGTCCCCGAACGCGTAGAAGCCCCGCAGGATCACGTACTGCGCGGAGAACGGGATCAGGCCCAGGCCCGAGGCCGCGAGCATGAACCCGATCCCGTGGGCCTGGGGCAGGCTGGTCCGGCCATAGCCGAACAGCACGGCGGCGAACTGCGGACCCAGCGCGAGGAACGCGAAGGCGCACGGCACGATCGCCGCCCCCGAGACCCGCAGCCCCAGCGACAGGTCGCGCCGGACCGAGGCCGGGTCGTCGTCGGCCGCCGCGCGGCTCATCCGCGGCAGCAGCATCGTCAGCAGCGACACGGTGATGACCGACTGCGGCAGGATCCAGATCTGCTGGGCCTTGGAGTAGGCGGCATAGCCGACGGCGGAGTGCGGATACGCCTGGTCCACACCGGTGGCCAGGCTCATCACCAGCATGTTCACCGCCTGGCCGACCAGCATGTAGGCCAGCGTCCACTTCGCCGGCGCGGCGGCCCGGCCCAGGCCCGCCCCGCGCCAGTCGAAGCGCGGCCGGTACCGGACCCCGGAGCCGGCCAGGAACCAGAGCACGACGGCCGCCTGCGCGACCACGCCGGCGGTGGTGCCGAGGCCGATGAACATGCTCTGCCCCGGGCTCAGGACCGCCTGGCCGTCGGCGCCGCCGGCTCCCGCACCCGTTCCTCCCCCAGCTCCCCCGCCGACCGCGACGAACCCGGCGAACACCGCGACCACCACGACGTTGTTCAGCACCGGCGCCCACGCCGCCGGGCCGAAGCGTCCGCGCGCGCCGAGCACCTGACCGACGACGGCGAAGACCCCGTAGAAGAAGATCTGGGGCATGCAGTAACGCGCGAAGGAGACGGCCAGCGCCCGGTGCGCGGGATCCAGCCGGCCGGCCGAGGCCGCGACGATCCACGGCGCGGCCGCCGTCGCCACCACGGTCACCGCGAGCAGTGCGCAGAACACCAGCGTCAGCAGCCGGTTCACGTAGGCGGCGCCGCCATCGGGATCGCGCCGCATGGCCGCGACGAGCTGCGGCATGAACACCGCGTTCAGCGCGCCGCCGATGACCAGGAAGTAGATCATGTTCGGCAGGGTGTTGCCGACCGTGAAGGTGGTCGCCAGCACCGAGGAACCGAGCGCCGCGGCCTGCAGGCCCTGGCCGAACATGCCGCCGATGCGGGAGACCACGGTCGCGGCGGCCATCGCGGTGGAGGAGCGCGCGCCGGTGGTGGGTTTGCCGGCGGACTTGGCGGCGGACTTGGTGGCGGGCTTGGCGGCCGACGGTGCCGCGGTCGCCCGGGCTCCGGCGGGCGCGGGAGCCTCGGCGGCCGGCCACCACAGGTCTTCGTCTGCGCGCACCGACCAGCCCTGCACCCCCGGATCCTGCGCCCCCGGACCCTGCACCGGCCCGCGCCGGGCCGGCATCAACTCGGCGAGCAGATCCGGATCGGCGATGATCCGCAGCATCCCGGTGTCCCAGTCGCCCGGGACCGCTGGGACTTCGTAGCGGCGCGCGCTAACCGTCGCGGCGTGCGCGTAGTAGCGCGGATCTGTACCGTAACGCAGGCCTGGCTCGGGTATCGCGGGTTCGCTCACCGCTCTTGTTTACTCCTGCGGGTACCTCTCGAGCACCTTGCCCTTCAGATCCGCCGACAGATACCCGCTGCGGTAGTCGTCGCCGACGTAGACCTTCAGGCTCAGGGTGTGGTCGATGATGTCGGAGTCCACGACCACGTAGTGGTACTTCGGGTTCTTCACGTTGAGCGTGGCGTCGGCCTCCTTCAGCAGCGCCGGCAGCGCGTCCCAGTTCACCGTGTACGGGTCCAGCGCCGGCTCGCCCTGGTCCAGGGCGTCGCCGGTCATCGAGAACCCGGCCTTGCCGTTGACGAAGTCGTAGGTGTCGTAGACCCCGGAGTCGTCCTTCTTGACCACGTCGAAGCTCGCGTGGTCGTCGTAGATGGTCATCGACACGACCCGGCTGCCGCCGCTGACCGCGAGGATCTGCTTGATCACGGCCCGGGCCCCGGCGGGGGTGAGCAGGTGCTGCGTCGCGGTGGAGTCTCCGCCGGCCGCGGCCGAAGTGGCCGCGGCGGTCGTCGGGGCCTGCGACGTGGAGCCGGCAGCGGCCTGCGTGTCCGAGACCGCGGGCATGGAGAACGTCGGGATGTTGTTCGCCGCGTTGTTCGCCGACTGGTTGGCGTGGCTCTCCGCCCGCGTCGTGGCCCAGACCGAGAAGCCCATCACCCCCAGCACCGCCACCGTGGAGATCGTGGTGAGGCGGAACGCCTTGGAGCGGTAGCGCTCGGCGGCTTCCGGGCTCATGCCGCCGTTGTAGACGTAGGCGGGGTTGCCGGTGGGGCTGCCGGGACCGTTGCCGTACGGGTTGATCGGCGGACGGGGACCGGAGCCGCCGGGCAGCTGGTCGGTGACCGGCATCGGGTTCTGGCCGGTGTTGGCG
This sequence comes from Catenulispora sp. MAP12-49, assembly GCF_041262705.1. Taxonomy (NCBI): domain Bacteria; kingdom Bacillati; phylum Actinomycetota; class Actinomycetes; order Catenulisporales; family Catenulisporaceae; genus Catenulispora; species Catenulispora sp. MAP12-49. The sequence goes on along the minus strand of NZ_JBGCCP010000004.1, from coordinate 341,035 downwards.
TACTGCCGCGTCAGCCACTCGTCATAACCCTGCGCGGCGCTGCTGTTCGGCATGCGCGGCGCCGGGATCGTGGGCTGGAACGCGCCCAGGCCCCCGCCCATCTCGACATGCGCGAACATCGCGTCCAGTTGCTCGGCCGACGGCCGCCGCGCGGGGTCCGGAACCAGCACCGCGCTCAGGATCGGGCTCAGCGGGCCGCTGCGCACCGGCGGCGGGATGAAGCCCTCGGAGACCGCGGCGATGGTCGCGATGGTGGTCTCGCGGCTCAGCGGGTTGCGGCCCTCCAGTCCGACGTACAGCAGCAGCGCCAGCGACCACAGGTCCGAGCGCGGATCGCCCTCGACGCCGTGGACGCGCTCGGGCGCCATGTACTCCGGCGAGCCGATCAGCATCCCGGTCGCGGTCAGCCCCGGCGAGGCCTCCAGCGCGGCGATGCCGAAGTCGGTGAGCACCGGCGTGCCGTCCCCGCGCAGCAGCACATTGCCCGGCTTCACGTCGCGGTGCTGGATCCCGGCCGCGTGCGCCGCCCGCAGTGCCCCGAGCAGGCCCCGCCCGATCCGCAGCGCCTCGGGCACGGTCAGATCGCGCTCGTCGAGCAGCCCGTCCAGCGCCCCGCCGGTCACCAGCTCCATCACCAGCCAGGGATGCGCGAGCTCGTGCGAGTCGACGATGTGGAAGATCGTGACCACGTTCGGATGCTGCAGCCGCGCCAGCGCCTGCGCCTCCCGCAACACCCGCTCGCGCACGACCCGCTGCTCGGCCGGATCACTCCCGTGCACCGACGGATCCGGCGAGCGCACCTCCTTCAGCGCCACCTCGCGCTGCAACATCAGGTCGCGTGCCCGCCACACCAACCCCATACCGCCGCCGCCGAGCCGCTCCAACAACTCGAAACGCCCGTCGATCACGTATCCGCCCTGGTCCCCTCCGGTCATGTGCGGAAGTCTAGGGTTTGGGACGGACAGCGTTTGTGGGCCTAAACATCGTCACCAAACCGGGATGTACGGCGACGCGACGGGCGCAACAGGGCTTCTGCGGGCGGCTATGAGCCGTTGAGATAGTCCTCGATCCGCTCGAAGATGTCGGAGTCTGTTTCCTGCTGCCATTGCGGCAGGTCTTCCCAACCGGCAACGTAGGCGGGCTTCGGGTCCTCGACGCGCTTGAAGATCTGTGCTGTCCAGCAGAGCGCGACGTAGCGGCCCTTGTTCTCCCGGCTGAGCTTCTTCACCCCGTCGCCCGTCGATTCGATGAAAAATCGCACGAGTTCAAAGACTGATGCCGCGGCGGCGCGCTCCCACTCCGGAGTCTCCTCGTATGGCGCGACGTATGCCGCCTTGGGCTCGCCCGGGTAGTACTTCTGGACGCCTGCGATCCAGGCCTCGCGGAAGATCCGACTACCGTCCACCCTCATGCGCTTCCCTTCCTCTTGAGTTCGCTGATCCTAGACCGGAGGATCTGCCGCCCGTTGTCCTCACGCCGCGACCCCTGTCCCACGGTCACTCCCTTGCGGGAGTCTTCGCAGGTCAGGGGTCGCTTCGTGAAGACCGTCGCCGCCTAGACGACCTCGATCCCGTCGATCTCGTCCTCGGCACCGTCCTCGGCGAACGTGTCGAAGTACTCGTCGTCCTCCTCGTCGCCGATCACGTCGAAGCGGCAGACGATGCGCTCGGGGTCGGTGTCGGAGAACGGGTCCTCGAACCACTGCTCGTCGGCGATCGCCTCGGGGTCGGTGGCCAGGACCCAGGTGGTGCCGTCGCCGGGGAGCAGGCCGAGCTCGTCGGAGCGGTTGTGGATCTCGTCCGGGTCGAACACGTCGAACAGCGCCGCCAGCGAGCCGGAGACCGTGCTGATGTCCACCTCGGGGTCCACCGCGCCGGCGGCCAGGCCGCGCGCCGCGCCGAGCAGGCGCCCGGGGTGCTCGATCTGGTAGTCGCGGCGGATCAGCACACTGATCGCCTCCGGGTTGTCCGGGTCCGCGGCCACCTCGGGGTACTGGCTCGGGATCTCGAACGGCGTGACCTCGTTGTAGGCGTCGTACAGCGCATCGTCGTAGGACTCGGCGGCGGCGGCCATGGCCAGGAAGGCGGTGCGCACGGCCGGGTCGCTCTCGTCCGACCGGCTCTGCACCGCGGCCAGGTGGGCGTCGATCGCGGCTTTGAGGGCGTCGGCGGCCGAGCGGACGTCGGCGGCGGTGGGGGCGGTCGGTTCAGGCATGAGGTAGACGGTATCCGGTCTTGGCCGTGTCGGCTCGCAATACCGGCGTGCACGCCCGCAAGAAGGCATGGACTTGTCAGTCCCATGGACGACGCGCGGCGCCGGCCGGTCCGGGCCGGGTCCGAACCATGGACGCCACGGCGGCGGCTCGGTAGCGTCGCGGCAGGCGAGGCGGTCCGCCGGGCCGCCGGACGAACGGCAGGGGGCGCACATGCGCGCGTATCACGTGACCATCGGCGCGTACGAGTTCGCCGCCACCGAGGAGGGCCCGCAGAGCGGCCCGCCGGTGGTGCTGCTGCACGGTTTCCCGCAGACCTCGGCGAGCTGGCAGGCCACCAGCCGGCTGCTGGCCGCCGACGGGATGCGCACCATCGCGCTGGACCAGCGCGGCTACTCCCCCGGCGCCCGGCCCGCGGAGGTCTCCGCCTACCACGTGGACCGGCTGGTCGAGGACGTCGTCGGCCTGCTGGACGCGCTGCACCTGCCCAGCGCGCACCTGGTCGGGCACGACTGGGGCGCGATCGTCGCCTGGCACGCCGCGGTGGCGCACCCGGACCGTTTCAAGACCCTGACGGCCGTCTCGGTGCCGCACCTGCGCGGCTTCTACGAGGTGCTGGCCGACCCCGGCCCGGAGGGCGAGGACCAGTGGGAGCGCTCGGCCTACGTGCAGCTGTTCCGGATGGACGACAAGCCCGAGGACGTGCTGCTGGCCAACAGCGCCCGCGCGCTGCACGACCTGTTCTCCCCGCTGCCGGAATCGGCGATCCTGCCGCACTACGCGGTGCTCGGGCAGCGCCCGGCGCTGACCGCGGCGCTGAACTGGTACCGCGCGATCAACGTGAAGCAGTCGGCGGCGCTGCCGAACGTGCGGATCCCGACCACGTTCGTGTGGTCCACCGAGGACGTCGCGATCGGACGCGCGGTCGCGGAGAACTGCGCGCAGTGCGTGGAGGGGCCCTACCGGTTCGTCGAGCTGAACGGCATCAGCCACTGGATCCCGGACCAGGCGCCGGTGGAGTTGGCGCGCGCCGTGGCCGACCGCGTGCGCTCTGTGGAGAACTAGGCGCGGGGCCCAGGTGCAAACTCCCGCCGCCACGTGAATCCGGTCACAATAAGCGGGGGTTGATTCGAAAAACCGTGGTGCGGCTTGGAAAACTGATGAGCGTATGACTACGCCGACGGATGAGACCCGGGACCCAGACCGCGCCGACCACGAGCCCGCGACGCGGCACAGAATCGACCTGTCCGTCACCAAGATCGCCGCCGGCGCGTGCGCGGCCGCCCTGGCCGCCGCCGTGGGTTCCAAGCTCGGCGTGGCCGGCACGATCGTGGGCGCGGCGGTCGCCAGCGCGGTGGCCACGTCGGCCAGCGCGGTCATCGGGCACTCGCTGGAGCGCGGGACGACCGCGGCGCGCAAGGCGATGCCGGCGCTGGATCCGGAGCAGCTGGAGACGGCGATCCTGTCGCGCTCACGGAGCGCGCGGGTGCACAGCACGCAGGCGCCGGAAACGCGCTTCATGCCGACCCACAGCGACGAGCCGGTGGCGCTGACGGCCCTGGACCAGACGCAGGCTCTGCCGTCCCTGGCCGATCGGGCGCTCACCGACAGCGCTCTGGACGAGACGGTCGTGCTCGACGCCAAGCCGTACCCGGCCATGGGGCCGCACGCGCAGACCGTGGTGCTCCCGACGGTCATTCCGGATCTTTCGGATACTTCAGACATATCGGACACTCCGCGCAGCTGGAAGGACCGCCTCCCGGGCCGCAAGCCACTGCTGGCGGCGGCGATCGCGAGCTTCATGATCGGCACCGGCGCGGTGACGGCGCTGGAAGTGGCGCGCAAGGGCGAGTTCCCCGGCTACCACAGCAATGTGTTCACCAACGACCCCGGTCACAGCGGTGGCTCCACCAACCAGCCCGGCGAGCAGAACCCCGGCGGCGGCACGCACGAGAGCTCGACCCCGTCGCAGAAACCGGACTCCTCCTCCCCGGCCTCGTCCGGCTCCAGCGACCCGGGTACCACGCCCTCGACGCCGCAGAGCTCCGACTCCGCGCCGACCACGCCGGACACGCCCTCGACGGGCGCCTCGACCGGGTCCAGCAGCTCCCCGACGGGTCCGACCTCGTCGCCGAGCGGCAGCGGGAGCCCTTCGAGCGTGCCGAGCACCCCGAACCCGCCGACGCAGAGCTCCTCGGCCAACGGCCTGGGCAACGCCACCCCGACCGGCGGCCCGACGGGCTGATCGTCTGATCGGCGAGAACGGCCCTCGCCGGCGCCCGCGGCGTGCGAAAATCGGCACGCCGCCGGGATCATGCCGGCCACGCCGAGGGGGTTCTCGTGAGTCTGGGCTGGGATGTCTACACCTGCCGGGTCGACGGCACGCCGGCGGTGATCAGCCTGGACCTGGACCTGCAGGACGTCGCCGACAGCGGCACCCACCCCCAGCGCCTGCACGTCCGCCACGCCCTGCGCGCCCCGCGCGAGAACGGCCTGCCCGACGGCACCGAGAACGAGGCGATGTACGCCCTCCAGGACGCCCTGGTCCAGGCCCTCGGCGACCAGACGCGCGCGATCTACCTGGCCTGCCTGACCAACGGCGGCTACCGCGAGCACTTCTTCCACCTGCCCGCGCACGCCGACGGCCGCGCCGTGGTGGCGAAGGTGGACAGCGAGTCGGGCGACTACGAGCTGGAGACCTTCGCCGAGGAAGACCCGGAGTGGCGGTACTACCACGAGTTCCTGTGGCCGGACGTGCGCAGCATGCAGTACCTGATGGACCGCCGTGTCGTGCAGTCACTGGCCGAACACGGCGACCGGCACGACATGCCCCGCCCGGTGGACCACTACATGGGCGTCCCGGACGAGGCGCGCGCCCGGACCCTGCTGGCCGACGCGCAGAACGCGGGGTTCACCGGCGAGGTGGAGGAGCGGAACGGGCAGTGGATGGTGCACGTCGAGCGCGAGGACGCGGTCGAGCTGGACTACATCCACGGGGTGGTGTGGGAGCTGCACGAGATGGCCGAGCGGCTCGGGGGGTACTACGACGGGTGGGGCGCGCCGATCAGTAAGTGAGGCGCCCTCTCACCCCTCAGCCGTCGGCAGCCCCGCCGCCAGCACCTCCGCGACATGCCACACCCGGCGCTCGGCCACGGCTTGCTCGATCTGCGTGCGGCAGCTGAACCCGTCGGCGATGAGCAGGGTGTCGCTCGCGGCCGAGCGGATCGCGGGCAGCAGGTTCAGCTCGGCCACGGCCATCGACACCTCGTAGTGGCCGTCGGTCACGCCGAAGTCGCCCGCCAGTCCGCAGCACCCGGACACGACGTGTGCGTCCACACCGGCGCGCGCCAGCAGCTCGACCTCGGCCTCGCCGGTCGCGCCGGAGGCGTACTGGTGGCAGTGGATCTGGATCAGGGCCTTGTGCCCGCGCCAGGGCGACGCCGGCGGGCGCCACTCCGGCGCGTGCCGGGCCAGGAACTGCGCCGGGCCGGTCACCAGCTCCGCGGCGCTCGCCGCGAGCGGGTGCGCGGGCAGCAGCTCGGTCAGCTCCTCGCGCAGGGTCGCCGCGCAGCTGGGTTCGGGCACCACGATCGGCAGCCCCGCCTCCACCGCCGGGCGCATCGCCTCCAGCGTCCGGGCCATGACGCGGCGCGCGGTCCCGAGCTGGCCGGTCGAGATCCACGTGAGCCCGCAACACCCGGTACGCGGCGGCAGCAGCACCCGGAAGCCCGCCGCGCGCAGGACCGCGATCAACGCCTCGCCGACCGCCGGAGTGAAGTTCTCGGTGAAGGTGTCGGCCCACAGGACCACGGTGCGCGTGCCGGCCAGCTCCCACAGCCCCGACGCCGACCACGCGCCGGGCCCTGAGCCCACACCGTTTTCCGGCGCCGGAGCCGCCTCGCCGCCGGCTCGCAACCCCGCGTCGCCGCCAACCTGCGAGCCCACCGGCGCCGGTCCGCCGGCACCCGGCCGCGAACCTCCCACCCCGCCGAACCGCCGCCCCGCCGCAGCCGCATCGCTCCGCCGCCGCGAGAAAGACCGCACCGCGAACCGCGGCAGCGCCCGCTCCGCGGCGATCCCCCCGGCCCGCTTCAGCGCCGGCGCCAGCGACGAGGCCATCACCCGGTTCACCACCCGCGGCGCGAAGCCCGCCAGCCGCGCCCACACCGGCAGCCACCCCAGCGAGTAGTGCGCCGCCGGCCGCAGCCGCCCCCGGTAGTGCTTCGCCAGCACCTCCGTCTTGTACGCGGCCATGTCGACCCCGACCGGACAGTCCGTCTTGCAGCCCTTGCACGCCAGGCACAGGTCCAGCGCGTCCAGTACCTCCGGGGCCCGGTACCCGCCGCCGACCGTGCGGCCGTCGAGCATCTCCTGCAGCACCCTGGCACGCCCGCGCGTGGAGTCCTTCTCGTCCCCGGTGGCGCGGAACGACGGGCACATCACCCCGCCCGCCGCGCTGCGGCACTTGCCCACGCCCACGCACCGCCGTACCGCGCGCCCGAAGTCCCCGTCGTCGGCCGCCAGTGCCAGCTCCGGGGGCGCCGCCTGCGTCACCCCGGGCGCGCGCAGGTCCGCGGCGAAGTCGCGCGGCGCGACCAGGATCGCGGGGTTCAGGACCGCGCCGGGGTCGAAGGCCGCCTTGAACTCCGAGAACGCGTGCAGCAGCTCAGGGCTGTACATCGCGGCCAGCAAGGCCGAGCGCGCCTGTCCGTCGCCGTGCTCGCCGGACACCGAGCCGCCGTGCGTGACGACCAGTTCGGTCGCGGCGGCGGTGAACTCCGCGAACTGCTGGCGTCCGGAGACGGTCTGCAGATCGTGGTCGATCCGGACGTGCAGACACCCCTCGCCGAAGTGCCCGAACACCGTCCCCTTGCGTCCCGCGCTCTGCATCAAGGCCTCGAACCCGCGCAGGTAGTCCGCCAGCCGCTCCGGCGGCACCGCCGCGTCCTCGAAGCCCGGCCACGCCTCGGAGCCCTCGGCCGTCCGCGTGGCCAGGCCCGCGCCGTCCTCCCGGATGCGCCACAGCTCGCGCTGCCCGGCCTCGTCGGCAACCACCCGGGTGGCGTGCGCCCCGGCCAGGTCCGCGACCACCGCCGGCGCCTGCCGCGCGGTCGTCTCGATGAACAGCCAGCCGCCGCCGGCCGGCAGCGAGGCGGGCAGCGCCCGCTTGCGCCGCGCGGCCCACACGTCGGCCAGCTCCGAGCCCAGGCCCTCGATCGCCGAGGGCTGATGCGGCAGCGCGCGCGGCACGTCGGCGGCCGCCGTGACCATGTCCGGGTACGCGGCCACGACCAGCACCCGGTCCCGCAGCACCGGCACCAGCCGCAGCTCGGCGCCGAGCACCGCGGCCAGCGTGCCCTCGGAGCCGACCAGCGCCTTGGCGACGTCGAACCCGTTCTCGGGCAGCAGGTGCTGCAACGCGTAGCCGGACACCTGGCGCGGGAAGCGGCCCAGCTCGCGGCGGACGGCCTCGCCGTGCTTGCCGACCAGGACCCGCAGCCGGTCGTCGAGGGCTGCCACGCCGCTGGTGCCGCGGCGCGCGGTGGTCCGCGTGCCGTCGGCGAGCAGCAGGTCCAGGGCCAGCACGTTGTCCGAGGTGGTGCCGAAGGCCAGCGAGCGGGCCCCGCAGGCGTTGTTGCCGATCATGCCGCCGACCGTGCAGCGTGAGGCCGTCGAGGGGTCGGGGCCGAAGCGCAGCCCGTGCGGGGCCGCGGCGGCCTGCAGCGCCTCCAGGACGACTCCGGGCTCCACCCGCGCCGTCCGGGCGTGCGGGTCCACCTCCGGCACCCGCCCGAAGTACCGCGAACAGTCCAGTACCAGCCCTTCGCCGATGGCGTTCCCGGCCACCGAGGTGCCGCCGCCGCGCAGCGTCACCGGCACGCCGTGCGCGCGGCAGATCCGGACGGCCGCGGCGACCTGGTCGGCGTCGCGCGGGAAGCCGACGCCGCGGGGCACGTGCCGGTAGTTGGAGGCGTCGGCGCTGTACTCGGCACGCCGCCGCGCGCCGAAGCCGACGTCCAGGCCGGCGTCGGCCAGCGCCTGCCGCCAGCGACGTTCGGCCAGGTCAGGGCTACCGCCGAGGCTGAGGCCCGCGGGCTTGGCGAAGGAAGATCGGTCGGGCACGCTCCCAACGTAGCGCCCCGCCGACTCGCCGGGCGCGGGGTGCCGCATTCCGGGGGCGGAACGGGTCGGGCCCGGGTACGTTCGGAAGGCGAATCAGCCCAAACCACATCAGGCCGATCATGGCCGGGTCGAAGGAGCCCCGCGATGAAGATGACAGAGTACGTCCCCGGCACCCCGTGCTGGGTGGACCTGGGGACCACCGACCTGGAAGGCGCCAAGAAGTTCTACGGCGGCCTGTTCGGCTGGACGTCGCAGGTCGCCGAGGACCCGGCGGCCGGCGGCTACACCATGTTCCTGCGCGGCGGTGAGCAGGTGGCCGGCGCCATGACCACGATGTCGCCGGAGCAGCCGGTGGCCTGGAGCACCTACGTGGCCGTGACCGACGCCGACGCCACCATGACCAAGGCCCAACAGGCCGGCGCGCAGACCATCATGCCCCCGATGGACGTCACCGACGTCGGCCGCATGGCGATGTTCGCCGACCCCACCGGCGCGGTCCTGGGCCTGTGGCAGCCCAAGTCGATGAAGGGCGCCGCCCTGGTCAACGAGCCCGGCTCGCTGACCTGGGACGAGCTGAACACCCGGGACGCCGAGGCGGCCAAGGCCTTCTACGCCGCGACCTTCGGCTGGGACTCCTCGACCGCCCAGATGGACGGAATGGAGTACACCGAGCTCAAGGTGAACGGCCGCACGGTGGCCGGGATGATGGTGATGGACGACGCGCATTTCCCCAAGGAGACGCCCCCGCACTGGGCCGTGTACTTCGGCGTGGACGACTGCGAAGCCTCGGTGAAGAAGGTCGGCGAGCTCGGCGGCACGGTCGTGGTGCCCACGACGCCGATCCCGATGGGCCGCTTCGCGGTCTGCCAGGACCCGCAGGGCGGGTACTTCTCGATGTTCGAGTCCGGCGGCGGCGACCCGGCCGAGGACTCGGCCAGCTGAGGTCTCTCCCGCTCTTTCCTCGGTGCGGGCGGGACCGCCCTCCTACAGGTCGGTCCCGCCCGCCACCAGCAGGTCCTCGGCGCGCTGGGAGGGCGCGGATTCGTCGACGATCAATCCGTCGCGGATGAAGACGATGCGGTCGGCCCAGGCGGCATGCCGGGCCTCATGCGTGACCAGCACCCCGGCGGCGCCCTCGTCGCAGCGCTTGCGCAGCAGACGCAGCACCGCCTCACCGGTCTCGGTGTCCAGCGCGCCGGTCGGCTCGTCGGTGAGGATCAGCCGGCGCTCGCCGATCAGGGCCCTGGCGATCGCCACCCGCTGCTGCTGACCGCCGGACATCTCATCCGGGAAGCGATCGGCCTCAGCACGCAGATTCACCTCTTCGAGCGCTGTCAGCGCTTCCTGCCGCGCCTTGCGGGCCGACATGCCGTCCAGTTCCCGAGGCAGGGCAACGTTCTCGGCGGCGGTCAACGCCGGAATCAGGTTGTAGTCCTGGAACACGTAGCCGACCGAGCGCCGCCGGATCGCAGCAAGCTGCGCCTTGCTCTGCGAGGCCAGCGTGGTGCCCTCGATGACCACCTCGCCGCTGGTCGGCATGTCCAGACCGCCGGCCAGCGACAACAGCGTGGACTTGCCCGAGCCCGACGGGCCCATCACCGCCACCAGCTCGCCGGCCGCCACGGCGAGGTCGACGCCGCGCAGCGCGTGGACCTCGGCGGCACCCTTGCCGTGGACGCGGGCGACGGCGCGCATGTGCAGCACCGGGTCGGTCTGTCGCTGTGCCCCGGTCTGTGTATGTGCCCCGGTCTGTGTATGTGCCCCGGTTTCGGACGTCGGGTCCCCGCTCATCGCGCTGTGCCCTCCCTGGCGGCGGCATCGGCCTTGGATGGTTCCACAGGTAGTGACGCCGCGGGGCCCGCAGGGGTTGCCGCGCCCGCTGACCGCTGAGCCCGCGCCTGCCGCGCCACCCGGGCCTCGACATGGTCCAGCCACCGGATCTCGGCCTCGCACTGGAAGATCACCGACTCGACCACCAGCCCCGCAGCCAGCTCCTCCGGGTCCAGGCGCGCCTTGACCCGCGTGTAGTCCTGCAACGCCGCCAACGCGTGCTTGCGCTGCGCGTGCACGATCCCGGCCACATCGACGCCCTCGACGGTGACGGCCAGCGCCAGCTTCACCGCGAGCTCGTCCCGCGGCCGCTCGGCCCGGGTCACCGGCCGCGCGAACCACCCGAGCAGCTCCTCGCGCCCGGCGTCGGTGATCCGGTAGAAGACGTGCCCCTGCACGTCCTCCCCGGCCGCCTCCACAAGCCCGTCGCGCTCCAGCCGGTTCAGGGTGGTGTACACCTGCCCGATGTTGAGCGGCCACGTGGCCCCGGTGCGCTCCTCGAACTCGGCGCGCAGCTGGTAGCCGTAGCGCTCGCCGCCGGCGAGGCCGGCCAGCAGGGAGTGTTTGACGGACATGTCAGCTATACCTACCCGGTATACAGGCGGCCAGGCAAGGCGGCGGCCGTTACCCGACCACGGCCAGAACCCGCCGCGCCGTCTCCCGAACCATGATCCACCCCGCATCGTCGGCCAGTGCGCCGACCGACCAGCGGCCGGCGTTCTGCCGGCCGCTCATGGCGCGGAACATCTCGTCGATCGCCTGCAGATCCGGACAGACGCTCGCGTCGAGATGACCCTCTGCCACCAGGACGGGGACCAGCCTGAACGCGTCGTCGAAGGTCAAGGCAAGCTCGTCCGCCGCCACGCCGTGCTTCTCGACCCAGGCGTGTTGCCCGGTCGCCTCGGCAGCCAGCATCACCAGGGCATCGACCACCTGCCGTCGGCGGGCACCGGAATCGGGCATCACAGCTCGGGCGACCCGTCCGCCAAACCGTTCTTCGCACGCCAGTGATCGTGCGCGCGGTACAGCATCCGCTGATGCGTGTCGTGCAGCCCGCTGATGGTCCGGCGGACGTCGCCGTCGCCGTCGCCGTCGACCAGCCGGCCGACCGCGTCGAGCAGCTTCACCAGGTCCGGCACGGTGAATCCGTCGACCAGCAGCTCGTGCTCGTAGCTGAAGGACACCGGGCCCTTCTGCAGCTCCGCGATCGCTTTCTCGGCCTGGTGCTCCGTCTCGCGACGCAGCATCGGGGCCAGGCCGGAGGACAGGATCACCGCGATCTCCTCGGCCAGGGCGTCGCTTTGCTCGGCCGACAGTCCGTCGCCCACCGCGTCGCCGATCACCCAGCGGGTCGTGTCCCGGAAGTGCTCCCGCAAGACGTGGCTGTCGTTGTCGGTCATGGCCGCGAATGTAGTCCTTGCCGACGACAGCCGGGGGTGCGCCCGGCAATCGAGACGTGTAACATCCCGATTATGCAGATGGGCGAGGGCGTCGAATGGGGCCTGCACTGCCTGCTGGCGCTGGCCTGGTTGGAGGACCACGCGCCGGTGGCGACGGGGCGGCTGGCGGAGATCTTCGATCTGCCGCCGGAGTACCTGAAGAAGCGCCTGCAACCGCTGGTCAGGGTCGGCATCCTCAGCTCCTCCCCCGGCGCCCGGGGCGGCTACGCGCTGGCGCGGAGCCCTGAGCAGATCACGCTCATGGACGTCGTGGCCGCCGTCGAGGGACGCGACGAGGCGTTCCGCTGCACCGAGATCCGGCAGCAGGGGGCCGGCACGCTCGCGGCGGCGGACGAGTTCGGCGAGCCGTGCGGGATCGCGAAGGCCATGCGGCGCGCGGAGATGGCGTGGCGGCGGGAGCTGGCCGCGCAGACGCTCGCCGATCTCATGGGACTGGCTTCAGGCACCGCGCCGGCCCGCGTGCGCCGCTTCTATCAGGACATCACGCTCTAGCAACCAAAACGTCCGCCCGGCCACCCGGCCGGGCTCTCGGGAAAGGTAATTCGGGATGTCGAGTATCTCGATACCGCGCGAAGACTCCGCCGAGCAGCAACGACAAGGAAGCCGAGACAAGCCCTCCTCTGGAGGCCTGGGCCGCACCCTCATCCTCGCCCTCGGTACCTTCGCAGTGGGCACCGACGCCTTCGTCCTCGCCGGCTTCCTCCCCGACGTCGCCAAGTCCCTGCACACCAGCACCGCCGGCGCGGGCCAGGCCGTGACCGTCTTCGCCGCCGCCTACGCCGTCGCCTCCCCGGTGGTCGCGACGCTCACCGCCCGCTTCCCGCGCCGCCTGCTGCTGGTCGCGGCGCTGGTGGTGCTGGCCGCCGCCAACGCGGCCTCGGCCCTCGCGCCGAACCTGCCCTTCCTGCTGGCCGCCCGGGTGCTCGCGGCGGCGGGCGCGGCGGGCTACACGCCGACCGCCGGCGCGGTCTCGGCGGCGTTGGTGCGCCCGGAGATGCGCGGCCGCGCGCTGTCGGTGGTCGTCGCCGGGTTGACCGTGGCGACCGCGCTCGGCGTGCCCTTGGGCGACGCGGTCGGCTCGGTCATGGGCTGGCGCGCCGCGCTCGGCCTGGTCGCGGGCCTATGCCTGCTCACCGCGATCGCCGCGGCCGCCCTGATGCCGACGCCGCCGGGCTCGGCGCCGGTCCCGCTGGCGGCGCGCGTGGCCGCCCTGCGCCGCCCCGGTGTGGCCACCGTGCTGCCGTTGACCGCGCTGGGCATGGCGGCGGCCTACACCGTGTACGCCTACGCCATCCCGGCCCTGCACGCCCTCGGCATCGCCGACGGCGCGACCGCGTGGATCCTGTCGGCGTACGGCGTCGGCGCGGTGGCCGGGAACCTGGCCGCCGGGATCGCCGCCGACCGGCTCGGCCCGACGCGGGTCCTGGCCGCCGGGTACACGCTCATGGCCGCGAGCATGGCGGCCTTCGCGGTGCTGGCCGCGACAGGGGTGCACGCGCCGCTGTTGGTCGTGCTGCTCGCGGTCGTCTGGGGCGCCTCGACCTGGTGTCAGACCCCTCCCCAGCAGCACCGGCTGTTCAGCGCCGCGCCCGCCGAGGCGCCGCTGCTGATGGCGCTCAACGCGTCGGCGATCTACGTCGGCATCGGCATCGGGACCGCCGCCGGCGGTCTGTTGGTGGCCTCCGGGGCGGCCAAGATGTTCACGGTCGCGGCCCTGGTCGCGTGCGGGGCGCTCGGCTGGCTCGCGGCAACGGGGCGCTCGCGCGGGCGCCGGTGGTCTACCCTCGCGGAGTGACCGGCCGACCCCCCACGCTCCGGACCATCGCGGCGATCAGCACCTGCGCCGCCTTCCTCAGCCTGTCCGCGTGCACCGGCGGCAGCAGCGAAGCTCAGAGCTCTGCGCCGCCGACCAGCGCGAACAGCAGCACGCCGACGCCGTCGGAGCCGTTGTCCCCCGCCGACCCGGCGGCGCTGGAACGGGTCGTCCCGGAACCGGCCGCCATCACCGCGGCCGCCGGGACCTTCACCCTCACGAGTGCCACCGCGATCCACGCCTCGGCCGGCGCCGAGGCGGTCGCGGCGGATCTCGCCGCCTATCTCCAGCAGCAGACGGGCCGGGCGCCACAAACAACGCAGAACGCTGACGCCGCGATCCAGCTCACCCTGCAACCCACCGGCGGCGACCCGTCGCTGGGCACCGAGGGCTACACCCTGGCGATCGCGCCGGACTCGGTCAAGATCACGGCCGCCGCCGACGCAGGGCTCTTCCACGGCGTGCAGACCCTGCGGCAGCTGCTGGTCGGCACCAAGCTCCAGGACGGCACCGTCACCGACCATCCGCGTTTCGCCTACCGAGGCGTCATGCTCGACGTCGCGCGGCACTTCTACAGCGTGGCCGACGTCAAGGCGTACATCGACGCCGCCGCGCTGTACAAGGTCAACGAGTTCCACCTGCACCTGACCGACGACCAGGGCTGGCGCTTCGCCGTCCCGGGCTACCCGAAGCTGACCACCCTCGGCGCCTCCACGCAGGTCGGCGGCGGCCCCGGCGGCTCGTACTCGCCGGCGGACCTGAAGGAGATCGTCGACTACGCGGCCTCGCGCTACATGACCGTGATCCCGGAGATCGACATGCCCGGGCACGTCGGCGCGGCCGTCTACGCCGACACGTCGCTGGCCTGCGACGGACGGCACCACGGCCCGGTGACCAGCCTGTCCCCCGCCTACGACGCGCTGTGCACGAGCAGTACATCAACATACAGATTTGTCGATTCGGCGACGAAGGCGGCGGCCGACGCCACCCCCGGCGGCACCTACCTGCACATGGGCGGCGACGAGGCCCAGGCCCTGAACCTGACGCAGTACAACGCCTTCGTCCAGAAGGCCCAGAACCTGGTGGCCGGCCACGGCCGCACCCCGATCGCCTGGGCCGAGGCCGGCACCGCACCCCTGCTCCCGCAGACGGTGCTGGAGTACTGGAACACCGCGCAGCCGCAGTCCTACGTCCTGCAGGCCGCCGCCAAGGGCACCAAGCTGATCATGGCGCCGGGCAGCCACGCCTACCTGGACCAGCAGCCGGTCGCCGGCTTCCGCCTCGGCCTGCACTGGGCCGGGTACATCCCGGTGTCCAAGGCCTACGACTGGGATCCGGTGACGGTGCTGCCGGGCATCGGGCCCTCATCGGTCCTCGGCGTCGAGGCCCCGCTGTGGAGCGAGACGGTGAAGAGCCTGGCGGACGCCGAGACGCTGGCCTTCCCCAGGCTGCCCGCGATCGCCGAGATCGGCTGGTCGGCGCCGAACACGCACGACTGGGCGAAGTTCTCCCACCGGCTGGCCGACCAGGGGCCGCTGTGGGACAAGCTGGGGATCGCCTACTACAAGTCGCCCGAGGTGCCGTGGAGCTGACCTAGCGGGTGCCGGCGGACCGACAGTCCACTGAGACCACGACGCGAAGAAAGATCCTCGTCGCTCGTCACACCTTTCACACCTTCGTGACAAAAGGGTATAAGGCACCCTTCCGCGGGGAGTTATCGCGCGCAATACCCACCCGCTGGAAAGGAAACAGGTCAGTGACCATCCCTGCCCGTACATACCGCCCCCTCGCGGCGGCCGGTGCCGCCGCGCTCGCCCTCTGCGCGTCGGTCGGCGTCACCCAGGCTGCGACGTCGCCGCAGCACGCCAAGCCGGTGACGCACGGCATCGCCTACCTGAACACGCAGGTCAACCTGCCCAACGGCGTCTGGACCGACACCCCGGTGGAGGTCAACCTGCCCCATGCGGGCACCTATGACCTCGACGCGAACGTCCGCGGCCGGCTCGCGGGCAATCCCGCGGTCAACGCGTACATCACCGCACGGCTGTGGAACGTCACGGCCAATGCGGAGCTCCCGCAGAGCGAGCGCCTCGTCTACCAGATCATCGACCTCAACGCCGGGACGGCGCAGGCCGGCGGCAACAACACCGCGCCGATCGACGAGCTGGTCACGGTCGACAAGCCGACCACCATCCGCCTCCAGGCCAGGCGCGTCGACGCCGCCGGCGCGGCCTCCATCGCGCAGATCTACTCCGACGGGCAGGGCTACACCTCGCTGCGCTTCGACCACGCCGTCGGCTGACACCCGGCACGCGCGTCCCGGCCGCCGTCTCCTGACGGCGGCCGGGACGGCTGGACGCGGCGCCCCGCCCCGCCCCGCATCAAACGATCTACGCATTCCGCACGATGCAGGGCTCGAACATACGCGGTAGTCCTGGATCCCATGATCTGGAAGGTCGCCGTCCGCATCGCGCGCCGCGAAGCCCTGCGCCACAAGGGCCGCTCCGCGCTGGTGGCGGCGATGCTCGCGCTGCCGGTGGCCGGCGCGAGCGCGGCCGACACGCTCTACCACACCACCAAGCTCACCACCGTGGAGCAGGTGCGGCGGGACATCGGGCACGCCGACGCGCTGGTCTCCTTCGTGGCGCCGGCGCCGATCGAACAGCTGCCGGACGGGAGCGTGCCCACCCCGCCGCAGGCCGCCGGGATGCTGGCCGGGGCGTTGCAGGGCACGCAGGTGGCCTCGCCGGTGGACGCCGGGGTGCTGCCGCCGGGGTCGCGGGTCGTGCCCTTGCCGGCCGCGCAGGAACTGCGGGTGAGCTCACCGCAGGGTGCGTATTCGGTGCAGGGGGCCGAGCGGGATCTGGGCGATCCGCTGCTCGACGGTCTCTACGTGAAAAAGGCGGGCCGCGCACCGCACGCCAAGGGCGAGGTGACGCTGTCCACCTCGCTGCTCTCCGCCCTGGACAAGCGCGTCGGCGACCAGGTGAGCGCGGAGTTCCTCAGCGCCGGGGAGCATCCCGGGGCGGACGGCCGGCTGCCCGAGCACCAGCTGACCATCGTCGGCGAGTACGACGACCCCGCGCACCTGGACGCCGACCGGCTCCTCGCCTACCCCGGCACGCTGCCCGCCGCGCAGGACGGCCAAGATGCCCAAAACAGCCAAGATGCCCAGAACAGCCAGGCATCCCCGGACGCCCAGGGCGATCCGGGCCCGACCCAGTGGCTCGCGCAGGTCCCCGGCGGCCTGAGCTGGGCCCAGGTGCTCAAGCTGAACCAGAGCGGCTACTCCGCGGAGTCCCTGCTGGTCGCCGAGAACCCGCCGCCGGACTCCGCGGTGCCGCTGATGCAGCACTACCAGGCGGCTTCGGTCGGCAGCAGCAGGCTGACCCAGGCACTGGTCGCGGTCGGCGCCCTGGGCATCGTCATGGCGCTGCTGGAGGTGGTGCTGCTGGCCGGGCCCGCGTTCGCGGTCGGGGCGCGCAAGCGGCGGCGCGACTTCGGGCTGATGGGCGCGGCCGGGGCCGACCAGCGCATGGTGCGGGCCGTGGTGCTGGCCGACGGGCTGGTGCTGGGCGCCGTCGGCGGCGTGGTCGGGGCGGTGGCCGGGATCGGGCTGGGGCGGCTGGCCCTGCCGGAGGCGGTGACCCTCACGCACCGCGAGCCCGGCGCGTTCCGGATCGCGCCGGGCGACCTGGCCGGGGCGGCGCTGATCGGGGTGGTGACCGGGCTCATCGCGGCGCTGATCCCCGCGGTCATCACCGGGCGGCAACATGTGCTGCAAGCACTGACCGGCGGACGGCGCGGGGCGCGCGGCGTGCCGTGGAAGCTGGCGCTGCTCGGTGTCGTGATCCTGGCCGCCGGGATGGCCGCCACCGGCTACGCCGTCTACAAGCCCGGCATCCACACCGTGCCGCTGGTCGCGGGCATCGCGGTCTGCGAGCTCGGCGTGGTGGCCTGTACCCCGCTGCTGGTGGCGCTGACCGGCAAGGCGGGCCGGCTGCTGCCGCTGACCGGCCGGATGGCGCTGCGCGACAGCGCGCGCAACCGGGGCCGCACGGCGCCGGCCGTCGCGGCGATCCTGGCCGCCGTCGCCGGCTCGACCGCGGTGGCCACGCTGCTGACCACCGACGACGCCCGCGGCCGCGCGCAGTATCACAGCACCCTGCGGCCCGGGCAGGTGGCGCTGATGTTCGGTCCCGCCGCCGCCCAGCAGGCCGGGATGCAGCCCGCCTTCGGCATGGGATACGGCGGGCTAAGCGGGTACGGCGGGTACGGCGACTCGAACGGGCCGAACACCGCGCCGGTGGACACGGGCAAGGCGATCTCCGCGATCAGCGCCACGCTGCCGGTGCGATCGGCCGCCGTGATCCCCACCCAGGACTTCTCCGGCTTCGTGCCGCAGGACATCGTCATCAAGCGCACCGTGGCCAACGACTGCCCGTTCTTCAACGGCGGCCAAGGCCTCGTCACGCTCCCCTCCGGCGGCGACAGCGAATCGATGATCCAAGCGGACCCGCGCTGCGTCGCGGCGTTCAGCGGCGGCCAGGTCGTGCCCGGGGACGCCGCCACCCTGCGCGCCCTCACCGGCACCGTCGACCCGCAGGCCGAGAAAGTGCTGGCGGCCGGGGGCATGGTCGTGTTCAGCCCCTACGACCTGACCGGCACGGATCCGGCCACCGGCACGGCGACCGCGACCATCGCCCTGCAGCGCAGCTGCCCGCCGTCCGACGCGCAGCTGCCGGACGTCGTCCGCCAGCAGTTCGCGCCCTTCTGCAGCGGACCGCCGCCGGCCCCGCTGACCCTGCCCGCGGCCGTGGCCAAAACCAAGGACGGCAGCGCCGTCAACGGCGTCCGGGCCCTGATCCCGCAGTCGGCGGCGACCCGCTACGGCGTGAAGTACCAGCCCTCGATGATCCTGTTCGACACCACGCGCATGCCGACCAAGGCCGAGGAGGAACGTGCCAACGCCGCCGCCGAGACGCTGGGCACCACGGCGCTGCTGAAGGTCGAGCGCGGCTATCAGGGCGGCGACGACACCACGATGCTGGCCCTGGCCGCCGTCGCGGCGTTCGTGACGCTCGGCGCCGCGGCCATCTCCACGGGCCTTGCCATCACCGACGGCCAGGCCGACCTGGAGACCCTCGCGGCGGTCGGCGCGCGCCCGCGCGTGCGCCGCACCCTGGCCGGATCGCAGGCCACGATCACCGCCGCGATGGGCGCCGTCCTGGGCTCGGCCACCGGGCTGGTGCCGGCGGTGGCGGTGGTCGAGGCCCGGTCGCACAGCTTCGTGCAGTCCGCGCTCGAAGGCAGATCCGGTCCCGGCGTCCACGCCCAGAGCTACCTGGCGATCCCGTGGTGGTTCCTGCTCGGGACGATCGTGATCGTTCCGATGCTCGCCGGGATCGGAGCGGTCCTGGTGACACGCTCGAAGGTAGAGATTCGGCGACGACGGGGATAGCAGGGGCCCCGCGCGGGCAATTGGAGAGCGGCCGGATGGCGCGCGCCTGGCGGGCGCGCCATCCGGTTTCACCACCGACAGTGTCGCTCAGGCGCCGGCCAGTGACGGCGGCAGATCCCGCACGACCACCTTGCCGGTGGCGTTGCGGGGCAGGGCGTCGACGAACACGACATCGCGCGGCACCGCGTTGCCCGGCAGGTAGCGCGCCACGACGCCGCGCACCTGCGGCGCGGACATCTCGGCCCCGGGCCGCACCACGACGTAGGCGGCGAACCGCTGCCCCTGGTCGGCGTCCGGCACGCCGACCACCGCGGCCTCGCGGATGTCCTGCACCGAGGCCAGCAGGTCCTCGACCTCGCGCGGGAACAGCTGCTCCCCGGCGCACACGATCATGTCGGCGTCGCGGCCGTGCACGAACAGCCGCCCGGAGGAGTCCAGGTGCCCGCGGTCGTTGGTGGCCATGTACCCGGCGCGGTGCTCCTTGGTCCCGCCGTTGGTGTAGCCCTCGAACAGCAGCGTGTTCCAGACGAAGATCCGGCCGGTGACGCCGCGCGGCACCACCTCGCCGCGGTCGTCGAGCACCTTCAGCCGCGAGTCCAGCGGCGGACGGCCCGCGGTGTTCGGGGCGATGCGCAGGTCCGCGGGCTCGGCGACGGCCGCCCAGGAGACCTCGGTGGAGCCGTAGAAGTTGTAGAGGACGTCGCCGAAGACATCCATGAACGTGGTGACCACCGGCGTCGGGATCGCCGAGCCGGAGGTGGCCACGATCCGCAGCGACGAGGCGTCGTAGGAGTCGCGCAGCTCCGGCGGCAGCTCCAGGATCCGCTGCAGCACCACCGGGACGCCGAACACGACCGAGCAGCGCTGCTCGTCGATCGCCTGCAGCGCGGCCTTGGGCTCGAAACGCCGCTGCAACACCAGGGTGTTGCGCAGCGCCATGCTGATCTGCAGCCCGGCCAGGCCCCACATGTGGAACAGCGGCGTGGCCACGAGCACCGATTCGCAGCTGCGCAGCGGTATTCGGGAGATCAGGCCGGCCGCGGCGGACAGCCCCGGCGGGTTCGCACGCTGTGCGCCCTTGGGCGCGCCGGTGGTTCCGGAGGTCAGGACGATGATGCGGCCGGGCCGCTTGGGCGGGCGGCGCTTGGCGGCGCTGGCGGTGGCGATGACGTCGTCCACGGTCGCCGTGGCGGCCCGGCGGTGCGCGGGCGAGTCGAAGGGGCGCCCCGAACCGGGTCCGGTGGCGTCGGGCCAGGCGATCAGGAACGGCACGCCGAGCCGCGCGGCGGCCACGTGGTCGGCGAACTCGGCGTCGGCGATCACCACGGCCGGCTCGTGCGCGCGCAGCACCTCGGCGGTGGCGCGCACGGTCAGGCCGGTGTTGACCAGGACCACGTCCGCGCCGAGCTCGGCGGCGGCCACCACCGCCTCGACGAACCAGGCGTGGTTCCGGCACAGCACGGCCACCCGGCTGCCGGGCACCGCGCCCAGCTTCTCCAGGCCGTTGGCCAGCCGGACCGCGCGGCGGTGCACCTCGCGGTAGCTCACGGCGCGCCGCTCGTCGATGACGGCGACCCGGCGCGGCGAGCGGGCCTCGGCGGCCCGGTAGCCGCCGGCCACGGTGGCGCCCCAGCGCCCCAGGCTCAGCAGCTGGCGCACGGTGCGGTCCGGGCGCGCCGGGCGCAGGATCCCCGAACGCATCAGAATCCGAAGGACCCGCAGGGAGGTGCCCTTGGGGCCGGTGATCTCACTGGGTTCGGCGCGGTTTGCGGACATGGCGGCGGTGCCCTCCTGTCGGGGTGACGGATGGCTGTGCGTGTGGGCGTGCAGTGTTCCGGTTCCGTTCAGGTGCACCAGCCGGGCGATGGCTGGCGGCACGGGCCCGTGCCGGTGGCGGCACGAGCCCGCGGATCGTGATGAGGACGGACCGCCGTTATCCCGGCGGCCGGACTTCATTCACGGCGCGCGATCACGGTTCAGTCGGCGAGCAGCCGGTTCACGACCTTGCCGGTGGCGTTGCGCGGCAGTTCGTCCACGAAGTGCACGTCCCGGGGCACCGAGAAGCGCGCCAGGCCCGCCTTCACCAAGGCCTTGACCTCTTCCTCGGTCATCGCGGCGCCCGGCAGCAGCGCGATGTAGGCGGCGAAGCGCTGCCCCCACTCGGCGTCGGGCACCCCGACCACCGCGCACTCGCGCACCCCGGGCTGGGCCGCGATGAGCTCCTCGACCTCGCGCGGGAAGACGTTCTCGCCGCCGGAGACGATCATGTCGTCGTCGCGGCCGGAGACGAACAGCAGGCCGTGGGTGTCGACGTAGCCGCGGTCGCCGGTGGCCATGTAGCCGTCGGCGGTCTCCTTGTTGGCGCCGTTGGTGTAGCCCTCGAAGAGCATGTCGTTCCAGACGAAGATGCGCCCGACCGTGCCGGTGGGCACCGGGTCGCCGGTGGCCACGTCGCGGATCACGATCTTGGAGCCCAGCGGCGGGCGGCCGGCCGTGGTCGGGGCCTGGCGCAGGTCCTTGGGGTCGGCGATGGAGGCCCAGGAGACCTCGGTGGAGCCGTAGAAGTTGTAGAGCACCGGCCCGAAGGTGTCCAGGAACCTGGTCACCGCCGCGGCCGGGATCGCCGAGCCGGACAGCGCGACGATGCGCAGCGTCGAGGTGTCGTACTTCTTGATCACGTCCTCGCCGAGGTCCAGCATCCGCTGCACCATCACCGGCACCGCGAACATCGCCGTGGGCCGCTTGGTCTGGATCGCCTTGAGCGTGGACTCCGGATCGAAGCGCCGCTGCATGATCAGCGTGGCCCTCAGCGGCATGCTGATCTGCAGCGCGGCCAGGCCCCAGGAGTGGAACATCGGGGCCGGGACCAGGATCCGCTCGCCGGCGTGCAGCGGGATCCGGCTCAGGATCGAGGCCGCGGCGCCGATGCCCGGCGGGTTGGGGCGGCGCGCGCCCTTGGGGGCGCCGGTGGTGCCGGAGGTGAGCACGATGATGCGGCCGGGCTTGGCCGGGGGCTTGCGCGGCGTGGCCGCGGCGG
Organism: Catenulispora sp. MAP12-49; assembly: GCF_041262705.1. Classification (NCBI taxonomy): domain Bacteria; kingdom Bacillati; phylum Actinomycetota; class Actinomycetes; order Catenulisporales; family Catenulisporaceae; genus Catenulispora; species Catenulispora sp. MAP12-49. The sequence goes on along the minus strand of NZ_JBGCCP010000004.1, from coordinate 319,099 downwards.
CGTCGATGACCTCGTCCAGACTCAGCGCGACCCCGGCGCCGGGCTCGGGCCAGGCGTTGATCCGCAGGACGCCGTCGGGACAGTCGCCGAGCACGGCGTCGAACTCCGAGTCCGCGATCACCGCCTTGGGCTGCTGCTCGGTGATGACCTGGGTCATCTGGCCGGCGGACAGGCCGGTGTTGAGCAGCACCGCGTCCACGCCGAGCTCGGCGCAGGCGATGAAGCAGATCACCATGCCGGCGTGGTTGCGGCACAGCAGCGCGACCTTGTCCCCGGGGGCGACGCCGCGCGCCTGCAGGCCGTTGGCCAGGCGGGTGGCCCGGGTGGTGAGCTGCTTGTAGGTCAGCACGACGCGCTCGTCGATCACGGCCTCGGCGTTCGGGGTCCGCTTCGCGGCGGCCCGGAAGCCGCCGGCGATCGTCGCGCCCCAGGAGGCCAGCGCGCGCAACTGGCCGACGCTGCGGTGCGGGGGTCCGGGACGGATCACGCCGGCCCGTACCAGGGTCGCGGCCACCGCCAGGTGGGAGCCGCCGCCGTCGATGGTCGCGCCTGCCGGGCCGGGCATGGTCGGTACCTGCTTTCGTCCGTGCTTTCGTCCGTGGACGCTGGGTGCTGCGGGTGCTGCGGGTACTTCGGGTGCTGCTCGCTGAAAGTTACCCTCCGGTAAATTGGAGCCCGCGTCAATACCCCGCCCGTGGTCGGGCGGCCTTGGGGCCAGACGGGTGAATGTCATGGGGTTGAGAATGTACGCAAGCGCGCCACGCGCCTAGAAAGGAGTCATGCGACCGGCTTCCTCCCGCCCTCGAACCCTGCGACACCGTACGGCCCGGTTCCTGGCCGCCGCCCTGCTCGCCGGCCCCGCGGCCCTGGCCGCCACCCCGGCGCACGCGGACGAGGCCCCGGCCTTCTCCTCCGGTATCAACGACTTCGGATGCAGACCGAGCACCGAGCATCCCGGCCCCTGGTTCTGCTGCACGGAACCTTCCTCAACCCCGCCGAACAATGGCCGATCGGCGGTCCTTACTTCGCCGACCTCGGCTACTGCGTGTTCGAGCTCGACTACGGCCAGTACGACGGAATCCCGCTCGTGCACGGAATCGCGCCGATCGAACAATCCGGCCGGCAACTGTCGGCGTATGTGGACCGGGTCCTGGCCGCGACCGGCGCGAACCAGGTGGACATCGTCGGGCACTCCCAGGGCGGCGGAGCATTGCCGCGGTACTACCTGAAGTTCCTCGGGGGCGCGCCGAAGGTGCACACGCTGGTCGGGATCGCGCCGACCAACCACGGCGGGACCGCGTCGGGGCTGTTCACCGTCGCGCAGCAGATCCCCGGGGCGACGTCGGTGATCGGGACGGCGTGTCCGGCGTGCGTGGAGCAGTTCGCAGGGTCGGCGTTCAACCGGCGGCTCGACGCCGGCGGGGACACCGTGCCCGGCGTTCAGTACACGACGATCGTGACGCGCAACGACGAGCTGGTGACGCCGTACACGAACCAGTTCCTGAACGGACCGGACGTGCACAACGTCGTGGTGCAGGACCTGTGCCCGCTGGACGTCCCGGACCACGTCCTGGTCGGGACGGTCGACGGCGTCGCGTTCCACGAGGCGGCGAACGCGCTGGACCCGGCGGAGGCGACGCCGACGACCTGCGCGGATCTGCTGACCGGTCCGGTAGGTCCTCTGGTTTAGGCTGCACCGCATGCCTATGGCCGACGTGTGGGTGGTCGCGGGGGCACCCGGCGTCGGGAAGTCGACGGTGGCCGGGCTGCTCGCCGCGCGGTTGGCGCCGGTCCCGGCCGTCCTGGACAAGGACACCATGTACCGCGGCTTCGCCTCGGAGGTGCTGACGGCGGCCGGGCGCCCTTTCGGCGAGCGCGAGGGCGCCTGGTACGACGAGCACGTGAAGGTCCACGAATACGGCGGGATGACGGCGACCGCGCGGGAGATCCACTCCGCCGGCTGCCCGGTGATGCTGGTGGCGCCGTTCACCTCGCAGATCCGGGACCCCGCGCGCTGGTCGCGGTGGTGCGCCGAGCTCGGCGGCGGGACGGTGCACCTGGTCTGGGTCCGCTGCGACATCAATGCGTTGAGGTCCCGGATCTCGGCGCGCGGCCGGGCTGAGGACGCTGCGAAACTCGCGGGCTTCGACGCCTGGGCCGCCGCCATCCGCCCCGACACTCCCCCGCCGGTTCCGCACCACGAGCTCGACACCTCCTTCCCCGGCCACGACCGCCTGCTCCCGAAGATTTCGGCGCTCGCCGAAGTGTTCACCGCGTAGGGTTCGGTGTATGAGCCTGCTGACCCCCGAAGACCAGTACCGCCGCGCCGAGACCTTGGCCTCCCTGCACGCCGGCCCCGACGTATTCGTGATCGCCAACGCCTGGGACGCCGGCACCGCGAAGATCCTCACCGCCCTGGGCTTCAAGGCCCTGGCCACCACCAGCGCCGGCATCGCGCACAGCCTGGGCCTGGGCGACGGGGACATCACCCGGGAGGCCAGCCTGGCCAACGCCCGCACCCTGGTCGGCGCGACCCACCTGCCGGTCGCCGGCGACCTGGAGAACGGCTTCGGCACCACCGCGGAGCAGATCGCCGAGACCATCGGCCTGGCCGCCGAGGCCGGCCTGGTCGGCGGCTCGATCGAGGACGCCGTGGACGACGCGATCATCCCGCTGCCGCAGGCCCTGGACCGCCTGACCGCCGCCATCGAGGCAGCACGCGCACTCCCCTTCCCCTTCGCCGTGACGGCGCGCGCCGAGAACTTCCTCTACGGCCACGAGGACCTGAAGGACACCGTCGCCCGCCTGCAGGCCTTCGAGGCCGCCGGCGCCGACGTCCTGTTCGCCCCGGGCCTGACCACCGAGGAGCAGATCCGCACGATCACCTCCGAGGTCGGCAAGCCGGTCAACGTCCTGGCCGGCGGCGCGCGCCTGAACGCGACCGTCGAGCAGCTCGGCGAATGGGGCGTGCGCCGCATCAGCCTCGGCTCGAACCTCGCGCGCACCGCGATGAGCGCCGCCATCGGCGCGGCGAGGGAGATCGCGGAGCACGGGACGTTCGAGTTCGGCAAGAGCAGAGTGCTCCCGCACGCCGACATCGAGCGCTACTTCGGCTGAGCCGGACTGACAGGATTGCGGGCATGCAGACCGATCCGATCGTCATCACCGGCCACGGCCTGACCCTGCGGGAGTGGACCGATGACGACGTGCCCGCGATGCCCGAACTCTTCGACGATCCCGACGTGGCGTACCGGACACCGCTGGAGTCGCCGTTCGACGAGGCCGCCGCGCTGCGCTACGTGCGCGGCGCGCAGGCGGCACGGAAGGAGGGCAAACGCCTGCACCTGGCGATCACCCTCGACGGACGGAACCCTCTCGGCGAGATCATGATCGGTATGAAGGCCCCCAGCCTCGGATACGCCGTCGGCACGGCCCACCGCGGACAGCGGCTGGCGACGCGCTCCCTGCTGGTGCTGACCGAGTACGCACACACCAGCCTCAACCTGCCGGTGGTGTACCTGGAGATCGAGGCCGACAACGACGCCAGCGCCGCCGTCGCACGAGCCGCCGGCTTCGAGCCCTGCGACGCCGAGTCCAGCACGGTCACCGACAAGGGGCGGAGCTATGAGCTGTTCAAGTGGGAGCACCGGCGCGGCCCGGAGACGGTCGTCGCGCCCCGGGGCGCGGAAAGATCAAGCCCGTGAGTACGGCTTCTTCTCCATCCGGCACAGGTCGGGTAGGCGGTGAACTGCGGCGCGTTCTGGAGCGGTTCGACGTCGGTGTCGTGGTACGTCGGATGGAGGCCGGGTTCGGCCGGCTGCCGGCCTACACCAGGTTCCAGTGGCCCGTGGACCGGACCGCCGTGGTGCGGTGGAACGCCGGGTCGACACCCGGCCGGCTGACAGCACGCCAACAAGCATCGGCTATCTCATCGAGCTGATCCCCGGTCAGCTCGGCACCGCCCGCGGCGAGGCGGACGGCCGGGCTGAAGGAGAGCTCGTAGATGACGTCGAGGGGCAGCGGGAGCAGGCGCGCGGCGATCTCGGGCACGGCCGCCTGTGCCACGAGCGGGTCGTTCCCGTCGGCGAGCACGGAGCCGTGGGCGGCGGCGCGGTACGGGGAGTGCTCCACCTGGAGAAGGAACTGCGCGTTCTCCGGGTTCGCCTCCAGGTAGCGGTAGCAGGCCAGCCACAGCGTGCGGAAGCGCTCGGCGGCCGGGACGTCCTGCTTCAGGCCCGCCGTGACGGCGGCGCCGAGCGCGGTCTTGGTCTCCCGGTACGCGGCCAGCACCAGGTCGTCCTTGGACGCGTAGTGGGTGTAGGCGGTGCCGGTGGCCACGCCGGCCTCGCGGGCGACGGCGCTCATGGAGGCGCCGTGGAAGCCGTTGCGCGCGACCAGGGTGCGCAGCGCCGCGCGGACCGCCGCCGCCCGGTCGGTCGGCATCCGGTCGGCCGGCATCCGGTCGGCCGGCGCCCCGGAAGCAGGTGCCGCCATCACGCGCCGGCCGGGGTTCGCAGGTCGAGCGCGACTCCGGTTTCCCGCTCGGAGACCTCCCAGAGTTTCGCGATCGCCCGGTCCATCCCGAACCTGCGCAGGATCGGCTTACGGATCGGGGACCCGTTGTTCACGAACATCGGGCCGTAGAACTCGCCGCCCTTGGCCGCCGGATCGGTGGCCGCGCGCAGCTGGGGCAGCGCACCCTTGTCCGGGGACATGCCGGTGCGCTGGGCCAGAGCGTGGAAGAAGCGCTGCGAGGCGCCGCCGCCGGAGCCCTGCACACTGACGGCCTGCAGGTCGGTGTCGGACAGGCCCGGATGCGCGATGAGGCTGGCGGTGCGCGCGCCGGCCCGCTCCAGGTCGCGCTGGAGCCCCAGCCCGAAGTGGAAGTTGGCCAGCTTCGCCTGGCCATAAGCACGCCAGGGCCCGTAGCGGCCGTGCAGGTGCGGATTGCTGACGTCGACCGGACGCCCCTGGTGATGGGCCGTGCTGGTCACGGTCACGACGCGGGAACCGGGCGTGCGCAGCAGGGCGGGCAGCAGGAGCGCGGTCAGCGTCCAGTGGCCCAGGTGATCCACGGCGAACTGCATCTCGAAGCCGTCGACGCTGCGCGTCTCGGCGATCGCCATCACGCCCGCGTTGTTGACCAGGAGGTCGAGGCGCTCGTGCGCGTCCAGGATCCGCGCGGCGGCCTCCTTCACCGACGCCTGCGAGGACAGGTCGAGCACGACCGGCTCCAGGGCGGCGTCCGGCACGGCGGCCCGGATCTGGTCGAGCGCGGCCGCGGCCTTGGCCTGGTTGCGCATGGCCATCACGACGTGCGCGCCCTTCGCCGCCAGGTCCCTGGCGGTCACGAGCCCGAGCCCGCCGTTGGCGCCGGTGACGACGGCCGTGCGGCCGTGCAGGTCGGGGATGTCGTTCGCGGTCCAGCTCATCTCGTACCTCCGAATGAACGTTCATTCAGTCTAGGCGACGGGACGATCGCGGGCAATACGGGCGTGGTTGTGCAGAACTCAGCAGGCAGCGGGCAGGGCAGCGGCCGAGCTCAGGAGGCGCCGCACGCGGCCCGCAGGCCGCCGATGTCGGCGTTGAGCCGGCTGATCTGGGCGGGCGGGACAGGCTCGTCGTCCATCAACGGCCCCACGATGCCCACGAAGTCCCCGGACAGGACATTGTCCTGCGACTTCGGCGGGTCGTCGGCGTAGAGCACGATGCCCGACATCGCCTTGTAGCCGTTGTTCGCGGCTATGTAGCGAGCCCCCGGCGTCGTGGCCGCCGCCCAGGCTTGGTCGAAGGTGTTGATGGCGTCGAAGGATTCGTCACAGCCGAGGGGCCGGACCGCCGGCACGGAGGAAGGCGGGGCCGGCGGCGGCTGCGTCGTCGGCTGCGTAGATGGCTGGGTCGGTGGCTGCGTCGATGTCGATGTCGATGACGACGGCGGCGACGTGCTGGGCGGCGCGGTCGTGACCGGCGGCGGCGAGTAAAAGGTCGGGCTGACACGCACCGTCGACGTGTTCTCCGGCGTAGACGGCGCCGTTCCCGCCTGCGAGGAGGAGTCGTTCGGCGCCACCAACGCGACCAGGGCGATCAACACCCCGGCGATGCCGGCGACGGCCCCGATCGCCTCCCAGTTCCGCGCCTGACCCATCAGCCGCCCCCGTTCGAGGATCGCAGGACTCTCATATCTCTATCAGCCGCTCCGGACCTGGTCCAGCGCGTCGCGGATGACATCCAGCGCGAACCAGTACGCCTAGAACAGCGTCGGCGTGTCGTACAGCAGCGGCCGCCAACGCTCCACCGTCCGCATCCCGGTCGGTCCCGAACCGGCACCGGCCGCATCCGCCGCCGCGTTCGCCCCCGCCATCGGCACCGTGTGCCGTCCGGCGAGCAGCCGCGTGTCGAGCAGCAGCGGCGCGCCGCCGCCCTCGGTCGCCAGGAACAGGTGCTTGCCGATCACCGAGCGCACCTCGCCGGCCAGGCTGCCGCTGTCCTCCAGCGCCTCGACCTCGCGGTACGCCGCCGGAGCCCCGTCGCCGAGCCCGAAGAAGGCGGTGTTGTCGACCAGCGAACCGTCGGGGAAGGTGTCGAGCGTGTGGTCGGCCAGCATCCGCAGCGCCTTGATCCGACCCTCCGTCAGCGCCGAGCGCAGCCCTTCGGTCTCCGGCAGCCCCCACCACGCCTCGACCTTCGCCCGCGAGCGGTACCGCTCCTTGGCCAGCCCGGAGGCCGAGACCGTGAGTTCGGCGCGGCGAGCGGCCGGGAGGGTGCCGGTGGCGATCACCGTGTAGCCGATCGCGCCCTGCTCCAGCAGTCGGGCCACGCCGCGCTGCACGCCGGTGATCCCGACCTTCAGCATGCCGGGCGCGAACCACGCCAGGTACAGCTGGTAGGAGCGGCCGTCGTCGGTGATCCGGTCGCGCGCGACAGCCAGGCCGTGGTCGCGGTTCTGGCAGGCCGGGCACTGCGCCAGGGTCGCCCCGCCGTCGATCTCCGCGTCATCGGCACACGCGGTGCGGCCTTTTCCCGGCGCCGTCCAGCCGACGCAGCGGCGGCGGCCGGACCAGCTCAGGGCCAGGCGCGTGCCCGGACTCAGTGCCTTCAGACGCAGATCACCGCCCTCGACCGAGGTCAGGGCGGGCTTCTCCTCGAACCAGCTCAGGCCGGTACAAAGGCGATCAGGCGCCGGGGAGGGTGCGGGGACTGAGACAGGGTTCGGATTCGCGGACACGTCTTCCATTGTGGGCGACGATAGACCACCGCACCGACAGTCCTTCCGAGGGCTGCTCCCCCGCGGTTCACTCAGCTTCGTCGGCGTCCAGGGCCCGCGGCACCCGCAGCCCCTCCAGCAGCACATCGGCCATCAGCGCCGGGTTCCCGCCGGCCACGATCGCCTGCCCCATCCCGCACATCAGGGCGTCGAAGTCCTCCAGCGCCAGGTCGCCGCGCACCACGCCGGCCTCCTGGGCCCGCTTGACCATCGACAGCTTCCGCTCGTGCAGGTCCTGGCGGTAGTACACGCACTCGTCGAGCTGGTTGTCGGCCAGCACCTGCATCTGGAACGACTCGCGCAGCCCGATGTCCTCGCCCATCACCGTGGCCATGTCCCGGATGAAGCGGCGCAGCGCGCTGGCCGGGTCGCAGTCCTGCATGGTCTGCTCGGCCCGGTTGATCGTGGTCTCCACGCGGTGCTGGACCAGCTCGACGGTCAGCGCCTCCTTGGTCGGGAAGTGCCGGTAGACGGTGCCGACGCCGAGCCCGGCGCGCTGGGCCACCTCGTCCATCTGCAGCGACATGCCGTCCACGCGGAACAGGTCGTCGGCGGCGGCGACGATCGCCTCACGGTTGCGCCGGGCGTCGGCGCGCAGGGGACGGCTCGTGGGCGGCGTCTGCGACAGGACCATGGTTGAACGGTACACCTTCCCCGGATTAACCGGAAGCTGACCTCCGGTTCCACTTGACAACCGGAGGGACGGTTCCGCTACTGTCTCACCTGTTAACCGGAACCGTAATTCACCTTCCGTTTTTAGGGGATGTCTCCATGTCAGCAGCTGCTGCGAACGCAGCCCCGGCCCCGCTCGGCGGCCGTGCGATCAACCGCGGCACGGCGCTCACGCTGCTCGCGGTCACGCAGTTCGTCCTGATCCTGGACGCCGGCATCGTCGGCGTCGCGCTGCCGTCCCTGGTCAAGGGACTGGGCTTCGCACAGGCCGACTTGTCCTGGGTCACCAACGCCTACACCTTGATGTTCGGCGGCTTCCTGCTGCTGGGCGGGCGGCTGGCCGACTACCTGGGCCGCCGCCGGATGTTCATGGGCGGCCTGATCCTGTTCTCGGTGGCCTCGCTGGCCGGCTCGCTGTCCCCGGACCCCGGCTTCCTGATCGGCGCCCGCGCCGTGCAGGGCTTCGCCGCCGCCGTGGTCTCCCCCGCCGCGCTGTCCCTGCTGCTGATCTCCTTCCCGGACAACACCGACGAGGAGAAGGCCGAGCGCAACAAGGCCCTGGGCGTGTGGGGCGCCGTGGCCGGGGCCGGCGGCGCCGTCGGCCTGATCCTGGGCGGCATGCTCACCGACTGGTTCGGCTGGCAGGCCTGCTTCTGGGTGAACGTCCCGATCGGCGTGGCCGCCGCGCTGCTCGCGCCGCGCATCCTGCCGGTGGGCGCGCCCAGCGGCCAGCGCTCCGGGTTCGACCTGGCCGGCGCCTTCACCGTCACCGCGGGCCTGGCCGGGATCGTGTTCGTGCTCGTCAACGCCCAGAAGGTGGGCTGGACCTCGCCGGAGACCCTGGGCCTGGGCGCGGTCGGCGTGTTGCTGCTGGCCGCCTTCGTGGTCATCGAGCAGCGCACCAAGCAGCCGCTGGTCCCGCTGTCGATCTTCCGGCGCCCGGTGCTGCGCGGGGCGAACGTGGCCTCGATGCTGCAGGTCATGGGCCTGATGCCGGCGTTCTTCTTCATGACCCTGTACACCCAGCAGGTCCTGGGCTACTCGCCGCTGAAGTCGGGCCTGTCGCTGGTCCCGATCGCGGTGTCGATCATGATCGCCGCCACCGCCGCCGGTCAGCTGGTGGCCAAGGTCGGGATCAAGGCCACCACGGTGGCGGGCATGGTCGTGATGGCCGCCGGCCTGCTGTGGGTCAGCGGGATGCCGGCCAACGGCAGCTACGTCACCGACCTGCTGCTCCCCCAGATCGTGATCGGCCTGGGCGGCGGCATGGCCTGGGTCGCGCTGACCGTGGCCGGCACCGCCGGCGCCTCGGAGGAGGAGTCCGGCCTGGCCTCGGGCCTGCTGAACACCGCCCAGCAGGTCGGCGGCGCCCTGGGCCTGGCGGTCCTGGCCGCGGTGGCCTCGGCCCGCACCTCGCACCTGCTCGGCACCGGCGACAACGCCGCGCAGGCCCTGTCCGGCGGCTTCGGCACGGCGCTGCTGGTCGGCGCGGGCCTGGGCCTGCTGGCCGCGCTCGCGACGCTGTTCCTGCTGCCCGGCAAGAACGCGATGCCGAAGGTCGACGAGCACGCGATCGAGCTCGCCGAGGAGACCGACCACGTCGCGATCCTGCCGGTGCACGCCGACGCGTGAGGCAGGCGCGGTAGGCACGGTCAGGCAGGCACGGCAGGAACGGTCGGACAGCTGGTCGGACTGCTGGTCAGACAGGACGAAGCCCGGCGGCAGGTACTCCCTGGCGCCGGGCTTCGGCACGTGCTCAGGACAGGCAGCGCCGGGCGGCAGCGGGTAGCGTCCCAACCATGTTCGAAAACACGAAGGCCTTCAGCGGCTTCTCCGTGGACGACATCCCCGCCGCCAAGAAGTTCTACGGCGAAATCCTGGGCATCCCGGTCACCGAGGCCAACGGCATGCTCCGCCTGCACGTCGGGGGCGACACCGAGATCCTGGTCTATCCCAAAGGCGCGGCACACACGCCCGCCGACTTCACCATCCTGAACTTCCCCGTCGACGACATCGAGGCGGCGGTGAAGAGCCTGGGCGACCGCGGCGTGGAGTTCGAGCGGCTGCCCGGCGTCGACGAGGACGGGATCAGCCGGCTGGGCGGGCCGTTGATCGCCTGGTTCAAGGACCCGGCAGGGAACTGGCTGGCGGTGCTCGAAGAATAAGGACAGCCAAGAGTGCCAAGAGTAAGGACACGACGATGTCCGGTCACACCGACGGCGTGTACCCCAACTTCTCGGGACGGGTCGTCACCGCGGCCGATCCCGACTACGACAGCGTCCGCATGGTCTGGAACGGGGCGATCGACCACCGGCCCGCGGCGATCGCGCAGTGCCGGAGCACGCAGGACGTGGCCGCGGCGCTGATCGCGGCCCGCATCCGCGGCCTGGACGTGTCGGTACGCGGCGGCGGGCACAACTTCGGCGGCAACGCCGTCTGGCCGGACTCGCTGACCATCGATCTGCGGGCGATGTCCGCGGTGCGGGTCGACCCCGTCACACGAACGGCGTACTGCCAGGGCGGCGCTCTGCTGTCCGACCTGGACGCCGCCACCCAGGAACACGGCCTGGCGGTGCCGGCCGGCACGGTCAGCCACACCGGCGTCGGCGGCCTGACCCTCGGCGGCGGCTTCGGCTGGCTGACCCGCGAGCACGGCCTGAGCATCGACAACCTGCGCTCGGCCGAGGTGGTGCTGGCCAACGGCCGGATCGTCGAGGCCTCGGCGGACTCCCACCCGGACCTGTTCTGGGCGATCCGGGGCGGCGGCGGCAACTTCGGCGTGGTCACCGAGTTCCGGTTCGACCTGCACCCGGTCGGGCCGATCGTGCAGGTCGGGCTGCTGTTCTGGCCGATCGACCAGGGCGCCGAGGCGCTGCGCACCATGCGCGACACGCTGGACGGCCTGCCCGCCGGCTTCTCCGGGATGCTGGGGGTCGGGATGAACGCGCCGCCCGCGCCGTTCGTCCCGGAGCAGTTCCACCTGGCGCCCGGACACGCGCTGATCATCGTCGGCTTCGGCGGCGCGGACGTGCACGAGAAGGTCGTCGACAGCGTCCGCGAGCAACTGCCGCCGCTGTTCGACCTGGCCACGCCGATGCCCTACACCGCGCTGCAGTCGTTGCTCGACGACGCCGCGCCGCCCGGGATCCTCGGCTACGAGCGGGCGCTGTACTTCGACGGGCTCGACGACGACGTGATCGCCGTGATGACGGAGTTCGCCGGGAGGAAGAGCTCTCCCATGTCCTTCGCCCCGGTGTTCACCCTGAGCGGCGCCTTCGCCGAGGTCGACGACGACGCGACGGCCTTCAGTGGACTGCGACGTCCCACCTATGCCGTGAACCTGGCCGGTATCGCTCCGTCCCCGGAACTGCTGAACGCGGACACGGCGTGGGTCAGGGCGTACTGGGAGGCGCTGCTGCCGTACTCCCGCGGCGCCGGCAGCTACGTGAACTTCATGGTCGAGCCCGACCAGGAGCGGGTCGTCGCCGCGTACGGGCCGGACAAATACCGGCGGCTGGCGGCGATCAAGCGGGAGTACGACCCGGAGAACGTGTTCCGGCACAACGCGAACATCAAGCCGGCGGGGTGACTGTCATATAGGTATGACGGCCATATAAGTGGACCCACGCCTTCGGCGCGCGGACGGCCCCCCGAGGCCCTCCGCGCGCCGTCACGCTCATCAGCACTCATCGGTACTCATCAGCGCTCATCCATGATCGACTACTTGCCGCCCGGAATGGCGAACCACCCCGCCACGTTCGCGGCGAACATCATGTCGCCGCCGACCTTCAGCTTGCCCTTCAAGAACAGCTCGACGCCGCCGGCGGCACCGGTGACCAGGCGCAGGAACGGCACGCCGTCGGCGGTGATGGTGGCGCGGGGGTGCTCGGTGAGCTCCTTGGACGTCGTGCACACGCCGTCCTTGATGGACGCCTGGTAGGTGTCCTTGGTGCCGTCCGGGCCGCCGGTGATGACGAAGTGCACGGCGACGGTCTGGCCCTTGGCCTTGTCGGCGCGGAAGTGGTCGCCCATGCGGCGGAAGATCTCGTCCAGCACCTGGCCGCGCAGCGCGCCGTCGGACAGCACCTCGCGCAGCTCGGCGTCGGAGAGCTGGCCGACCATGCCGGCGAGCTGGTTCGGGTCGGAGCCGGCCAGCTCGATGGGCAGGCCGGAGGTCTGGGCACCGGTAGAGGCATGGCCATCGGTGGAGGCATGGGCGTCGGTCATGGCGGGTGGGTTCCCCTCTGGATCGTTACATCATTCTACGGTACGTTCAGTTGCGTCACAGTGTTCTCCGGCAACGCGGCGTCCGCAAGGGGGCAACGGCAATGAGCTTCAACCTGGAGGCGCTCGGCGTCTGGACCGAGCCGAAGCACTTCACCGTCGGGCAAGAGCGGGTCGCCGCCTACGCCGCGGCGACCAACGACCCGATCCCCGAGCACCGCTCCGGCGACCTGGCCCCGCCGGTCTTCGCGGTGGTCCCGGCCTTCGAGTCCAGCGCCGAGGCGGTCCTGGCGGTGGCCCCGCCGGAGCTGCTGATGATGCTGGTCCACGGCGAGCAGGACTTCTTCTACCACCGGCCGATCACCCCGGGCCTGGAGCTGGTGACGCGCTCGGCGCCGCTGGGCGTCCGCCAGACCTCGGCCGGCGTCGTGGTCGCGGTGAAGTCCGAGACCCGCACCGCCGACGGCGAACTGGTCAACGAGCAGTGGATGTCCACCTTCTTCCGCGGCGCGCAGGACGAACCCGGCGGCGGCGAACAGGCACCGGGCCACGCACTGCAGGAGGCGGTCCGCGCCACCGACCCCGTCGGCGAGGCCAAGCAGCACGTCGACGCCGACCAGACGGCCCGCTACGCCGAGCCCTCCGGCGACCACAACCCGATCCACCTGGACCCGGACTTCGCCCGGGCCGTGGGCCTGCCCGGCATCATCAACCACGGCCTGAGCACGATGGCGTTCGCCTCGCACGCGGTGCTCGGCATGGCCGAAAAGGACCCTCGCAACCTGGAGCGGCTGGCTGTACGTTTCGCCAAGCCGGTCCTGCCCGGGCAGGACATCAGCACCCGGGTATGGGCGGCCGGGAGCCCCGGCGGCTTCGCCTTCGAGACGTCCTCGGACACCGACCTGGTCGTGATCAAGGACGGCCTCGCGGTCTTCCGCCAGTCGTAGTCGCACTCACCAGCAGCATCACCAGCACCGCCAACAGAGCCACCACCGGCACCACCACCAGAGCCAAGGAGCGTACATGGGAGTCCTGGACGGCAAGGTCGCGATCGTCACCGGATCGGCGCGCGGCATCGGACGCGCCACCGCCGACCTGCTGGCCTCGCAGGGCGCCGGCGTCCTGATCAACGACCTCGACGGCGACGCCGCCGCCGAGACCGCGGCCGAGATCGCCAAGGCCCACGGCACCGACACCGCCGTCTTCGCCGGCGACCTGACCGCCGAAGGCATCCCGGAAGCCCTGGTGGCCAAGGCGGCGGACAGCTTCGGCAAGATCGACATCCTGGTCAACAACGCCGGCTACACCCTCGACAAGCCGATCCACCTGATGACCGACGACTGGTTCCAGCGCATGCTGGACATCCACACCGTCGTCCCCTTCCGCACCATCCGAGCAGCCGCCCCCTACTTCCGCGACCCCGCGAAGAAAGAGCGCGAACAGGGCATCGAAGTCTTCCGCAAGATCGTGAACATCTCCTCCGTCTCCGGCACCATGGGCAACGCCGGCCAGGCGAACTACAGCTCCGGCAAGTCAGCAGTCGTAGGCCTGACAAAGACCCTGGCCAAGGAATGGGGCCAGTTCAAAGTCAACGTCAACGCAGTAGCCTTCGGCCACATCGAAACCCGCCTCACCGCCGCCAAGAGCGACGACAACACCATGGAGATCGGCGGCGAAACCGTCCAACTGGGCATCCCCGAAGCCATGGTCGGCGCGACCAGCTTCCTGATCCCGCTCGGGCGTCCGGGGACCCCGGAGGAGGCGGCGGGCGGGGTGTTCTACCTGTGCTCGCCGTGGTCGAACTACGTTTCGGGGCAGGTGCTGAACGTTACCGGTGGGCAGTGGATCGGGATGATGTCCTGAGGGACTGACGCTTTGGGTCGGGGCCGCCTTCGGGCGGCCCCGACCTGCTGCTATCCGTCATCGCACAATGCGGCAGCGTCGTCATGACACCTGGCGCCGTGCCCTGTCCACACGTTCTTGAACTACCGCACGCAGTCGCACATCGGCCTCATAGCGGTTGGCGACAACGCCCCACCAAGGGTGCTCATACTTGGCCAGAACGACTTCGAGCCGCTCCGCCCGCGCCACCTCCAGGTCGACACGCTGCTGGGCGTCGATGACCGCCAGGCCTGCCACGACGTCCAGGCTCGACGGCAGCGCGGCGCTGATTCGCTCACATTCCGCGTCCGCCCGGAGGAAGGCCAGCTGGAGCCGCACCAGTTCGTCGGGGACACGGTCCGGGTCGGTCACTCCCACGCCGGGGCCGTCCGCGAAGGCTCGCGTGAGCCACTCGCCGACGGCTATCCGGTCGCCGGTATCGCGAGGCGCGCGCTTCGTCGCCGGTTTGCCGGGCTCGCCGTAGTGGCACCGCGGGTCGATGGGCTTGGGGACCTGGCAGTCACCCGGCTCGGTCTCCAGCGTCCCGACGCCGGCGTAGGGGTCCACCTCAGTGCGGTCTTGAAGGAACTCGGCCTTGTCGACCGGCGTGACCCACATGTAGTTCCCGCCGCGGCGTGTGGTGGCCGGCCGGTAGAGCGGCACGTACTCGCCCGCGGCGGTCTCGGCCACGAAGCTGTCGAGGTACACGCCTCTGGCCGCGAGCCAAACGCCGTGCCAGTCTCCGCACGACCCGCGCTTCTTCACCGGACACGGCCCGAAGCCCTTCTGGCAGCGTTCCATGCGCAAGGTGCGAACGCCGCCTCGGACGTTCAGCTGCTTGCCCGCGATCTGCCGCCAGTCCGTGATCTTGTCCAGACGGTTCCACGGCCCCCGGTCGATGACCTGCGACCGGTCGTGGTCGACCGTCCACATCGGCGTGATGCCGTGGACCTTGGCAGTCGCGGTGCGCTTGATCGCCGCGGGGCCGGTGATGTGCGAGAACTGGATCTCCCATCCGATGGGACCGCCGTCGCCCCCGCCGACCAGGACGTCCGTACGCCGGGTTCCGTCCGCGGAGACATCCTCGACGTCGGCGGCGAAGCCGGCACGCTGCGCGACGTTCGCTATCCGCTCTTTGAGCGCCTTGTGCTTGGGGCCCTCATTCCGATGCGGCTTCGCACCGCTTCGCCAGTGAGAGGCGATACGGAGACCGTCTCGCACCAGGATGTACATCGCCTCAGGGCACTCCGTGCCGTCGTCATCGTCGATCGCCATGCAGCGCAGAAGACGAGGCCGGGACGGGTCCGGCTTGTAGATCTCTTCCCACAGACCCGGCCGGTCAGGATGTCCGAGGTCGTCCAGTGACAGGTTGATGGCGATGCGGTACCCAGCGTGCCAGACAGTCTGAGTCACACTGCCAGAGTAACTACGAACTCTGACATAAGCGTCGATGTGCGCGTTGCGCCTATGGTAGACCTCTGATTCAGTCGGCGTTGAGGACAGGGTGGGGATGATTCAGGCCACGGCGGAGCAACAGGCGGCTCGCGACGCGTTCGCCTCGGGCGGCGATCTGGCGCTGATCGCGGGTGCGGGAGCGGGCAAGACCTCGACTCTGGTGCTGATGGGTTCGGCCACAAGGAAGCGCGGCCTGTACATGGCATACAACAAGGCCGCTGCCGAAGATGCCCGACGCCGTTTCGGCGGCAACGTCGAATGTCGTACATCGCACGCCCTCGCCTACCAAGCGGTGGGCGTCCGCTACAAACACAGGCTCGAACACTCGCCGCGCCGTCCGGGGAAGGAGACCGCGAGGCTTCTCGGACTCACCGATGCCGTGCAAGAGGGAACGATCCAGATCACCCAGGCCCATCAGGCTCGCCTGGTCATGGAGATGGTCGCCCGCTACTGCCGCACCGCCGATCCAGAGGTGTCGGCTCGGCACATGGCACGCGTCAACGGCCTGGACCCCGCCGCTCAAGACCGCTTGTCCCAGCAGCTCCTTCCGTACGCGCGCCAGGCATGGGAGGACATCTGCGCGCTCGACGGCGTACTGAAGTTCGACCACGAGCACTACATGAAGATGTGGGGGCTGTCCCGCCCGGTGCTCGCGGCCGACTTCATCCTGCTCGACGAGGCACAGGACACCAACCCCGTGGTCGAGGAGGTCTTCCTGGCACAGGACGCCCAACGCGTGTGCGTCGGCGATCCAGCACAGCAGATCTACGCGTGGCGCAACGCACGCGATGTGATGACCGGCTTCCCCGCCGACCACCTCTTCCTGACCGAATCCTTTCGGTTCGGTCCCCCGATCGCCGACGAGGCCAACCGCTGGCTCGCCCACGCCGGCTCCGAGATGCGCCTGACAGGACGAGGGCCGGGAGACAGTGCCGTCCGCGCGCTCGACCGTCCCGACGCGGTGCTGTGCCGGGGCAACGCCGACGCCATGCGCGAAGTACTCACGCATCTGGACCAGGGCATACCCGTCGCGCTCGTCGGCGGCGGCAAAGAGCTCAGACGCCTGGCCGAGGCAGCCATCGACCTGAAGGCCGGGCGGCGGACCAGTCATCCGGAACTGTTCCTGTTCGCGAACTGGGGCGAAGTCCAGGACTACGCCGACAGCGACCCGGAAGCCCAGAGCCTGCGCACCATCGTCAACCTCATCGACAGCTTCGGCCCCGACACCATCATCGACGCGGTGGGCCGGCTGTCGGACGAGCAGGAGGCCCGCGTCATCATCTCCACCGCGCACAAGTCCAAGGGGCGTGAGTGGAACACCGTACGCATCGGTGCCGGCTTCCACGCGCCGTCCTTCGACGAGAACGGGCTGCAGCGTCCGCTGCGTGCCGACGAGGCACGGCTGATCTATGTCGCGGTCACCCGCGCCCGCCACGTGCTCGACCAGTCATCTCTGTCCTGGATCGGCGACTACGAGAAGCGGGCCGTGGAGACCGGCTCACGGCCGAGCACGGAAGCGCTCGCAGGACTCCCGCTCACCGGGCAGCTGAAGTTCTCCGAATCCCCGGTTTCGCGCTTCATGGCCGAGCACCTTCCGCATGTGGGCCCACTGCACGTCCGGTACCTGAAGTTCGCCGCGCCACTCCCGCACCCCGTCCAGCCCATCGACGTCCGATCCCCCGCCTGGCCCGACCTCGGCCACGCGATCGACTACCGCCTACGGCTGTCCCTGGGATCCAGCCTCGGCGACGCCGTGTCCCACGGAGTGACTGCGCTCGGCACGAGGGTGCAGTTGCCAGGCGCACCGGACACCGCAACCCGAACCGCACTCCAGGCCGCCGGTACGGAACTACAGACCCTGCTACGGCATCACCTCGACGGAACATCCTCACTGGATGAGGAACAACTCAGCCGTCTGTGCTTTGTCGCGGCCTCCTACGAAGCCATCTATCGCACTGGACGCCTTCAACGCGGCAACATGCTCCTGGGCGCCACATCGCAGATCACTCTCTCAAAGCTGACCGCGGCGGTACCGGAGTACGCCATCGAAGACCTGGCCCGCCAATTCGCACTCTCGATCGATCCCTTCGCCGCGCTGCGCGCGCTGCCGAGCGGCAAGAAAGTCTGCGGGCCCACCTTCGCAGGAAGCGCCGATCTCGGAGGCGCCGATGCCGACTTCATCCTCGACGGACTCCTCCTGGATTGCAAAGCCACCCGGCACCCCCGCTCGCTGGGGCGCGAGGAGATCTACCAGCTCGCCGGATACCTGCTCCTGGACTACGACGACCGCTATCGCATCAACCGCCTCGGGCTCTACCTCTCCCGCCAGGGCGCGATGATCACCTGGAGCGTCGAGGAGTTCCTGCAATCGTTGGGCTGCACTCGCTCACTGGCCAGCCTTCGCGGCTTGCTCCAGCTCAAGCTGCGTGGGCACCGAACGCCCGCCGGCTTCCCGACCCCCGTCCGACAACGCATCGCTTCGGCGGACTCCGGTTGAAGGAGGACCCATGGTCGCCAAACCCGTGATCATCGGCGACGTCTACTTTCCGCGCAAGGGAGACGCCCAGCAGGCCTGCCGTGATCTGCTCTACCGTTACCCGCCAGGCTCGGTCATCGACGATCCGTCTGATGAGGCCTTCCTCCACGACCTGCTGGAACTGCATCAGGACGCGGCAGGCAAGCGCGGCGTCGGCATCGACCACTTCGAGGTCCGGCTCACCGAGGAGTTCCACCAGCCGGGCTTCTTCATCATCCGCGTCGACGGCACCGTCACGGACTTCAGCTTTCTGCGATGCCTCACCCCGGCCACACACAGGGACCGTGTCCTGACCGCAATGCGCCGCGCCGTCAAGGACCAAGTCGTGGCGTTCAAACAGGAGGCTCTGGCTGAGGACGGGACCGCGGTCTGCGCGATCACCGACGCAGTGGTCACCGCGGCCGACATCCACGTCGACCATCATGACCCCGACTTCCTCGCCCTTGCCCAAGACTACGCAGCCGAACACGGCGGCTTCGAGGCGTTCGGCATCGTCAACGGCGACGGCGTGATCGGGGCGGAGTTCGCGGACCCCGCGACGCGGGATGCCTGGGCCGAGCACCACCGCGATTCCGCACAGTTGCAGATCACCTCGGTGCAGGCCAACCTCTCGCTCCGTCGGCGTCGTCGGCACCCCGGCAGCGACAGGCCCGAAACGCCGCGTGAGTGAGCGTTGGCGGGCTGATTGCCGAGCCGGGGAACGAGGATGCGGACCCATCCGGCCCAACGTCCGTTAGCGAGCGCCGCGGCTGGCCCATAACGTCAGGGAGTCTGAGTCGTCTCAACAGCCGAACTCGCCTATGGCAAGGAGATGGGAAGCAATGCCCTCACGTCGTGCCCGAAGTCTGATGATCACCGGTGCGGGCGTCCTCGCCAGCGGCACGGCGATGGTGGCCGCCGCGCTGCCCGCCCTGGCCGCTTCGGCTTCCGCCTCCAGGTCCGCCCGGATCGTCGTCCGGCCCGGCGGGTCGGTCCAGCGGGCCGTCGACGCGGCGCATGCCGGCGACACGATCGTGCTGCTGCCCGGCGTCTACCACGGAAGCGTCCTGGTCGGCGTCTCGGGCCTGACCATCCGGGGCGCCGGTGCCGCGACCGTGATCACTCCGGCCGCCCCGGCCGGTGCCGCCACGGGATCGGCTCAGGGGGTCGGCGGCGCCGAGCCCGTGGGCGACGACTGTTCGGCTCCCGGCAACGGCATCTGTGTGCTCGGGACGGCCGACCACCCGGTGACCGGCGTACGCATCGAGTCCCTCACCGTCTCGGACTTCCCCCAGAACGGCGTCTCGGGCTCCGGGACCGACCGGATGACGGTGCGCCACGTCCTGGTCAACGGCAACGGCGCGGAAGGCATCAGCCAGGAGAAGTCGACACGCGGCCGGCTGATCGGCAACCAGGCCGTCGGCAACGGCCAGGCCGGGATCTTCGTGACGAACATGGCCAACGGCAAGGGCGGCGCGATCGACACGGAGGGCACCGTGATCGCCGGCAATCGGATGACCGCGAACCGGTTCGGCGCGGACCTGCGCCGGGCCCGCAACCTGGTGTTCAAGAACAACACCGTCACCGGCAACTGCTCGGGGGTCTTCGTCGTCGGCGACGACGGCGTCCCCCGCGGCGGCGACCTGACCATCCGCAACAACCAGGTGAGCACGAACAACGAGTACTGCCCCCCGAAGGACAGGCTGCCGTACCTGCAAGGCATCGGCATCGTCCTCACCGGCGTGGAGAAGACGGTCCTGACCCACAACCGCATCCACGGCAACGTCGGCGCCTCCCCCATGTCCGGCGGCGTCGTCCTCTTCCGCAGCTACAAAGGCGGCCCCGACACCGACAACACCGTCACCGGCAACAAGATCACCGGCAACAAGCCCGCCGACATCGCAGACCGGGACGGCGGGTCCGGGAACACCTTCAGCGGCAATCACTTCGGCAAGTTCGTAGCGTTCAGCCGCCACTGATCCGGGGCGGTCCGGCGAATACACGGCAGTGCCGCCCTAACCCACCTTCGGATGCGCCGCGAAGAACTGCCAGAACACATCCGTCGCGTTCAGCGCCTTCGAGGGCGGATCGGTCCCCAGCAAGGCCTCTTTCACAGGCTTCTGCGCGCTTCCCGGCCACTGGTGGCCTGCGCCGGCGATGCTGATCAGCTCGACGGTGCGCCCGTTCGGGCAGGATGCTGTCGAGGTGGTGAGGGGGCCGGCGGTGGTCTGTGTCGGTGCTGCGCAGGCGTCGGTGGTGCGCCAGGTCGCCACCACGGTTTGGACCGGTGGGCCGTTGATGTGGGCGTAGCCCTGGCCTTCGCCGCCTGCGTAGGGGATGCGGGTGTCGGCGGTGCCGTGGATGTGGAGGACCGACAGGGGTTTCGGGGTGGGGCAGGTGCCCAGGAGGGTTGCCGAGTCGGGGCCGATGGCGGCGAACAGGTTGGTTTCGCAGGCCAGGCGGTAGGCCATGATGCCGCCGTTGGAGATGCCGGTGGCGTAGATGCGGGCCGGGTCGATCGGGATCTCGGCCTGGATGGTCGTCAGCATGGCCTTGATGAAGGCGACGTCGTCGGTGTTCTGTTTCGCCGGGGTGCCGCAGCAGCCGCCTCCGGTGTTCCAGGCGTGGTTCAGGCCGTCGGGGTAGGCCACGGCGAAGGCGTTGTGGTCGGCTTCCTGGTCCCATCCGTAGGCCTGCTCGGCCTGGGTGCCGCTGCCGAAGCCGCCGTGGAGCATGACGACCAGGGGTGCGTGGGCCGGCAGGTTCTGCGGCCGGTAGAGGTGGAAGGTGCGGGTGGCGCCGCCGATCTGGATGCTCTGTGCGGACTTGCCCACCGGGGCGGTGGACGGGGCGGGCGAGGCCGCCGAGTCGCTTTGGCAGCCGGACAGGGCCGTGGCCAGGATCAGGCAGATCGAGGCGACGGCCGTGGCGAAGGGGACTCTTCTCACGGTGCTCCATCACCCGTTCGCGGTCGGGCTGTCGGCGCCGAGCGCCGAGCGGACCGAGGTCGCGGCGCCGCCGACGGAGGCGATGATGCCGTTGAGGCTGTCGATGTCCTGCTGGCCGAGCCGGCCTGTTCCGGAGGTGGTAGTGGGACCAGAACTGGTCGCGGTACCCGAGTCGGCTGCCGAGCCCGAATCGGTCGCAGCCGTCGATGGTGGGATCGACGGCATGTTCTGGTTGGCGACCGCTCGCGGCCGGCACCCGGAAAGGCCCGCGGCCAAGGCCACCGTCGCACACAGCACACCACACCAGCGCGCGCCCCGCGCGCCAACGCCGCCAACGCCGCCAATGCCGCTCATGGCCCGCACACCGCGCACGCCCCTCACGCCGCCGCCCCGAACCCATGCGCCTGGCACCACGACGTCCCGGTCGTGAGCAGCTGCTGCCGCGTCTGGAGTACCGCGCCCTGCTCCTGCCGCAGCGTCGCACGCGTGGTCAGCCAGGAGGCGAGGTTCGCGCGACCGGCGGCCTTCGCCTTCGCCGCCCCGGCGTTGAGCCACGCCACCGAGCCCGGCGTGCTGGCGTCGCCGTTGACGATGGCCAGCAGGTCGGTGACCGTCGGCCCGAGGTCCTTGATGAGCGCGCAATCCCGCGTGGCCGCGGTGCGGAGGTCCGCCGCGCCGCTGCCCGAGCCGGGAGCGGACGTGGGGCTGTCGGCGAACGCCGCGCCGGTCGAGCCCGCGAACAGTCCGGCGGTCAGCACCGCGGCCGCCCAGGTGGTGCGAGACGTGCGAGACATGGGTGTCCCCTTCGGTCGGTGCGGCCGCCCGAGTCCGGCGGCCGCTCGTGACCGAAGTTAGAAGCGCTCTTTGGGAAAACCTTGTGACGGCGACGGTGACGGCAGCCGGACCAGGAACCGGGTGCCGCGCCCGGCGGGTCCCGACAGCGCCTCGACAGTGCCCTGATGCAGTCCGACGACCTGGGCCACGATCGTCAGCCCGAGGCCGAAACCGGGGCTGGCCTCGGAGGCGACGAACCGGTCGAACAGACGTCCGCGCAGCTCCGGCGCGATTCCGGGACCGTGGTCGTCGACCGTCAGGACGAGGGACCCGGGCTCCCGTGCGAGGCTGAGCACTATCGGGCCCGAACCTGGGCCGGGTGCCGGAACGCCGTGGACGGCAGCGTTGTCGAGTAGATTGTCCATGATCATCCGCAGCCCGTCGGCCCAGCCCGCCAGCACCCCCGCGCCGCCCTCGGCCGAGGCGTCCACGCGCGCGTCGTACCGGACGCCGGGATGCCGGCCGCGCGCCGCGTACAGCGCCGTCTCGGCGAGCTCGGCGACGTCCACCTCGGCGAACTGCTCAGGACGC
Source organism: Catenulispora sp. MAP12-49 (assembly GCF_041262705.1). NCBI lineage: Bacteria > Bacillati > Actinomycetota > Actinomycetes > Catenulisporales > Catenulisporaceae > Catenulispora > Catenulispora sp. MAP12-49. The sequence goes on along the minus strand of NZ_JBGCCP010000004.1, from coordinate 296,775 downwards.
GCCAGCTCGGCCCGCGACAGCGCGCGCAGCACCTCCAGCAGCCCCAGGACCCGGGTGTGCGCCGCCCGCAGGTCGTCCAGCGCCTCACGGCGGTCCGCGGCCTCGGCGCCCGGGTGTTCCAGCACGTCCAGCGCCGTCTGGATCCCGGTCAGGGGCGTGCGCAGCTCGTGGGCCGCCGTCGCCGCGAACGACCGCGCCGCCTGCCAGGCCTCGACGATGCGCATCTCCTGCTCGTCGCGGTGGGCCAGGGCCGCGTCCAGGATCCCGGCGACGTCGTCGATCTCGTCGACGCCGGTCCGCAGCGCGATCCGCGCCCCGGTCCCCGAGCTCACCAAGCGGGCCCGCTCCCGCAACACCGTCAAGGGCCTGATGGTGCGCCGCCCCAGCAGCCCGCCCACCGCGAACGCCACCGGCGAGACGATCAGGGCCATCAGCCACACCCGGCCCCGGAGCCGGCGCACCTTGGCCGACAGGACCGACTCCGGCTCCACGACCCATACCCGCGCCCCGGTCGCCTGGTCCGAGGCCGAGTAGCCGCGCCACTGGCGCAGTCCTTCGTGCACGCTGAACGCGCCGTCGACCGTCGGCAGCCGCCCGGCCGAGGGAGCGTCGCCGACCGTGACGTCCGCGCCGCGCACCGCGAGCACGACCGCGTCGTCCGGGGCCTGCAACGCCTCCCGCACCCGGGACGCCGGGTTCGAGGACTGCGCGGCCAGCGAAGACGCTTGCGGGGCAAGGGTGTCGGCGCGCGTTCGGAGGTACGTGTCACGCTCCGCGCGCAGGTCCGCGCTCTCCCACGGGACCAGCGCGGCGCCGGCCGCGATGATCAGCACCGGCAGCAGCGCCGCCGAGGCCCAGGCGAAGCGGGTCGAGAGCCTCACAGCCGACCCTCCTCCGGAGCGCTCTCCAAGCCGCCCTCCAAGCCGCCGCCTTCCAAGCCGCTCCCCAAGCCGCCGCTCTCGAAGCCGCCGCCCTCCAGCCCCCCGCGCACCGCGAAGCCGACGCCGCGCACCGTGTGCAGCACCCGAGGCCGGCCGTCGGCCTCCAGCTTGCGCCGCAGATAGCTGACCACGGTGTCCACCGCGTCGGACCGCACCTGGAAGTCGTACCCCCACACCCGGTCCAGCAGCTGGTCGCGGGTCAGCACCGCCCCGGCGTTGCGCGCCAGCACCTCCAGCACGTCGAACTCCCGCCGGGTCAGCTCCACCGGGCAGCCGGCGACCGTGACCGTGCGGGCGTCGGTGTCCATCACGATCCCGCACGCCGCGACCACCCCGTGCGGCACCGGGCGCCCGCGCCGCAGCAGCGCCCGGACCCGCAGTTCCAGCTCGGCGGTCGAGAACGGCTTGACCACGTAGTCGTCGGCTCCCGCGGCCAGGCCGGCGATCCGGTCGGTGACGTCGTCCAGGGCCGAGAGCATCAGCACCGGGACGTCGTCGCCGTGCTGCCGCAGCCGCCGCACGACATCGACCCCTGACATCCCGCGCATCGAGACGTCCAGGACCACCGCGTCGATGCCGCCGCCGCCCAGGATCCCCAGCGCCGACTCGCCATCGGCCGCGGTCTCCACGGCGAAGCCGGACAGGCCCAGGGCCCGGCCCAGCCCGCGCCGCAGCGCGGCATCGTCGTCGACCACCAGCAGGCGCCACGTCGCCGTCCGGTCCGCCACGTCCCCGCCCTTCGCCTTCGCCATCGCCTTCGCCATCGCCATCGCCATCGCCATCGCCATCGCCATCGCCCGATGAAGCCACACGCCGCCGTCGGTGACGGACCTGAGCGGCGCTGGATGCTATCCCATCGCCCGAACGGCGTCCCAAGGGCGAAAACCGGAAGGCCGAGAACCAGGATGACGGAGGACCTCAGTCCGAAACCGCATAATCCCGTCCAAACCTGAGGAGCATGAGATGGCGGCCACCCAACAACTCGACAAAGCGACGGCCATGGTGCTGGCCGCGGCCGCCTCCACGGGGGCGACGACGCGCCCCTCGGGGGAGACCCAGCAGCAACAGTGCGAGCGGATCGCCGCCGGCATCAAGCTGCAGCTCGATGCCAACGCACCCGGGTGGGAGGCCGCATGGCTCCTGATGACCCCGACCAACGCGAACCTGGCCTATATCGCGGTCGACAGCGCCTCGAACCAGGTCGCCGTGGTGCTGCGGGGCACCAACGCCAATGTCACCGACACGATGGAGGACTTGGCCGTCGGCACGACCGTGCCGTTCCCGGCGAGCGGGGCGACGACGACGGTCTCGGTGTCCAGCGGCGCCATGGCGGCGTTCACCGAACTCGTCAACACCGAGGCCGCCGCCGTCGGCGGATTCGCCGGCGGAGCGATGGAGCAGGCGCTCGTCGCCACGCTCTCGTCCCTGCCCGAGAACGCGACGGTCTTCGTGATCGGCCACAGCCTCGGCGGCTGTATAGCGACCATGGTCACGCCGTATCTGGTCACCCAGTGCACGCAGAACAAATGGCCGAAGCCGCCGTCGTTCGGGATCCTGACCTTCGCCGCGCCGACCGCCGGGCTGAAGGACTTCGCCGACTACTTCACCGACACCTTGATCGGCAAATCGGTACTGGTCCAGTGCGAGTTCTTCGTGAACGTGTACGACATCGTGCCGCAGGCCTGGGCCACGCTGGGCAACGTCCTGAGCGACCCGAACAACCCGGGCTCCGACAACAAGAACCCGCCCTGGTACCCGAAGGGCACGCAGGTGGTCGGCGAGTTGGCGGACATCGTCAAGATCATCGAGACGCTCCCGGGGAACAACACCTACTACCAGCCCGGACCGAACAACCAGCAGACCCTGAACCTGAACCCCCTCTACGGCCTGTGGGACGAGAAACTGACGGCGAACACGCTCGAGGACTTCATGGGCCAGATCGCGTTCCAGCACGACAACGCCACCTACCTGGCTCTGCTGGGTTCGCCGCTGAAACTCCTGACCCCGCCCACCGTCGACGGCCTGATCCCCACCTCGATCCAGGCCACCACGGGGACGGTCGAGATCGCCGGCACCGGCTTCAAGGGCTTCGACCCCGCCACGAACCTCGGCGTCGACTTCGGCACCTATGCCTGCCCGGCTTCGACGATCACCGTCGTGAACGACACCCGGATCACCATCACCGGCATGCCGCCGGTCTGCGGCGTCGTCGACGTCCGCGTCACCACCCCGCTGGGGACGTCCGCCGCGTCCCCGCTGTCCAAGTTCGCCGTCGGCGGCCCGGAACCGGTGTGGGTCTCCAGCATCTCGCCGACCACCGCCGCCATCGGGGAGACCATCTCGGTCTACGGCCACGGCTTCGCGGAGGGCGCCGCGGTGTTCTTCGGCCCCCACCCGTCGCCGAGCGTCAAGCTCGGCTTCACGGACCCCGAGGGGCCGTACCTCACCGTGGAGGTCCCGGGCGAGGTGCTCAAGCAGCGGCTCGACGGCAAGACCTTCAACGTCACCGTCGCCGTGAACGGATACTCGAGCCCGTCCAGCCCCGCCGACGAGTTCACGTACCCCGCCAAGAACTGAGACCGACCACCGATCCGGCCAAGGGTGTCGCGTTGCGTTCCGGTGACCGGAACGGAACGCGACACCCACGGCTTCTCCGAGCACGCTGGTCCTCGAAAGCACTGCCTTCGAAGCATTCCAGCACCGATCGGAGCAGACCCGTGCGATTCCCGACCAAGCACGCAGCCCTGTTCACCTCCTCGGCCGTCATGGCGCTGCCGGCCATCGTGGATCCGGGCAAGGCGGCGCGCGCCGGCCCGGGACGACGGCGCGGTGGCCGTGGGGCCGTGCGCCCCCAGTGCCTGATCACAAACAGTGTTGCGAACGGCACACTCCTGCGAACCCGGCCGTGCGACACCACCGACCACCACCAGAAGCGGCACTCCGACTTCTGACCAGCCCTTAATGGAGAAGACCGAGCTGAGAGAAGCCCGCCGGGGCCGCCTTCGGGCGGCCCCTTCTCTTTGTGCGTAGACAACAAATTCGTGTGTCCGAATCGTTACGGCGGTTTGACGAGATTCCGGCCACAGCCCTCTGGCGCGGACCCCTTCGCGCCCCATAGTTTTCGACTCTCCAAAAGAGCATTTCGTTGGCCGCCCTGACAGTGACGCGTGAGGACCGTCCCGCGTCAACGCCGTACGCAACGCCACCTGCTGTACGGATCCCGTGCCAAACCGCGGAATCCGTCACGGAACCAACGGAACGACATACAGACAACGGCGTGCGCCTTCGGCACACTAAAAGGAACCAACGTTGAGACAACTGATCATCCGCGCCATGGCGACCGGTACCGTCGCGACCCTTGCCCTGGGGGGTTGCAGCAGCAGCTCCTCCAACGGGTCGGCGAAGGGCCGGACGCCGTACATCGGCGTGATCCTGCCCGACACCACGTCCTCAGCCCGCTGGGAGACCCAGGACCACCCCGCCCTGGAAGCGGCGTTCAAGGCAAAGGGCGTCAAGTACGACATCCAGAACGCCCAGGGTGACAAGGCTCAGTTCGCCGCGATCGCGGACCACATGCTCAAAGAGGGCGTCAACGTCCTGATGATCGTGGACCTCGACGCCGCCTCGGGCATCGCGGTGCTGACCAAGGCCCGGCAGGAGGGCGTGGCCACCATCGACTACGACCGCCTCACTCTCGGCGGCCACGCCGACTACTACGTCAGCTTCGACAACGTGGACGTCGGCGAGCTCCAGGGCCAGGGTCTGGTGCAGTGCCTGCAGGGCCAGACCAAGCCGGTCGTGGCCGAGGTGAACGGCTCCCCCACGGACAACAACGCGACCCTGTTCGCGCAGGGTTACGACTCGGTCCTGGGCCAGCTCTACAACAACGGCACCTACGTGCGGGGCCCGAACCAGTCCACGGACGGCTGGGACAACACCACCGCCGGCAAGAACTTCACCAAGATGCTCGCCCAGGCCCCGAACATCGGCGGCGTCCTGGTGGCCAACGACGGGATGGCCCAGGCGGTCATCGCGGTCCTGAAGGCGCACCACCTCAACGGCAAGGTCCCGGTCACCGGCCAGGACGCGACCGTCGCGGGACTGCAGTCGGTCCTGACCGGCGACCAGTGCATGACCGTGTTCAAGGACTCCGTGAAGGAGGCCCAGGCCGGCGCCGAACTGGCCGTCAACCTCGCCAAGGGGCAGACGGCGACGGCGGCCAACGCGATGGTCGCCGACACCGTCACCGGCAAGCTGGTGCAGTCCGTGGAGCTGACCCCGGAGGCCATCGTGAAGTCCAACATCGAGGACGTCATCACGGCCGGCGCGGTCACCAAGGCCCAGGTCTGCACGCCCCAGTTCGCGGCCGCGTGCGCCGCGGACGGCATCAAGTAGCCGTCGCACCCAGCGTCCGGCGGACGGCGCCCCGCAGCCAGCGGTGAGCGCCGTCGGCCGTATGCCGCGGATGCCAGGCCATCGCGATCGCCAACGGCGGCAGCTCCAGCGGGATGTCGAGCAGCCGCAGTCCGAACGCGACGGCCTGCCGGCTCAGCGGCGAGGCCGCGGCGCCCGGCAGCGCCGCCGGGACCAGGCACACCACGTCGCTGTGCGCGGCCAGCGCCATCGCCGCCAGGTGGCTGGGCAGCACGACGTTCACCCGCCGCTGTAGACCCCGCTGGGCCAGGGCGGCGTCGAGCGGACCGGTGAACCGGCCGCGGCGGCTGACCACGACGTGCTCGGCCGCGGCCAGCCGGGCCGGGGTCACCGCCCCGTCCGCGAGCGGGTGCCCGGGCCGCACGGCCGGCACCATGCGCAGCCAGACCAGTTCCTCGACCTTCGTCTCGGGGTCCACGTGGTCGATGGCGCCGACCTCCAGGTCGATCCGGCCGTCGCGCAGAGCCGGGCCGGCCTCCAGGTCCTCGGCGCGGATCCGGAACGAGACCCCCGGCGCCTCGTGCCGCGCCAGGTTCAACAGTCCGGGAGCCAGCGCCGCGCCGATCAGGTCGGCGGCCTGGAGCGTGAAGGTGCTTCGCAGGCTCGCGAGATCGACGCTCCCGCCGGGACTCAGCAGCACCCCGAGGCTGCGCACCACCCCAGCCGCCTCCTCACGCAGCTCCTGGGCCCGCGGAGTCGGGACCATCGTCTGCCCGGCCCGGACCAGGAGCGGGTCCTGCAGGATGCGGCGCAGGCGGGCCAGAGTGCGGCTCATGGCCGCCGGCGAGGTGTGCAGCCGGGCGGCGGCCCGGGTCACGCTGTTCTCGGCCAGCAGGGCGTCCAGCGCGATGGCGAGATTGGCGTCGATGGTGGCCGGGTCGGTACGGCTTGCCAAACCGGTACTGCTTGCCAAACCCGTACTGGTTGCCAAACCGGTACTGCTTGCCAGACCTGTACTGCTCACCTGGGTTATTCCATTTCCGTCAAGTATTCCGTGCCGAAGTTCCCATTGTGGCATCACCGAGCTCCTCAGCACGATGAGAGGCGTACCCCAACCGGACGACCTTTCAGGGAAATTCATGATCGTCATCACTGCTCCCACCGGGAACATCGGCCGGCAGCTGCTCGGCCTTCTGCTGGAATCCGCCCCGGCCGAGGAGACGCTGCGCGTGATCGTGCGCGACCCGGCCAGGCTTGCGGAGGCGGCGCGCGGACGCGTCGAGATCGTCACCGGCTCGCACGGCGACGCCGAGGTCGTCGACCGGGCCTTCGAGGGCGCCGACGCGGTGTTCTGGCTCGTGCCGCCGGACTCCGCCCTGACCCCGCTGGAGGCCTGGACCGCGTTCACCCGCCCCGCCGCCAAGGCGCTCGCCGCGCACGGCGTCGGGCACGTCGTCGGCGTCTCCGCGCTCGGCCGCGGCACCCCGCTGGCCGACCGGGCCGGCCTGGTCACCGCCTCCCTGGCCATGGATGACCTCATCGCCGACAGCGGAGTCGCCTACCGGGCCCTGGCCAACCCGTCCTTCTTCGAGAACTTCCTGGAGGAGGCCGATTCGATCCGCGAGAAGGGAGTCTTCGTCGACACCGTCGAGCCCGACCGCAAGGCGCCCCTGGTCGCCGTCGCCGACATCGCGGCCGCCGCGGCGCGCCTGCTGCTGGACCGGTCGTGGACCGGCGTCGGGAGCGTGCCGGTGCTCGGGCCGCAGGACCTGTCCGCCAACGACCTGGCGCGCATCATGACCGAGCAGCTCGGCCGCCCGGTCCGCTACGAGCGCCAGCCGTTGGAGGAGACGCACTCCACGCTGGTCGGCTACGGCCTCAACGCGGAGTTCGTCCAGGGCATCGTGGACATGAAGCGGGCCAAGGACGAGGGCCTGGACGCCGGCGTCGAGCGCACGCCGCAGACCTCCTCCCCCACCACCTTCGAGCAGTGGTGCGCGCGGACGCTCAAGCCGGCGGTGGAGTCCTGATGAGCACTGAGACTCGCACCGAACCGCCGGTCACCGCGTTCATGCTGGTGAAGACCACCCCCGAGTGGCTGGCCCTGACCGTGGCCGAGCGCGTGCACGCCTTCACCACCCAGGTCCTGCCGGCCATCCAGGCCAAGACCAGCGGCGTCCGGTCACGGTTCTACGACACGGAGTTCTACTCCGCGCGCGTCACCGACGTCTGGGTCTGGGAGGCCGAGGACCACCACGGCTACCAGCTCCTCATCGACGCCCTGCGCGAGACCCCGTTCTGGGACCGCTACTTCGAGGTCGTCGACCTGCTGGTCGGCACCGAGAACGGCTACGCCCGGACCTACGGCCTGGAGAACGTCGCCACGATCAGTACCTGACCAGGTCGAACAGCTCCCTCGGAAGCAGGACCGTGCGAACCCCGTTCGTCACGGTCCCGCATCCGCTCAGGTTGATGACCAGGTCCTGCGACGAGCCGTCGGGGAACTGGACGACCAACAGCTGCTCGGGGTTGACGGCCTGGGCCGTGCACATCTGGGATCCGGGTGTCCGCGCGCGGGTCAGAACGTGGATCAGTGTCTTGAACGAGGACCCGGTGATCTGGTCCGCTCGCACCGACGCTCCGCTTTGGCGGGCGGAGTACCCGTAGACGCACAGGGTCGCCGCGGCCGGTGTTCCGGAGTACAGACGGTTGGCGGGCCCGTCGGAACGGACCCCGGTGGGAGCCTGCTCCGGGCACCGGGCCGGCGCGACAGCCGCCGAGGAGATCGCGTCGCCCGCCCCGGACGCCGGCAGCCACGCCGCCACCCCCGCCGCGATCCCCAGCACGCCGCCGACCGCCAGGACCGCGCCGGACACGCGCAGCCGGGCGGACCGGCGGCGCGCGCCGGCGGCCACGGCGTCGAACAGGCCCGGGGTGTCGGCGGCCTGGCCGGCCAGCTCGCGAAGGCCCTCGGCCAGCGGACGGGTGTCGAAGTCCGGCACGTTCTGCTGCTTCATCGGATCCGCTCCTATCGGTCTTCGGCCGGTGTGCGGCGACGGAGGGTGGCCAGGGCTTTGGCGTGCTGGCTCTTGACGGTGCCGACCGAGCAGTCCAGCGTCTCGGCGATCTGCGCCTCGGACAGGTCGGCGAAGTAACGCAGCACCACGACAGCGCGCTGGCGCCGTGGCAAGGCACGCACCAGATCCCGGACGACCATCCGGTCCAGCACGCCGGTGAGCGCGTTGCCGGCGCCGGGATCGGCGTCCAGACCGCCGGTGCCGGCTCGCGGCGCCGCGACCGCACCGACGTCCTGGCTCAGGACCTCGCGGCCGCCGTCGCGCCGCCGCCAGGACAGGAACGTGTTCAGCAGCGCCTTGCGGACGTAGGCGTCCGGGTCGCCGGCCGCGGCGACCCGGTTCCAGCGCGGCCACACCTTCACCAGCGTGGCCTGCACCAGGTCCTCGGCGCCGTGCTGGGAACCGGTGAGTACGTAGGCCGTGGCCAGGAGCCCCTTCCTGCGGGCGGCGATGTACTCGCGGAACCCGGCCGGTTCGCTGCCCGCCATCTGTCGTCCCCGCCTTCGCCGTGGTCCGCCCCGCGCGGTCCGGTCGCCGCGCGGCTTGTGGACATTGACACTCGCTGGGCGGGGAAAAGGTTGCCCGCGCTGGCCGCTCAGATGTCGTTGCCGGCGATGTAGCCGAACGTCATCGCCGGGCCGATGGTGGACCCGGCGCCGGCGTAACTGTGTCCCATGACGGCTGCACTGGCGTTTCCAGCGGCATAGAGGCCGCCGATGACCGAGCCGTCGGGGCGCAGGACGCGGGCCCGTTCGTCGGTGACAATGCCGCCCTTGGTGCCCAGGTCGCCGGGGACGATCCTCAGGGCGTAGAACGGGGCGAGCCACAGCGGTGCCAGGCACGAGTTCGGGATGATGGCGGGGTCGGTGTAGTAGTGGTCGTAGACGCTCACCCCGCGGCCGAAGTCCGTGTCCTTGCCGGTGATCGCCAGGCCGTTGAAGTGTGCGACGGTGTTCGTCAGGACCGACGGCGAGACCCCGATCTGGCCGGCCAGGCCCCACAGGGTCAGGTCCCTGTAGACCGAGCCGTTCTGGTACCAGGAGTCGGGGAACGGCAGGGTCGGCAGGATGTCGCGGAAGACGTAGCGGTCTCGGAAGTTCTGGTCGATGATCAGCCAGGCCGGGATGTCCGGGGCGATGGCGTTCTGCCGGTACATCGTGTGCACCACGTCCACGTACGGCGCCGCCTCGTCGACGAACCGGTGCCCGGTCTGGTTCACGATCAGGCCGCCGGGCAGGGTCCGCTCGGCCAGGCAGAAGTACGGTCCGTCGCCGCTGGGGATCGTCGGACCCCACCAGGCGTCGTCCATCAGGGCCAGGGCGGCGCCGGCACGCTGGCCGGCCAGGATGCCGTCGCCGGTGTTCTCCTTGGCCCCGACGCTCCAGCTCGTGCCGATCGGCTGCTGCTGGTACTGGGCCCGCATCGCGGCGTTGTGTTCGAACCCGCCGGAGCCGACGATCACGCCGCGGCGGGCGTTGATGAGGCCGGGGCTGCCGTTCTGGGTGACCACGACGCCGGCCGCGGCGCCGTTGACGATGTTCAGGTCGGTGAGCGGGGTGTTCAGCAGCACCGGAACGCCGGCCTGCATCAGCCCGGCCCGCAGCCCGGTGGCCAGGGACTGGCCCATGGTCAGCGGCTTCTGGCCGGCCAGGGCCGCGGCGGCGCCGCGCGCGGCGGCCTCGGCGGCGACGGCCGTGCCCTTGGCGTTGACGGCGGCCAGGTTGATCCACTTGTAGTCCTGGCTGAACACCACCAGGCCCGCCGGGACCGGGAGGTAGGCCGGGTTGAGGTTGGCGAGTTCGGAGCCCAGGATGTTGCCGTCGATGACGTCCGGCTCGATGGAGCGGCCGCCCGGCATCCCGCCGGGCAGTTCCGGATAGTAGTCGGAGTAGCCGTCCATCCACTTGAAACGGCACGGGCTGTGCGCCATGACGAACGACAGCATCGCCGGGCCGTTGGCCAGGAAGGCGTTCTGCCGGGCCGGGGTCGATCCGCCGCCGACGACGACGGCCAGGTACTCGGCGGCCAGGGCCGGGGTGTCCGGGACTCCGGCGGCCAGGATCACCGAGTTGTTCGGGATCCAGATCCCGGCCCCGGAGCGCGCGGCCGAGCCGCCGAAGGTCGGGGCCTTCTCCACGACGACCACGGACAGCCCGCGGGCGGCGGCGGTCAGGGCGGCGGTCATCCCGGCGGCGCCGCAGCCGACCACGACGACGTCGTACGTGCCCAGCACCGGGGCGTCGGCGTAGGCGCTGGTGGCGGCGGTGAAGGCCCCTGCGCCGATCAGAGCGGCGGTCCCCGCGGCGGCGCCCTGGAGGACACGGCGGCGGGAGAGGTCTGGTGTTCCCTGCTCAGGCATGCGGAACCCTCCCAATCAGAAACCTGACGATGCATCAGGAATCTGATCCGGTGGTCTTGGGAAGTCAAGAGCCTCCCGACCTGCGCCGGCCCGCCATCAGTCCAGCCTCAGTCCAGCCTCAGTCCAGCGGCGGCCCGACCACGAACGACACCGCCAGCGACCGGCTCCCCAGCGCGGCCCGCACGTGGTAGCGCCCGTCGGGCAGCACCACCGCGCCGGCGCCCTGGTCCAGGGCGACGCTGAACATCCCGCTGCCGTCCACCACGGTCTTGACCGGCGGCACGGAGGCGTCGAGGAACGTGATGGTGACGGTCTGACCGGCCGGCCAGCCGTTGCCGTTGAGGATGTAGGTGGTCCGGGGGTCGCCGAACGGCGGCCGCACCCCGAGTTGGGTGCCGCCGACCTGGGTGACCGCGCCGGGCGGCGGGCTGGCCGGGCCGCCGCCACCGCCGCCGAACGGCGGCCCGCCACCCAGCGGCGGCCCGCCCTCCCGGGTCGGCGGCGGCGGGGAGTTGGTCGGAGGAGGGGAGCCGGGCGGCGAGCCGGGCGCCGAGCCCGTGGGGCCCGGCCCCGCGGTCGTCGTCACCGTGGCCGCGGGACCGCCGGCCTCCGGACGCGCCGAGTCGCCGCTGTTGCCGTCCTTCAGCGACCCGATCAGCAGCAGACCGCTGATCGCCGCGCCGCCGAGGGCCAGCAGGACGCACACCGCGACCACGGTCGGCACCACCGGCGAGCGCCGCCCGAAGCGGTCGCGCTCCCACCAATGGGCCCGGTACCGCCGGCGGTTGGCGGTGGAGCGGTTCGCCGATGCCTCGTCCGGGGGCAGCGACGGATGACGGGGCCGCAGGTCTTGCTCCACGGTCCCGTCATGGGCGAAGTGCGCGCCGCCGGCAAAAGCCGCGGCGCCGCCACGATCCCCGCTGTCACCGCGCCCGCTGCCGCCCCCGAGGGCGAGTTCCTCGGAGTCGCCGGGATCGCCGAGATCGCCGTCGCGCGCCGTCACATGCGTCGCCGCCCCGGCGGCAGCGCCGGCCCCGTCCGGCCCTGCGGAGCGCCGCGACCGCGTCAGCTCCAGCTGCGCGGTGCGGTAGTCCTCGATGTACGCCAGCACCGCCTCGGGCAGCGGGTGCACCGTGTCGGCCGCGGCCAGGTGCGGCGCCAGGGCGGCGATCAGCGAGGCGGGCGTGGGCCGGTCGTCCGGCTCCAGCGCCAGGCATCCGGCGATCAGTCCGCGCAGTTCCCTGGGCACCGGTGTGAGGTCCGCAGACTGCCGCATCTTCTGCAGCAGGACGCCGACCGCCTTCTCCTCCTGATACAGGGCCGCGCCGGTGGCCGCGTGGTACAGCGTCGCGCCGAGGGCGAACACGTCGGCGGCCGGTCCGACGGCCCGGTCCCCCATCGCCTGCTCGGGCGCCATGTACAGCGGCGTCCCCATCACCATGCCGGCCGCGGTGCCCTGCGGCAGCCCGTCGCTGCGGGCCAGCCCGAAGTCGATGACGCGCGGGCCGTCGGCGGTGACCAGCACGTTGGCCGGCTTGAAGTCCCGGTGGACCAGCCCGGCCCGGTGCACGCACTCCAGCGCCTCGGCGCAGCCGGCGGCCAGCCAGCGCACCGTCGACACGGCCATCGGCCCGCAGGTGGTGACCAGCTCCTCCAGCGAGGGCGCGGGCACGTAGACGGTGGCCAGCCACGGCAGGTCGGCGTGCGGATCGGCGCCCACCACCGCGGCGGTGAAGGCGCCGCTGACCCGCTTGGCCGCGTCCACCTCGTGGGCGAAACGGCGGCGGTAGCCGGGGTGCTCGGCCAGCCCGGACCGGATGGTCTTGACCGCCACGAGCCGCGAGGAGGCCGAACGGGCGAGGAACACCTCGCCCATCGCCCCGGCGCCAAGGCGGCGCAAGACCTCGTACGGCCCGATGTGGGCGGGGTGAAACGCTTGGGGCGGCTGCCCTGTCCGCGTCCGCATCGAGAACCGTCCTCCGGGAGAGGCTGTGGCGCCGGAGCCAGGGTGGGTGCTGGAGCTGTGTTGCAGAGTTCTTAGTTAATTTAGCCCCCTGATGCTGGGAGAAGCGCGGCTTCGAGCAAGTCCGTTCGACTAGTAATCGACTTGTTGCAAACTAAACAATCGTCAGATCCGCCGAGGGCACCGGGACGTCGGTCGGCAGCAGACCCTCCTCCCGCAGTCGGCCCCACAGGGCAGGCGGTATCGGCTGCGAGGCCCAGGACAGGTTCTGCGCCAACTGCGCACGCGAGGCGGGGCCGGTCAGACCGCAGCGCACCGCCGGATGCCCGTACGGGAACTGCAAGGCCACGGCCGCCGTCGGCATCCCGAACTCATGACAAACCTTTGCGATAAGCGCCGTCTTCGCGCGCGTCTGTTCGTCGACCGGCCGGTAACGGAACATCGGGTTCGCGACGCCGTCGATGAGCCCGCCGTGCAACGACTGGGCCGCCACGACACCGATGCCGCGCCGCTGCGCCTCGGGGAGCAGATCGTCGATGGCCTGGGTGTCCAGCAGGGTATAGACGCCGGCCGCCAGCACCAGGTCGATGTCGGTCTCCCGGATGAAACGCGCCAGCATCGGCGCCTGCACCATCCCGACCCCGACCGCGCGGACCACTCCCTCGTCGCGCAGCCGGGCCACCGTCGGCCAGGCGCCTTCCAGGGCTTCGCGCCAGTGGTCGTCGGGGTCGTGGATGTAGACCAGGTCCACGCTGTCGACGCCCAGGCGCAGCAGGCTCTCCTCCAGCGAGGTGAGCACGCCGTCCGGGCTGAAGTCGTAGATCCAGGGAGCGCCGGTCTGTGCGGTGTCGGGGTGGGTGGGCCGGACCAGGCGCCCGACCTTGGTGCTCAGCACGTACTCCGTGCGCGGCCGGCCCCGAAGGGCCAGGCCGAGCAGACGTTCGGAGTGTCCGGATCCGTACATCGGCGCCGTGTCGAAGTAGCGCATCCCGCTCTCCCACGCGGCGTCCACACAGTCCAGGGCCTGCCCGAGGCCGACCCCGTCGTTCGCGATCGCGGCCGCGCCGAAGCCCAGGCGGGGAAGATCGACCGTCATGCCTTGACTCCTCCGGAAACCAGATCGACCCGCCAATACCGTTGCAACAACAGGAACACCGCCGCCAGCGGAACGATCGACACCAACACCCCGACGATGACGATCGTGTACTGCGCGGCCTGGCCGCCGGTGATGATGAGCAGCCCGTACAGCCCCTCGGTCAGCGGGAAGAGCTGGTCCCGGTTGAGCATCACGAACGGCAGCAGGAAGTTGTTCCAGATCCCGATGAACTGCAACAGGAACACCGTCACCAGCGCCGGCATCATCAGCCGCGAGCCGATGGAGGCGAACATCCGCCACTCCGAGGCCCCGTCGCACCGGGCCGCTTCCAGCACCTCGTCGCTGACGGAGGCCTCGGCGTAGACCTTGCACAGGTAGATGGCGAACGGACTGACCAGCTGCGGCAGGATCACCGCCGCGTAGTTGTTGGTGAGCCCGAACTTGGCCAACAGCAGGAACTGCGGGATGGCCAGCATGATCTGCGGGAGCAGGACCGCGGCAACGATCAGCCGGAACAGCCAGACACTGCCGTGGAAACGGTACTTGCCCAGGGCGTAGCCGGCGCAGCCGCACACGATCGTGGACAGCGTCGCGCCGCCGACGGCGTAGATCACCGAGTTGACCGCCCAGCGCGCGAAGATGCCGTGGTCGTAGGCGAACAGCGCGCGCAGGTTGGAGAAGAAGCCGCCGTGGAAGGACGGCGCGAACGGCGCGGTGGAGAACAGCTCGCTGTTGGTCTTCGTGGACGCGATCACGATCCACACCACCGGCAGCACGCAGTACACCGCGCCGATCAGCAGGATGATGGTCGGGATCCAGTTGGTGCGCGCCTTCATCGTTCACTCCTACGCGCTATCAGACGGAGCACCGTGTTGGCGGCCACGGTGGCGGCGACCGTCAGCACGATGAGCAGGAACGAGGCGGCCGCCCCGCGGTAGATGTCGTTGTCGACGAAGGCGTCGGTGTAGACGCGCATCAGGGGCACCCACGTGGAGCTGATCGCGTTGGTGACCGGCTTGAGCGTGGTCGGCTCGTTGAACAGCTGCAGAGCGCCGATCAGCGAGAAGACGGTCACCAGCGTCAGCGTCGGGGCCAGCATCGGCAGCTTGATGCGCAGCGCGATCTGCAGCTCGCTGGCCCCGTCCAGCTCGGCGGCCTGGAACAGCTCGCGCGGCAGGCCGCGCAAAGAGGTGTAGATGACGACCATGTTGAAGCCCAACACGCCCCACACCGCCACGTTGGCCACGGAGAAGAACACCGTGTGCGAACCGAAGTAGTTCACGGTGTTCCCGCCGATCGGACTGGTCGCCGGCAGGTACATGAAGCCCCACAGCAAGGTGGCGACCACGCCGGGCACCGCGTATGGCAGGAAGATCGCCAGTCGCGAGAACCCGACGAGCCGGGCCCGTTTGGCGTCCAGGCACAGCGCGAACAGCGTCGAGAAGCCGATGGTCGCCGGCACACCGATGACCGCGACCAGCAGCATCCGGCCGATGCTGTGCCAGAACTCCCCGTCGCTGAAGGCCGCTGTGTAGTTCTCCAGCCCGGCGAAGACGGTCGTCGGGTTGTCCGTCCCGAACAGGCCGCCGCCGGCCTTCTGCTTCATGAAGCTCAGGTAGATCGCATAGCCGCCCGGGGCGACGGTGAACAGCAGGAACAACACCACGGCCGGCAGGAGCAGGGCCTGTGGAAGCAGCGTGTGACGCCGGCGGCGAACCTTCATCTGGGATGCCTCGCCCTTCCTCAGCCCGTCACCGAGAAGCCGCGCTTCTTCAGGTCGTCGACGGTCGCCTGCTGCATCTGTGTCAGCGCCGCGGACAGCGGCGTCTTGTTCTGCAGCGCGGCGGCGAAGTCGTTGGAGTACGCGTCGAAGGTGACGTTCGCGTTCGGGCCCCAGACCTGGAACGTGCGCACGTTCTTGGCCTGCTGCGCTATCAGGGTGTTGTAGTCCGACTGGTCGGACATGAACGGCGGCGGGGTCTTCAGCGCGTCCTGGTCCTGGTTGGCCAGCGACGCCGGGAACACGTCGACCTGCTGGATCAGGGTCTTGACGCCGTCCTGTGAAGAGTTGAGCCACTTCACGAACTTCGCGGCCTCGGCCGGGTGCTTGGAGTTGGAGGTCACGGCCTCGGTCTCACCGCCCCAGATGCCCACCGTCGGGTCGCCGGCGCTCCAGGCCGGCAGCGCCGCGGCCACCCACTTGCCGGAGGTGTCCTTGGCCACCGAGGGGAACTGGTTCGGCGCCCACTGCGCGCTCACCCAGCCGATGATCGTGCCGTCGTTCATGTCGGTGCTCCACTGCGGGGACCAGTTCGGTTCCGGGGAGACCAGGCCCTTGTCGATCAGGCCGCTCCAGTAGTTCGCGACCTTCTGCGTGGGGGCGTCGTCGATGGCGACGTTCCAGGTGGTGCCGGTGGTGGTCCACCAGTTGGCGCCGGCCTGCTGCGCGAGCCCGGCGAACCAGCCGGAGTCCACGGCCGAGAAGTTGCCGATGTACTGCTTGGGGTTCTTGGCGTGGATGGTCGCGGCGTCGGCCGCGTACTCGTCCCAAGTGGTCGGGGGCTTCAGACCCAGGGAGTCGAAGACGTCCTTGCGGTAGAAGAAGACCATCGGGCAGACGTTCTGCGGGACGCCGTAGGTCTTGCCCTCGAACTGCACCTGCGCCAGCGAGGACTTGTCGAAGTCCGCGGAGATGTCGCCGATGTACTGGTCGATCGGGACGATGACCTTGTTGGCGATCAGCGCCGGGAGCGCCTGGTACTCGACCTCGGTGACGTCCGGGTTGGTGCCGGCGGCGTTGTTGGTGATCAGCTTGTTGTACAGGGTGTAGCCGGTGCCCGACGGCTTGGTCAGCTGCACCTGGATGTCGGGGTTCGCCTTGTTCCACTGGTCCACCGCGGTCTGCATGCCGCCGTCCCAGTTGACGAAGGACAGCGTCACCTTGCCGTGGGAGCCGCCCGCGGCGCTGCCGGTGCCGCTCTTGGCGGACGTCGAGGAACCGCATCCGGCCATGACCGCGACGGCGGCGAGCGCCGTCAGGGCTGTGGTGGCTCTTATGAGGGTGGTACGCAATCTATTGCCTCCTTTAGAGATTGGCCCAGGCCGGGTAGGACACCGGCGTGGTCTGCAGACCGATCCACTGCCGCCGGGTGAACCCGGCGAGCTGACCCTCTCCGCCGTGACGGGCGTAGCCGTCGTTGACGTGTACCTCGTTGCTGTGCATCCGCTCGGCGAACGCGTAGCCGCGCAGCGGGTCGCCGGAGAACACGGAGTTCATCAGCGTCCGGTGGCGGTTGGCGAGCTCCAGCGCTTCCGCCTCGGAATCGACGACGGTGACCGGCATGACCGGACCGAACGTCTCCTCCTGGAAGATCGGCATGTCCGGCGTGACGCCGGTCAGGACGGTCGGCCGGTAGAACAGGCCGTCGTACTCGGCCCCGACGGCGACCCGCGCGCCGGCCGCGACCGAGGGCAGCACCAGCCGTTCGTGGAAGCGGGCCAGCTGCCCGGCGCTGATCACCGGGCCCAGGTCCACCTCCTCGCGCAGCGGGTCGCCGACGCGCAGCTTGCGGACCCGCTCCACGACCGCCTCGGTGAAGGCTTCGGCGATCGGGCGCTGCACGATGTGCCGGCCGGCGCTGATGCAGGTCTGGCCCTGATACCACAGCGCCGTCCAGACCGCGCAGCTCGCGGCCTGCTCGACGTCGGCGTCGTCGAGCACGACGAAGGCGTTGTCCCCGCCGAGCTCGGTGATCACCGGCGTGCCGCTGCGCGCCCCGAGCTCGGTGATGGCCGCGCCCACCTCGTAGGACCCGGTGAAGTGGATCAGGTCCAGACCCGGGTGCCGCGACAGCGCGGCGCCGGTGACCGGACCGTCGCCGGGCAGCACGGCCAGCAGGCCGTCCGGCACCCCGGCGGCGCGCGCCGCCTCGGCGAGCACCTGGCCGCCGGCGATCGGGGTGAGCTCGGCGGGCTTGAGGACCACGGCGTTGCCGTAGGCCAGCCCCGGCGCCAGCGCGCGCATCGCCAGGCTCATCGGGTAGTTCCACGGCACGATCAGGCCGATGACGCCCAGCGGCACCGCCCGGGACAGCGACATCTTGCCCGGCTTGTACGGCGGCAGAATCGCCCCGGCGTTCTCGGTGAGCTGCGTCGCGGAGTTCAGCAACTGGGTGACCGCCTGCCCGAGCTCCTCCTCGGCCTTCTCCGCGGTGCCGCCGGTCTCGCGGACGATCACGGCGATCAGCTCGTCGTGCCGCTGCTGGAGCTGCGCGGCGAAGGCGCGCAGGATCTCGCAGCGGGTGTTGGCGTCGGTGGCGGCCCACGCCGGCTGCGCCCGCCGCGCGGCGGCCACCGCGCGGTCGACCTGCTCGGCGGAGGCGTCGCCGTACCGGGCGAACGCGGTGCCGGCCGCCTTGTCCAGGACTGGACGCCACGGCGAGGCGGGGGCCTCGAAGCGGCCGTCGATGAAGACCTCGGCGGTGTACTCCACCGCTTCCGTGCTGACAGAACTCATCAAGGATCCTGACCTCTGTGTCGCCGCCGGGGCTGTGCTGCCGTCCGGACTTAATTAACGATGAAAGATAAGGGGGTCGGGAGAGGCTGTCAACGCCCCCGTAACAGTCCCGCTCCCCCGCGCAGCCCAGACCAGACCACGCTCCGTCAGGGTTCTGACAGCCGGTTCGCGCAGGTCCTCGACCCGATGCCCGACCGCCGAGACGAAGACCTTCCCGGCCCCCCACCGCCTGGTCCACACCACGGGCATCGAGACCGGCGCCTCGCCCTGACCACCGTCCTCCGGCTCCACGACAGTGGTGGCCAGCACGGTGTTCCGGTCATCGGTGAGCATCCAGTACTGCTCGCTATGCACGTCGAAATCCCCCAGGCCGGCAACGATCGGATGCCCGGCGTGCTCGGCCTCGACCCGGACCCGGTAGGTGAGGAACTCCGGCGGATGGAACAGAAACAGACCGCCGACCATGCGCAGATAGTCCGGATTCCGAAACGCCGCCAGCACCCCGCCGTGCCACCCGGCGAACCCCGTCCCGGCCGCGACCGCCCCGACCAGCCCGGCGGCCTGCTCCTTGGTCAACTCCTCAGCCCGCTCCCCCTCCGACCAGCACTGGACGACCAAGTCGGTACACGCCAACCGCTCGCTGTCGCAGTACACATCCAGACTGTCGGCGACCTCGACCGCGAACCCGGCGGCCTGCAACGACGGGATGAACAACTCGGTGGTCGCCACCGGAGCATGGCCCTCCCAGCCCCCGCGAACGACGAGGGCGGATCGGGGAACGGGGGAACCGACGGCGGAACTGGCTGGCATGGGGCCTCCCTGGTACGGTGCAGTTCACTTTGTCTACAACGTAAGGGAAGTGATCGACGACTGACAATGGCCGCCGGGGATCAAGAGAGCGTTGGTTTTGGAAGCTTTTTACGGCTTCGCGCACGGTTTACGGGATCCGCTGGTGGCGCGGTTCGGGGGTGCCGGAAAACGCGACGGGTCGCGCGACCAGAGCTATCGCAAGAGCGTCAGCAGGCTGCACCCTTCGCGATGGGCCGCCACGTCGTCGAAAGCTGCGTTCCCAGCTAAGTTCCCGGCTGGTGCCGCGTCAGCCCGCGACGTGCCCGCCGGCCGCCAGCAGCCGCGCCACCGGCAGCGTGGCCGCTCCCAGCGCGACCGCGCCGGGGCCGAGTTCGCCGACGCCGATGCACGTCTGGTCGAACAGGTAGGGCAGCGCGTGCCGTTCGGCGGCGGCGCGGATCGCGGGCAGCAGTTGCGGGCCCAGCTGCTCGCCGACCCAGCCGGCGAGGATGACCTGGTCGGGGTTGATCATGTTGATGAGGTTGCCGACGCCGATGCCCAGGTACTCGGCGACCTCGTCGAGCGTCGCGGTGGCGGCCTCGTCGTCGCCGGCCGCGGCGCGCGCCGCGAGCTCGGCCATCCTGGCCTCGGTGCCGTCCTGGGCGAAGGGGCGGCCGGCGGGATGCTCCAGGTAGGCGTCCAGGATCGCGGTGGCGCCGACGTAGGCCTCCAGGCACCCGTGCGAGCCGCAGCGGCAGGCCCGGCCGCGGGCCTCGATCACCGCGTGCCCCCACTCGCTGGTGGAGCTGGAGCCGGCCTCGGCCAGCGAGGAGCCCTCGGCGATCGCGGCGCCGACGCCGACGCCCCACAGCGCGACGACCGCGCGCCGCGCGTCGCGTCCGGCGCCGCGCCAGGCCTCGGCCTGGCCGAGCGTGCGTGCGCAGTTGTCGATGAGGATCGGGGCGTCGAGCTCGGCGCGCAGGGCGTCGCCGAGCGGCACCCCGGACCAGCCGAGCGTCGGCGCGTGCACCACGCCCCGCTCGCCCTCCTGCACCGCGCCGGGGACCCCGATGCCGATGCCGAGCAGCCGCTCGTGCGGGACGCCGGTGCTGTCCAGCAGCGAGCGCACTCCGGAGACCACCAGGCGCACCACGACGTCCGGGTCCAGGCGTCCGACCCGGATCTCGTGCGTGGAGGTGGCCAGGGTGGACAGCGTCCAGTCGAACAGCACCACATGGATGTGGGTCTCGCCGATGTCCACGCCGACGGCGTACCCGAACCCGGGCTGCGCCGCGAGCACCGTCCGCGGCCGCCCGCCGTTGGAGTCCACCGACCCGGCCTCGGCGACCAGGCCGTCGGCGATGAGGTCGGAGACGACGTTGCTGACCGCCGCCGAGCTCATCCCGGCCAGCCGCGCCAGCTCCGGCCGGCTCGTCGCCCGCCCGAGATAGATGCACGAGAGCAAGGTGGCACGACTGCGGCGACGGAGATCGCGCGTCGTCTGCGCACCGGCCTGGATCACAGGAGGAATTGTGCCAGATGGCCGGTCGGGCCGGTGCCGAGCTGTCACGGCCCGGTGACGGCCGGGGCCGTGCGCACCCCGGCGCCGGAACGGCCGAGCGCCCCGAAACCGCAGCTCCGGGGCGCCCTGATGCGGTGTCCCACCCGCGCAGATCAGCTCACTGCTGCTTCGCCGTCACGCTGATGTGTCCGGGCCCCTGCGCCCCGACGTCGATCCGCGTGCTGCCGCCAGGCGTTGAGGCGGCGACGAGCGCCGGTACGAACCTCGCGGCGTCGATCGTGCCCCAGCCCGAGGCGATGTCGTACCCGGCGCCGGCGCAGAATCCCGTGACGGCCGCCGTCGAGTTGCACCCGCTGGTCACGTCCACGATCCCCGACCGCTTCCCGTTCGGCCCGAGCGCGTACAGCGCCGGGTTGATCAGCCCCAGGTCGCGGCCCGCGGACTGGTCGGCCAGCCCGACGAGCGCGGCCATCAGCGGCGAGGACTCCGACGTGCCCGAGGTGCCCTCCATCGTGATGTCCGGCAGCGCGCGGCCCGCGGCGCCGGTCGCGCCGGCGGTGTTCCGCTGCCAGGCCGGGACCCCGAACTCGTGCGAGACGCCGCCGCCGGATTCGCGCCACAGGGTGTCCGGCGCGGTGCGGCTGCCGGTGTCGTTCAGCGACAGGACCGTGCCGCCGACCGCGGTGACGGAGGACTCGTCGGCGGGGAAGGACACCACGCGCTTGCCCCACGGCGTGGTGCCGTCCAGCTTCATACCGTCGGCGCCGTCGTCGCCGGAGGAGGCCAGGACCGTCACCCCGTGGTCGGTGGCGTTCTGGAAGTGGCTGTCCAGGCCGTGCAGCTGCGCCGAGCTCGCGAAGTCGTCCTCGGGGGTGCCCATGCTCATCGAGATGACGTCGGCGAGGTGGTGGGACACCGTGTAGTCGATCGCGGACATCATCTCCGGGAACCCGGTGACGCCCTCGGTCTCGCTCACCGGCGTGGCGATGATCAGGATCTTCGCGCCGGGGGCGAGGGTGTGGATCATCGCGATGTCGAGGTCGGTCTCGCCGCCCCAGCCCCGGCAGTCGCCGGTGTCGACGCCCGGGTCGCCGCACCCGGGGACCGCGCCGACCGGCGCGATGGTCTGCAGGTTCGCCGCCGGCAGGCCGTTGTCGGCGTCGTACTGGTCGAGGTAGCCCTTGGCGTTCTTGTCGCCGAACGCCACCAGCGTGGCGATCGTCAGGCCGGTGCCGTCGATGTGGTTCGCGTACAGCGGCGCGACGTCGTAGGCCCGCTGGAGCTGCGGGGACGTCGACTGCAGCGCCTGTTCGACGCGCTTGACCCGCTCCGGGAGCGTCGTGGCGGCCCCGACCCGGCTCACGGCGGCACTGAAGTGGTGGTGCTGGTACCCGGGGCCAGGGCTGGGAGTGGGACTGGAAATGGGGGCGGCCTTCGCGGCGGCCCCCAGCGCGACGGACAGCACGACCGCCGTCCCGGCGGCGGCGAGCCCTGATGTGGTGCGGTGCATGACTCCTCCTGCGAAGATCACAAGAATCTTCGAACTCTGATGAACTTGGCGCGCGAGCTCCTTCCCGAACCCTGCCATACCGGGTGGAATATCTCGGGTACGGAGCGCCGGGAGCGGCGCCCGACTTCGGGAGGGGAATCTCAAAGTGCTGCCCAGACTCAGACACGCCTGGCGTCGATCGGCGTCGACAGCGACCGCGATCGCGCTGGTCGCCGCGGGAGTGGTCGCCGGCACCGTGGCGGCGGTGCCGGCGCACGCCGCCCCCGCCGCGACCGCCGTGGACCTGGCCTATGTGGTGGACCACGAAGACGGCTTCCACCCGGGCCAGGTACACGTCATCGACGTGGCGACCAACACGGTCGTCGGCTCGATCCCCATGCCGACCAGCCCGGTCGCCCTCGTGGCGAGCCCGGACAAGCGCACCGCCTACGTCGTCACCAACGGCGAGTTCCGCGAAGACGGACAGGTCGCCGTGATCGACGCGGCCACCAACACGGTCACGCACACCATCGGGGTCTGCGGCACGGATCCCACGGAGGCAGCCATCAGCCCGGACGGCAGCCGGCTGTGGGTCTCCTGCGACAACGGCGCCATCTCCGTGATCGACACCGCCACCGATCAGGAGATCAAGACCTTCAACGTCGGCGAGAAATACCTCAGCGGCCTCACCTTCTCCCCCGACGGCTCCACCGTCTATGCGACGTTCTTCCTGTCGCCGCCGCCCGACTACGCCGGTGTCCTGGCGATCGACACCGCGACCGAGACGGTCACCGCCACGATCGCGGACAACTACGTTTCCAACGGGCTGATCCTCGGCCCGGACGGGTCCACGGCCTTCGTCCCCCAGGAAATCTTCGACCCGAGCACCCGCACTACCACCCCTTCGCTGGCCGCGATCGACACCGTCAGCCGCACCATCGCCTCGATCCCGCTGAACGAAGGTCTTGGGAGTGGGGTTCTCGACCCGGACGGGACCGATGCCTACTACTGCGGCGACGGTGGCCTGACCGAAGTGGATCTGGCCGCGAGGACGATCGCCAGAACCGTGCCCAGCCCATGTGGCGGCCCGGAAACCGGCTCGCCCGACGTGATGAGCTTCGGGCCCGACCCTGACACGCTGTACTACGTCACGTACACCGGAATACAGGTGATCGACGTCCGCACCGGGAACGTCACCGCCACCATCACCGACCCGGCCGATTTCACCGAGCTGCAAGGCGCAGTCACCTTCGTCCGGGCACCGGTCATCCCCACGATCGCCTCGATCAGCCCCGCCAAGGGCGCCGAGGCCGGCGGCAACAAAGTCGTCATCACCGGCGGCCCGTTCCTCGGCGGCGGGGCCGCCGGCGTCAGCTTCGGCGGGGTCCCGGCGACCTCCTACACCGTCGACTCCGACTCCCAGATCACCGCCGTCGTCCCGCCGCAGACCGCGCGCACGGTCGACGTCACCGTCACGAACGACAACGGCACCAGCGCCGCCGGGCAGGCCGACCAGTACACCTACCTGGCGATACCGACCTTCACCTCGATGACACCGACCAGCGGCGTGTCCAGCGGCGGCACGTCGGTCGTCATCACCGGGACCCACATGTCCACGACCACGGGGGTGTACTTCGGCGGGACCGCGGCCTCCTCGTTCACCATCGACTCCGACACCCAGGTGACGGCGGTGACCAGGGCGCAGACCAACGGCACCGTCGATGTGACGGTCACCAACACCGCCGGCACCAGCGCGACCGTCCCCGCGGACCAGTTCACGTTCTTCTCGCCGGTGCCGATCGCGACCTCAGTCAGCCCGCCCTCGGGCCCGACCGCCGGCGGCACCACCGTGACGATCACCGGCGAGCGCTTCACCGGCACGTTCCGCGTCGACGTCGGCGGCGTGGCGGTGCCGTACACCCTGGACTCCGATTCGCAGATCACCGCCGTCACGCCGCCGGGGCCGGCCGGCACGGTCGACGTCACGGTCACGACCGACGTCGGCACGAGCGCGACCGGCACGGCTGACCAGTTCACGTACACGCCATCGGCATAAGAGCACGAAGGCGCACGGAAGCGCCCGGACCCACAGGGGTCCGGGCGCCCGCTTGTGTGCTTATCCGGTGATGCTCAGCCGGTGATGCTCACCGCCCCGGTCTCGATGTGCCCGGTCGCCCGGCGGCTCCACGCCGAGTCCGAGCTCACCGTGACCGTGAAGTCGTACCAGCCGTGGTTGTACGCGACCGCGTTGAAGTAGTCGGTGACCGTCGCCCCGGCCGCCACCTGGTACGTCCACGGACCGTCGGTCCGGTAGTTGGTCGAGGTGATGGTGAACGTCACCGTACTGGTCCCGGTGTTCTTCATCGAGAACCACACCGCCTGCTGCCCGGTGTTCGGCGCCGGCGCGTAGTACGTGCTGGCCTCGGCGGTCGCGCCGCTGCCGTTGGCGTTGCCGGCGAAGCGCCGCAGGAAGCGGTTCGGGCCGACGACGGTCAGGTCGTACTGGCCGTTGCCGTAGTTGGTCCCGATGTTGAAGAAGTCCTTGACGCTGCCGTCGGTGCCGTTGCTGTAGGCGTTGACCGTGTACTGCCAGGGCCCGCCGGTGCGGTAGGCGTTCGCGTACGCCGAGAAGTGCGCGGCGGCGGTGGCCTGCGCGCCCTGGTTCGCCATCTCCAGCCAGATCAGGATCTGCCCGTTGGCGTCGTACTCGAGGTGGTCCACCCACGCGTTCGGCTGGTAGGGCAGCGCCCGCGCCGGCCGGGTGCCGCTCTCCTGCGCCGGCAGCGCGTTGTTCGCCGGGGCCGGGTTGGTCTGCGCGTTGCAGAACGACTGCCCGATCACCGTGCTGGTGGCCGGCAGGCTCGGCAGGCCGCTGACCGGGTTGGCGAAGTCGAAGGCGCCGGTGAGGTCGCCGCAGACCTGGCGGCGCCAGGCGCTGATGTTCGGGCAGTTCGCCGGGGTGCCCAGGGCCGCGGTCCAGGTCTCCAGGAAGCGGATCACCGAGGTGTGGTCGTAGACCTGGGAGTCGACCCAGCCGCCGCGGGTCCACGGGGAGACCACGACCATCGGGACGCGGAAGCCCAGCCCGATCGGGGCGCCCTGCGTGCTCTCGTTCGCGGTGCCGGACGGCGCGACCGGCGGCGGGACGTGGTCGAAGAAGCCGTCGTTCTCGTCATAGTTGAGGAACAGCGCGGTGCTGTTGAAGGTCGCGGGGTCCGCGGCCAGGGCCTGGATGATCAGGTTCACGAAGTGCGCGCCGTCGTTCGGCGGCGCGTCGGGGTGCTCGGAGAACGCCTGGCTGGCCACCACCCACGACACCTGCGGCAGCGTGCCGCCGAGCACGTCGGCCTTGATCGCCGCGGCGATGTCGTCCGGGGTCGAGCCGGTGGAGGGCACCGAGGACATGCCGCGCTGGTAGAGCGGGCTGGAGGTGGAGGCGCCCGTGAACTGCTTGAAGTAGGCCAGCGCGTTGTCGCCGAAGTTGTCGCTCGCGTTCTGGTACACCCGCCAGGACACCCCGGCGTTCTGCAGCGTCTCGGCGTAGGTCTGCCAGCTCAGGTTCGACTCCGAGCCGCCGTCGTACGCCGGCCCGCCGGCCGTGCCGTTCGGGTCGATCTCGCCGGACCACAGGTAGGTGCGGTTCGGGCCGGTCGCCGACAGGATCGAGCAGTGGTAGGCGTCGCAGACGGTGTACGCGTCAGCGAGGGCGTAGTGGAAGGGGATGTCCGACCGGTTGAGGAAGCCCATGGTCCGGTTGGAGCCCTTGGCCGAGATCCAGTTGTCCATCTTGCCGGTGTTCCACGCCGAATGCTGCGTGGACCAGCTGTGGTCCAGCGACCCGTCGCACTGCGCGAGGTCTTCCTTGCTGGTCCCGAACCACCAGGTGTTGGTGTCCGACAGCTGCCACGGGTACTGCCGCCCGGAGCCGTTCGGCTGGTTGAACACCGAGTAGCCGCCGGCGAGCTGCACCGTCGCGCGGTCGGCGAACCCGCGCACCCCCGACAGGCTCCCGAAGTAGTGGTCGAAGCTGCGGTTCTCCTGCATCAGCACCACGACGTGCTTGACGTCGCGGATCGTCCCCGTGCCGGTGGCAGAGGCCTGAGACATCGAACCGGGGAGGGCCTCCAGGCCGAGGGTCGCGCCGAGGGCGGCGGCGGAGCCGAGGAAGGTGCGGCGGGAAACGGGCGCCACGATGGGGCCTCCTAGTGGTGGGTGCGGTGGGATGCGGTGCTGTGGATGCCGTGCTGTGCATGCCGTGCTGTGGATGCCTGTGGGGTGGGCAAACCTGAAGCATTCTCAACGATCGCGGCTGAACAGGCCAGACCCTCAAGCGGGGGTTGGTCCACACTTCGCGAACCGGATTGGTCCTGTTCGCCGCGATGACCAGTCCGGTAAAGCTGTGCCCATGTACTTCCAGCACGCCGACGCCATCCGGTCCGAGTTCCCCGGCCTGGCCGCCGCGGCGATCACCACCTCCGGCATCACCGCTGCCCCCGACGTCACCGAGCAGGTCGCCCGCTTCACGGCGATCGCGAACACCCGCCTGGCCGGCGGCACCGAATCGGATCTGCCCGAGATCAAGGCCTGGCGCCAGGCGTTCTCAGCGATGGGCCTGAAGCCCACGCAGTACCGCTGCGCCTCCGAGGCCCTGCTGCGCCGCCTGCGCAAGGAGGGCGAGCTGCCCCGCATCCATCCCCTGATCGACCTGTGCAACGCGGTCTCGGTGGCCTTCGCCATCCCGGTCGCCGCCCTGGACCTGGGCCGGATCTCCGGGGACCTGGAGGTCCGGCACGCCCGCGGCGACAAGTCGTACCACACCTTCAGCGGCACGACCGAGAACCCGGAGCCCGGCGAGGTGATCTTCGCCGACGCCGCCGGCCGGTCGCACGCGCGCCGCTGGACCAACCGGCAGAGCGGACTGTCGGCCGTCCGGCCGGAGACCTCCCGGGTCCTCATCGTCGCCGAGGCGCTGCACGAATCAGCGGCCGAGAATGTCGAGGCCCTGATGAAGACGCTGACCGAGGAGCTGGCCGCGGCGTGGGCGGTCACGCCCACGGCCGCGGTGCTGAACGAGGCAGCACCGCGGTTCGAGGCCTGAGCGCGCCTTACAGGAACCCGCCGGACTGCCGCGACCACAGCGCGGCATACAGGCCATCGCGCGCGAGCAGCGCCTCGTGCGTGCCCTGCTCGGCGATCCGGCCTTCGTCGAGCACCACGATCCGGTCCATGCGCGCGATCGTCGACAGCCGGTGCGCGATCGCGATGACGGTCCGGCCCTCCATCACCTCCTCGAGGGTCTCCTGGATGGCCGCCTCGACCTCGGAGTCGAGCGCCGAGGTGGCCTCGTCCAGGACCAGGATCGGCGCGTCCCGGTGCAGGGCCCGGGCCAGGGCGACGCGCTGGCGCTGGCCTCCGGACAGCCGGATGCCGCGCTCGCCGACCAGTGCGTCATAGCCCCGGCGGCCCTGCGCGTCCCGCAGGGTCCTGATGAACTCGTCGGCGGCCGCGCGGCGGGCCGCCGCCTCGACCGCCTCGTCGTCGGAGGCGATGCCGCCGGCGATGTTCTCACGCACCGAGCGGTGCAGCAGCGTCGCCTCCTGCGCCACGACGGCGAACTGGCGGCGCAGGCTGTCCTGGGTGACGTCGGTGACGCGGTGGTCGTCGATCCGGATCGTGCCGGACTCGGCCTCGTAGAAGCGCAGCAGCAGGCTGACGACCGTCGACTTGCCCGCCCCGGAGCGGCCGACCAGACCGACGCGTTCGCCGGCGGCGACGTCCAGGCTGAGGCGGTCCAGGCCGCCCGCGCCGCGTCCGTAGTGGTGGCTGACGTCCTGGAACCGGATGCGCCCCTTGGCCGGCGGGAGGATGACCGCCGTCGGGGAGTCCTCGACGGCCAGCGGCTGCGCGACGGTGCGCAGCGACCGGTCCAGCTGCCCGAGCGCGCCGAACATGTCCGAGAGCGCGTCGAGCAGCCACTCCCCCATCGACGTGATGCGCAGGCTCAGCGCCGCGGCCGCCGCCACCAGCCCGATCGGCGCCGCGCCGGCGTGCCAGAGCACGATGCCGTAGCCGATCAGGCCCACGAGCAGCCCGCCGCCGAGCGCCGTCATGCTGGCGTTGATGGTCACCTCGACGCGCTGCACGCCCAGATACGCGCGGCGCGCGGCGGCGAAGACCCGCCGGTCGCCGGCCCCGCGGTCCGGGAACAGCGCGAGGATGTCGGCGTTGGCGTAGGTGTCGACGAGCAGCCCGGTGAGCTCGGACTCGGTCTCCTGCATGCGCTCGTGGGCGGCCCGGTAGCGCGGGACGAGCCACACCAGCAGCGCCGAGTACAGCACGATCCAGGCCGCCAGCGGGACCACCAGCCGCGGGTCGATCGCCGCGACCAGCCACACCGACCCGGCGATGTAGACCACCACCGCGACCAGCGTGTGGATGACGGCGTAGGAGGCGGTGGCCGCGGCCGTGCCGCCGTCGCGGACCCAGGTGGCGATCCGGCCGGCGAGCTCGTCGCGGAACCAGCCCACCGACTGGCGCGAGACGTAGCGGTGCAGCCGCCAGCGGGCCAGCGACTGGGCGTTGACGCGGAAGGCGATGTCGTCCAGGCCCTCGCCGCAGACGTGCAGCAGCGGCCGGACGATCAGGACCAGCACCGCGGCCAGGATCAGCCCGCGGCCGTGCTCGGCCCAGAACCGGTCGCGATCGGCCGTGGCGAGCAGATCGACCAGGCGGCCGGCGTACCCGATGAGCCAGACCTCGATCGCGGCGGCGGCGATCGTCGTGGCCAGCGCGAGCAGGACGACCGCGCGCAGCGGCCGGAACTCGCGGGTCAGGAACCGCCGGACCGTCGCGGGCGGGGTGCCGGGGGCGTGGCCGCGGTCGTCGGGGCGGAAGGGGTCAGCAGAGTTCTCCAACAAACGGAACAGCAAGGGATGCCCTCCGGGCGGATTCGGCGAACAAGGGTCCGGGGCGTCCCGTGGCGGCCATGTCCGTCTCCATCCGTTCCGTGGGCTGTGTTCCGTCGGCTTGGTGTTCCGACGCGCGCAGGCTACCGCTGCGCGCGCCCGGCTGCACTTGATTAACGCTTGATCGCGACGCCCGCGTACATCGCGATGTCCTGGTCCCGAATCGGCGCCGCGTCGGCGTCCGGCCGCCAGTGGTGCACCAGCGCGACGCCGGGGTCGAGCAGCTCGAAGCCCTCGAAGAAAGCCTCGGTCTCGCCCTTGTCGCGCACCTGCAGCGGGATCCCGCGGGCGTTGTACTCCCGGCTCACGCCGCCCACGCCGACCGGGTCGGTGTCGCCGGTGAACACCGTCAGCGCCAGGAAGCTGCCGGGGGCCAGCGCGTCCATGAAGCGGCGCACTCTGCCCTGCGGGTCGTCGGAGTCCAGCACGAAGTGCACGATCGCGATCAGCGACAGCGCCACCGGCTGGGAGAAGTCCAGGACGTCGCGCAGCCGGGGGTTGTCGATGATCGATTCGGGGTCGCGGAAGTCGGCGTCGACATAGCAGGTGCGACCCTCGGCGGTGCTGGACATCAGAGCCCTGGCGTGGGTCAGCACGATCGGGTCGTTGTCGACGTAGGCCACGCGCGTGTCCGGGGCGATTGCCTGGGCGATCTCGTGAACGTTCGGCGAGGTGGGGATGCCGGTGCCGATGTCCAGGAACTGCCGGACGCCGTACTGCTCGGTGAGGTGGCGCACCGCGCGCTGCATGAAGTCGCGGGTGGTCCGCATCGAGACGGGCAGCGCCGGCCAGGCCTCCACCGAGGCCTTCGCGGCGATCCGGTCGGCCTCGAAGTTGGTCTTGCCGCCGATCAGGTAGTCGTAGACACGCGCCGAGTGCGGCACGTCCATCCGCAGGTCCACCGCGGGGTAGTCGTCATCGTTCGGCGCCTGCCCGGACCGGACCTCGCTCGTCATCGCCCACCCTTTCGTCGCCTGGCGCGCATCACGGACGGCGCCGGACCGCCCCATGATCGCGGTCCCCGAAGCGCATGATCACGAAATTCTCGCGCTCCGGCGGCAGGGCCTTGGTATCAGAGTTCTGTGAAACTTCAACCACCGGACGCACAGTGATCCAACCGGTCACACACGGTTCATCTGAGGGCTCTGTCTTCCTCCTGATATCGCGGCTAACCTCCACCGCGGAGCAAACCCCACGCTCCGGCGATCGCCACCAGGAGGTACCCACCCATGACAGCACCCTGGCTCCGTCGGTTCACGGCCGGCGCCGCGACGCTCGGCGCCGCCGTGCTCGCCCTGGCCGCCACCATCGCGCCGGCGGCCGCGGACACCGGTTCGGCCCCGCTGTCCCACAGCACCGTGGTCGGCCTGCACAACACGTACGACGACGGGGCCGAGTTCCCGCACCTGGCCAACGCGCTGGACGCCGGGACCTCGATGATCGAGCTGGACACCTGGACCGACATCTTCACGAACGAGTGGAAGGTCAGCCACAGCAACCCGCTGGGGAACAACAACAACTGCGTCGACGCCTCCAAGCCCGCCGACATCTACACCGGCTCGGCCAACAAGGACCTCGGCTCCTGCCTGGACGACGTCAAGTACTGGCTGGCCTCGCACACCACCACCGGCCCGCTGTACATCAAGCTGGAGATGAAGCAGGGCTTCGAGGCCGACTACGGCCTGGGCCCGTCGCAGCTGGACGCCCTGATCAACGCCCACCTCGGCAGCCTGGTCTACCGCCCGGCCAACCTGCTCAACGGCACCTACCCGAACCTGGACGCGGCCGCGAAGGCCGACGCCTGGCCCTCCCGCTCGGCCCTGGCCGGCAAGGTCATCCTCTACGTCATCCCCGGCACCGTGGAGCTGGCCAACCCCTTCGACACCCTGCACACGGACGTCGAGTACGGCACGTACCTGAAGAACCTGGCGGCCTCCGGCAACGTGTCCCAGGCCGCCGTCTTCCCCTGCGTCCTGGGAGCCCAGACCGGCGACCCGCGCAGCCAGTACTCGGACACCTCGATCCGGCCGTGGTTCGTGGTCTTCGACGGTGACGCCAACACCTTCGTCACCACCGTCGACACCTCCTGGTACTACAGCAACCACTACCTCTTGATCATGACCGACGCCCAAAACGTCGCCCCGACCCTCAGCGACACCGCCCCGAGCCAGTCCGACGCCCAAGCCCGAGTCGCACTGCTGGCGAGCAAGCACGCCACCGTGGTGTCGACGGACTGGACCGGCCTGCCGGCGGTGCTGTCGGAGGTACTGCCGCGCGGCTGAACCGCCTGCTCGAAGCTGCCTTTTCACTGCCCGGCCGTGAACTCGCGGCCGGGCAGTGTGCTGCCCGCGCCCGCCGCGCGCCGCGCGCCGTTGACAGGAAACCAAATGGTTTCCTATTGTGGAGGCATGGACCCCGTGTTCAAGGCCCTGGCCGACCCGACGCGCCGGGCGCTGCTGGACGAGCTGTTCGCCGACGACGGCCAGACCCTGGCGGCGCTGACCGCGCGGCACGACATGACGCGCATCGCCGTGGCCAAGCACCTGCGGATCCTGGAGGAGGCGGGCCTGGTCGTCACCCGCCGCCGAGGCCGGGAGAAGCTGCACTTCCTCAACCCGGTCCCGATCCGCCAGGTCCACGACCGCTGGGTCGGCAAGTACACCGAGCAGTGGGCGGCCGGCCTGGTGGACCTGAAGCGTGAGCTGGAGGAACAGATGGAGCGCGTCTTCGAGATCTACATCCGCACCACGCCCGAGCGCCTGTGGGAGGCCATCACCGACCCGGACATCCGGGCGAAGTACCACTTCGGCCTGGCGGTGGAGTCCGACTGGAACCAGGGCTCGCCGTACGAACTCCGCCACCCGGCGGGCGACAGAGCGGTCATCGAGGGCGAGAACCTGGAGGTCGACCCGCCACGCCGCCTGGTGCAGAGCATGCGGGCACTGTGGGGCCCGCAGGCCGAGGCAGCCGGGACGACCAGGGTGACCTGGGAGATCGAGCCGGTCGGCGACTCGTGCCGGCTGACAGTCGTCCACGACCAACTGCCCCCGGACGCCCCCGCCGAGATCTACGGCGGCTGGCCGATGATCCTGTCCGGCCTGAAGACCTGGCTGGAGACCGGCGAGACGCTCACCACGCCGGGATCATTGATGTACGGCACCGACAAGAACTGAGAATCAGGAGACTGCCATGTACGAGACCACCATCACCGACATCGGCGCCGTGGGCATCCCGGTCACCGACCAGGACAAGGCCCTGGAATTCTTCACCGACACCCTCGGCTTCGAAAAGCGCCTGGACCTGCGCGCAAACCAAGGCTTCCGCTGGGTCACAGTCGCCGCCCCCGGCGCCCGGGTGTCGGTCGCCCTGGTCGCCGGCGGCACCGTCGGCCAGGACACCGGCATCCGCTTCATGGTCCCCGACGCCGAAGCCGAGCACACCGCCATGCGGGGGCGCGGCATCGAGGTCGGGGAGCTGCTCCGGTGGCCGGGCGTGCCGCCGATGTACGAGTTCAAGGACCCGGACGGCAACCGGTTCGAGATCGTCGAGGACGTCCAGATGGCTTAAGCGGGAGGCGCCTCAGACCGCCTCCACCTTCACCCCCCGCCAGAACGCGACCCGGTCGCGGACGTGCTCGGCCTCGGCCTTGGGCTCGGGGTAGTACCACGCGGCGTCGGCGTTGGCCTCGCCCGCGACGGTGACGGTGTAGTAGCTGGCCAGGCCCTTCCACGGGCAGACGGTGTGGGTTTCGCTGGTGGAGAAGAACTCGCTGTTCAGCGCCCCCGTCGGGAAGTAGTGGTTGCCCTCCACCACGACGGTGTCGTCGCTCTCGGCCAGCACCTGGCCGTTCCACACTGCTCGCATCGCCATTTCGGATCCTCCTGGGTCGTGTTGGCGATCACAACCAGTCTCGGGCACGGATGCTTCCCGCGGACCGCGTACCTGCGGCGATGGCGGGACCATCCCTATTGTGCGGCGGAGGTCGCGGGGTCCATCCTGGTGCTGCCCTCCCGCATGTACCGACCCTGAGAAGGTGATGATGGCCGCCCCCTCCATATCGAACGCCACGATCGCGCGCGCCGCGCAGCTCGTCGGGTTCGCCGTCGTCGCGGCGGCGCTCGCCGTGGTGTCCTGGCGCGGGGCGAGCTTGAACCTGCCGGACGTGGGCCAGTTCGCCGGCGTCATCGGGTCGGGGTTCCTGGGCGGGATCATCAATCCGCTGATGAAGACGCTGGAGGGGTCCGGCGGCGGCGCCGGGCAGCCGGCCGGCGGCTCGCAGGCGGCCTCGCAGCAGACCTCGCAGGTGACATCGCAGGAGACCTCGCAGGTCACGAAGACCGTCGAGGCCGCGCAGGACAGCGCCGCGGCCTCGCTCGGGCAGAAGAGCGACCTGCTGTGGGAGGCCGCCGTCGCGATCGGGGCCGTGGCGATCGTGGTGTCCGCCCTGGCGCTGGCGATCAACGGCGAGCACCACGTGAACGCCGCCGCGGCGCTGACCGCGCTGGCGACGGCGTTCGGGGCGCTGTTCGTCGACACCACGAAGATCACGCACCCGGTCGGCGCGAGCTAAGGAACCGGGCGCGAGGCTTGAAGCAGCGCCTTAAGCAGGGCCTTAAGAGGCCGCCGCGTAGGCCAGGACGTCCAGGTCGATGTACTGACCGTTGCTGGCGTCCTGGTCCTCGGCGCTGACCTTGGCCAGGGCGGTGCGTCCGTTCAGAGCGGCGACGCAGAGCTGGTCCCCGACCTTGACAGCCGCCTGATACACCGCGTGTCCCTGAAGCAGAGCTACGCAGCCTGCGGCTGTCGGGCTCTTGTCCGCGGTCCACGCCGCGAGGTTGCCGGGGCCCACAAGCGTTCCCTGAGCTCCCACCTGAAGGCCGAACACCAAGCCCGCGCCCGGAATCGGACCGGCGGTGACGTGCTCGCCGTTCATGGTGACGCGCACGGTTCCCTGCCACGGGCCGGGCTTCGACGGGATGGTGGTCGGCGCCTTCGTGGGGCCGGTCGCGGTGGTGGGCGGGACTGAGGCGGTGCTGGACGAGGTCGGGCCGGACGGGTTCGATCCATTGCTGGGCTGCCCGCCCCCCTGCGTCACCGAGACAACGACCACCACGAGAGCGACCGCCCCGACCAGGACCGCCGCCTGATAGCGCACGAGCTTCGGCGACCGGATGTGCTGGGGCACGGAGACGGTGCCGGCTTCGGTATCGGTATCGGCATCGGCAACTTCGGCACCTGTTTCGGACCCCGCCGACGGCTGCGGCAGCACGAAGAAGGAGGCGACGTAGCGTCGCCAGAACGTCTGGCCGCGCCAGTCCCGCTCCGGAGCGGGGCCGGAGCCCAGGCCGGTCAGCGACGACCAGTAGCGACGCCCGATCGGACCGCGGCTCACGCCTGCTCCTCGGCGATCGCCGGCTGCGGGACAGTCGGCGTGTTCGGCGGCTGCGGGACAGTGGGCGTCTTCGTCGGCGTCTCCGGTGACGTGCTCGGCGACGTGTTCGGCGGCACGGCCGCGTCTTCAGCCGCCGGCTCAGCCTCGGGTTCCGATGCCGGCTCGGGTCCAGCTGCCGACCCGCTGGCGTACGGGGCGGCACTCGTCGCAGCCCCCTGCTCAGGTCCGCCGCTCAGCGCCAGCCCGGCCTGAATCTCGAACCCCGCACCGAGCCGCGCCGATCCCAGCTGCCGCAGCACCGTCGGCGCCGAGCAGCCGACGGCGATCGCCGCGTACGCGCCGGTCACCTGCGAGTGGAACAGCAGTCCGGCGACCGCGCCGAGCAGGACCCGGGTCAGCCCCGCCGCCACGTCCGAGAGCGGATCGACGTACGCCGTCAGCGCGGGCCCCGGCGTCGCGCCCCGCCGCGCCAGCGCCTGATGGCGCGCGGCGTTCCAGGCCAGGACCCGGTCGGAGCTCACCACCGCCTCGACCACCGCGCCGCCGATCGCGCCGTATCCCATGGCCAGCAGCCAGTCCACCCGCGTCTCCCCCAAGTCCGATGGCAGCATGCCGTGGTCGTCGGGCGAACAGCATTACAGAACGTTGTATCGAAGTGGAAGTCGGGGGTCGATTCGCGATGAAGATGCCGATCTCGGCGGCCGGTCCGGGCTCAGGTGGCGGCCGGCACCGCGATCGCGTCGATCGCCGCGCGGGTCTGGGCGTCCAGCCGTACCGCTCCGGCGGCGATGTTCTCGGCCAGGTGCGCGGGATCGGTCGTGCCGGCGATCAGCAGCGTGTAAGCGTAGTGCGCGAGGTGCCAGGCCAGGCCGACCTGGACCGGGGTGACGCCCAGCGCCTCGGCCGCGGCGCGCACCGCCGGCTGGTCGACCACCTTCGGGAACTGCGGGAACGCCGAGCCCAGCGGGAAGAACGGCACCCACGCGATGTCGTGCTCCCGGCACACGTCGAGCACTGATTCGCTGGCGCGGTCGACCGGGCTGTGCGAGTTCTGCACGCACACGATCCCGGCGGGCAGCGCGTGCCGGAGCTGGTCGGCGTCCACCGCGCTGAGCCCGATGCCGTCGATCTTGCCCTCGTCCCGCAAGGCGATGAATGCGGCGAGCTGGCTGTCCAGGTCGACGACCTGCTCGCCCTCGGCGACGATCCCGGGCGCGTGATCCAGACGGCGCAGGTTGACCACGCCGAGGCGCTCGGTGCCCAGCCGCGCCAGGTTCGCCTCGACACTGGCCCGCAGCTGCTCGGGACGCTGCGCCGGCACCAGCGCTCCGGTGGCGTCGCGCTCGGCGCCGACCTTGGTCACCAGCACGAGGTGGTCGGGATAGGGGTGCAGCGCGGCGCGGATGAGGTCGTTGGCGTTGGCGGCGGCGGTCCCGTAGAACTCGGCGGTGTCCAGGTGGTTGATGCCGCTGTCGACCGCCGTGCGCAGCAGGGCCACGGCCGCGTCGGGGCTGAGGGCCGGACGCCCCGGACGGTGCTCGGCCAGCTGCATCGCGCCGTAGCCGATGCGCGCGACCGGGTGTCCGGCCAGGGTGGCGGTGCCGCCGGGGGCCGTGTTGCCGGCCTTGTCGGCCTTGTCGGCCTTGTCGATGCTGCTCATGTCCCGTTCCCGTCTGTGAGGTGAGATAGTGGGGGAACAACCGGAGGACCCTCCGGTACGCCTCACGATAGCAGAAACGGAGGAGCCTCCGCTTTATGGCCACCGGATCAGCGCGACCAGCCCCGGCCCGCGCGGACGCGCAGCGCAACCGCCAGCGCCTCATCGAGGTCGCCCAACGCGCCTTCACCGCCGGCGACGGCAAGGTCTCCCTGGAGGCGGTCGCCAAGGAGGCCGACGTCGGCATCGGCACCCTCTATCGCCACTTCCCCACCCGCGAGGCCCTGGTCGAGGCGGTCTACCTGGCCGAGCGCGGACGCCTGTGCGAAGCCGCCGACGAACTGCTGGCCGAACTACCCCCGGAGCGCGCCCTGCGCGCCTGGATGGACCGCTTCGCCGACTACATCGCCACCAAGCGCGAGATGGCCGACGCCCTGCGCGCGCTGATCGCCGACGGCACCGTCACCCGCTCCCAGGCCCGCGAGGAGCTGTCACGGGCGGTACGCCGCCTGCTCGACGCGGGCGCCGCCGCCGGGACGCTGCGCGCGGACGTCGCCGCCGAGGACGTGGTGGTGGCACTGGTCGGGGTGTTCTCGGTGTGCACGCCGCCGGAGCAGCGGGAGCAGGCGGGGCGGCTGATGGACCTGCTGATGGACGGGCTTCGACAGAAGTAGGCGCAAGTAGGCGCCGCGCCGGTGGGGTGGGCAGTCGACGGCGGCCGGCTCGTGGCAGCGACCGCTCGGCTCGCGGCCGGCGCCTGCCTGCCCCTCACCAGCTCACGGCAGCTCCGCCACCGCTGCCTCCGCCTCCGCCTTCTCCTGCTCGGCCGCCGCCTGCGCCGCCACCACCCTCGTCCGCCGTCGCAGCACCTCCGCGGCCGCCGCCGCGCTGAGCGCGAACGCGCCGACCAGTATCCCGGGGGAGTTCAGCCGGTTGCCGGTGGCGTGGTCGACCGAGTACCGCCCCGGACCCGTCACCGCCAGCCCGGCCGCCGCCAGCCCGAGGAACGCCGGGTACTCGTAGCCCCCGGTGCTGTTGAAGAAGCCCTTCGGCCGGTGCACCTCCACCGCGGCCGCCATCGCGCCGATCGCCGCCGCGCCGCCGGCCGGGGTCGCGGCGCCCAGGGCCAGCAGTGCGCCGCCGCCGGCTTCGCCGAGGCCGGCCATGAGGGCGTTCGGCAGGCCGGGGCGGAAGCCCATCGCGTGCATGCCGGCGGCGGCGCCCTTCAGGCCGCGGCCGCCGAACCAGCCGAACAGCTTCTGGGTGCCGTGCGCGATCAGGACGCCGCCGGTGCCCAGCCGCAGGGCCAGCAGGCCCAGGTCGGTACGTGTTCCGCAGGCCATCGGGGGCTCCTTCCACCGGCCGGTCGCGTGCCCCTCCACTATCGGCCGGGTCCGCAACCGGCGCCGCTCGGAACCCGCCAGTCGGTTATCCTCGATCACATCGCGGACCATCAGGAGGCACAGACCATCGGGAGGCACACGGGGTGAACGACGAGGAATACCGCGTCGACGACCTCGCGCGCCTGTCCGGGATGACGGTCCGCAACATCCGCGAGCACCAGTCCCGCGGCCTGCTGCCGGCCCCGACCGTGCGCGGCCGCGTCGGCTACTACGGGCCCGAACACCTGGCGCGCCTGGAGCAGATCAAGCGCCTGCAGGCCGAGGGCTTCACCCTGGAGTCGATCCGCCGCATGCTCGGCGGCGGCGCCGAGTTCGCCTCCTTCGCCGCCGCCGTCCACCAGGCCTTCGACGACGGCGACAAGCGCGTGGTCCGCCTGGAGGACATCCACACCCTGTTCCCCGGCCTGGACCAGAACAGTGACCAGGACAGCAATCGGGACAGCAATCAGGACGGCGACCAGAGCAGCGCGAAGTCCGACCCCGACCGCAGCACGGCCCTGCTGAACTCGGCCGTGGACCTGGGCCTGCTGCGCCCCCTGGGCAACGGCCGCTACGAGGAGCGCTCCCCCCAGCTGACCCGCATCGGTGCCGACCTGATGGCCCTGGGCATCCCGCCGGACAGCGCCCTGAAGGCCGCGGCCGAGGCGCGCACGCACGTCCAGGCCGTGGCGAAGTCCTTCGTGCAGCTGTACGTGGACCAGATCTGGGCCCCCTTCGAGGCCGCCGGCTACCCCGCCGACCGCTGGCCGGACATCATCGGCGGCCTGGACCGGCTGCGCCCGCTGGCGCTGGACTCGGTGCTGGCGTTGATGCGGATGGCGCTGGACGAGGCCGCCACCCGGCTGATCGAGGAGCGCGCGGGGCTTCGGTAGCCCACAGCCGCCGCCACCGAAATCGCATGTCGCACGAATAAGGGCCCTGGTAACCTCCCCATCGCGAACGGTGAGCGGGGGATACATCAATGTGGCTGGACGCCTTCTTCGACGGCCTCGAGAAGCTCATGGACGAGCTGCGCGAGCGCTGGCCGCGCACCACGTTCTGGGTGATCGTCGCCCTGTGGTCGCTGGCCGCCGCGGTCCCGACCGCCGGCGCGGCGCTGACCGGGGCGGGGTGGTTCAGCATCCTGATTCCGTTGGCGCCGCTGATCGTCATAGGCCTGACGTACTGGGGCGGCGTCGAGTGGATCCCCACCTGGCTGTGGGTCTCCGCGCTCACCGTGTGGGCGCTGCTACCCGGCGGGCTGGCCTCGGCGGGGCCGAAGGAGGGCGCGGCCAAGGACGCCACCGCCGTGTTCCTGTTCTGCTACGGCCAGTTGCTCGTCGCGGTGCTGACCGCGATCTGCGTGCGGCGCGGGTTCTCGGTGAAGGCTCCGTTCGCGCAGCTGCGGCTGATGCGGTTGCGCCTGGTCGCCGCGGCGTTCCCGCTGGCCGTGTCGTTCCGGACCGAGTCGAGCCTGGCAGAGTCGAGCCGGCCGGTGCAGGGCGCCGGCTGGCACGCGCTCGCGTGGCTGGTGGTCTTCGCGACGGTCATGGCCGCCTGCGCGCTGCCGGGGCCGCGCAAAGCACTGGTGGCCGCGCTCGCCATCGCCGGCGGCGCCTGGGCGGTCCTGGCGCACGCCGCGCCGGACGACCGCTGGGCCCAGGTCGGCGAGAACGGCTGGCTCTGGGCCACCGGCTGCTACCAGTGGCTGCGCGCCTCGCGGCAGGACTTCTGGCACGGCTGGCACGAGCGCGTCGCTTGGCAGCGGGCCGGATAGCCCCGAGAAAACAAGGGCAGGGCGAGCGACACCCGGTTCAGGCGGCCCAATGGCCGCCTGCCCGCCTAGGGCATCGCCCGCCCCACCCCATCAGCGCAGACCCGCAAAACCCGCAGGATCAGCGCCGATTCTCCGGCGCGGCCGCGCACGCCTGCGCGTCCACCGCCGCATCTCCGGCACCGGCTCCGGCACCGGCTCCGGCCCCGCCGCCGGCGACTCCCCCGTGAGCGCCGTGCGCGACGTCGAACAGATCCGGCGCGGCCCGCCGCACCGCATCGGCCTCCGTGTCATCGCCCCGGGCCTGCGAAGCCCGCTCGGCCTCGACCCGGGCCAGATAGCGCTCCACCTCCTCGCGCACCGTCGCCTCGCTCCACCCCAGCACCGGCGCCATCAGCGCCGCCACCTCCGGTGCGGCCGAGACGCCGCGGTCCCAGGACTCGATCGAGATGCGGGTGCGCCGCGTCAGCACATCCTCCAGGTGCAGCGCGCCCTCGTGCGAGGCCGCGTAGACCGCCTCCACCCGCAGGTAGTCGTCGGCCCCGGCGATCGTCTCGGCCAGCGAGGCGTCGGCGGCGATCAGCTCCAGCAGCTCCTCGACGCAGGACCCGTACCTGCGCAGCAGGTGCTCCACGCGCACCTGGTGCAGACCGGTCCGGCGCGCGATCCGGCCGCGCTCGTTCCACCGGGCCGCGAAGCCCTCCGCGCCCAGGACCGGGACCTTGTCGGTGACCGAGTCCGGGATCTTCGCGCCGTCGGTGGTGTCCAGGTCCTCGACCGCCGCGTCGACGACGTCCTTGGCCATCACCCGGTAGGTGGTGTACTTGCCGCCGGCCACCACCGTCAGGCCGGGCGCCGGCGAGGCGACGATGTGCTCCCGGGACAGCTTCGTGGTGTTGTCCGCGGTGCCGGACAGCAGCGGACGCAGGCCCACGTACACCCCCTCGATGTCCTCCTCGGTCAGCGGCTTGCTGAGCACCGCGTTGGCGTGCTCGAGCAGGTACTCGATGTCGGCACGGCTGGCCGCCGGGTGCTCGCGGTCCAGATCCCAGTCGGTGTCGGTGGTGCCGACCAGCCAGTGCCGGCCCCACGGGATGATGAACAGCACGCTCTTCTCGGTCCGGGAGATCAGCCCGGTCCGCAGATCGATGCGGTCGCGCGGGACCACCAGGTGCACGCCCTTGGACGCCCGCACCGAGATCGACGCCCGCAGCTGCGCCAGCTCGTGGATGTCGTCCGTCCACACCCCGGTCGCCGCCACCACCTGCCGGGCCTTGACCTCGATCCGGCCGCCGCCCTCGAGGTCCTCGACCACGGCGCCGGTGACCCGGCCGCCCTCGCGCAGCAGGCCGGTCACGCGCGTGCGCGTCGCCACGCGCGCCCCGTACTGCGCCGCGGTACGCGCCAGCGCCATCACGAACCGCGCGTCGTCGACCTGCGCGTCGTAGTACTGGATCGCGCCGACCAGCGAGTCCGACCGCATCCCCGGCGCGCGCCGCAGCGCCGCCGTCTTGGTCAGGTGCCGGTGGCGCGGCAGGGCGCGGGCACCGCCCATGGTGTCGTAGAGCATGACGCCTGCACCTATATAAAAGCGCTCCCAGATCCGGTGCCGCAGGGGCAGCAGGAAGGGGACCGGACGCACCAGGTGCGGCGCGATCCGGTTCAGGAGCAGGCCGCGCTCGGTCAGTGCCTCGCGCACCAGACCGAAGTCGCGCTGCTCCAGGTAGCGCAGACCGCCGTGGATCAGCTTGCTGGAGCGGCTCGACGTCCCGGCGGCCCAGTCGCGGGCCTCGACCAGGGCGACGGACAGCCCGCGGGTGGCGGCGTCGAGCGCGGCCCCGGCCCCGACCACGCCGCCGCCGATGACCAGGACGTCGAACTCCTCCTCGGCCATCTGCTGGAGGGCGCCGAGGCGGTACTGGGCGCCCAGGGGTGTGGATTGCACGGTGTTTCCTCCGTTTGTACTACGGGTGGACGGGACGGGGGCGGGCCCGAAGGCCCGCCGCGGTCGATCGATCAGTCCTCGAACTCGACCCAGTTCAGCGTCCGGTCCACGGCCTTCTTCCAGTTGCGGTAGCCCTTGGCGCGCGCGGCCTCGTCGGCCCGCGGCTGCCAGCGCTTGTCCTCGTTCCAGTTGCTGACCAGCTCGTCGGTGGTGCGCCAGAAGCCGACGGCCAGGCCCGCGGCGTAGGCCGCGCCCAGGGCCGTGGTCTCGGCCACGACCGGCTTGGACACCGGCACGCCGAGCACGTCGGCCTGGATCTCCATGGCCAGCTCGTTGGCGGTGACGCCGCCGTCCACGCGCAGCACGTCCAGCTTCACGCCGGAGTCCTGCTCCATCGCCTCCACGACGTCGCGCGTCTGGTAGGCGATCGACTCCAGGGTGGCGCGGGCCAGGTGGGCGTTGGTGTTGTAGCGGGACAGGCCGACGATGGCCCCGCGGGCGTCCGAGCGCCAGTACGGCGCGAACAGGCCGGAGAAGGCCGGCACGAAGTACACGCCGCCGTTGTCCTCGACCTGCCGGGCCAGCGACTCGCTCTGCGCGGCGCCGGAGATGATGCCGAGCTGGTCGCGCAGCCACTGCACCGCCGAGCCGGTCACCGCGATGGAGCCCTCCAGGGCGTAGATCGCGTCCTCGTCGCCGAACTTGTAGGCGACCGTGGTCAGCAGCCCGTTCTCGGAGCGGACGATCTCCTTGCCGGTGTTCAGCAGCAGGAAGTTGCCGGTGCCGTAGGTGTTCTTCGCCGAGCCCGGGGTGAAGCAGACCTGGCCGACGGTGGCGGCCTGCTGGTCGCCGAGGTCGCCGGTGATCGGGACCTCGCCGCGCAGCGGGCCGTCGGCGCGGGTCTTGCCGTAGCCGGCCGGGTCCGAGGAGGGCCGGATGGCCGGGAGCATGGCGCGCGGGACGTTGAAGAACCCGAGGAGTTCGTCGTCCCAGTCCAGGGTCTCCAGGTCCATCAGCATCGTGCGGCTGGCGTTGGTGACGTCGGTGACGTGCACCCCGCCGTCCACACCGCCGGTGAGGTTCCAGATCAGCCAGGTGTCCATGGTGCCGAAGATCGCGTCCCCGGCCTCGGCGTCGGCCCGCAGGCCCTCGACGTTCTCCAGCAGCCACTGGATCTTGCCGCCGGCGAAGTAGGTCGCCGGGGGCAGGCCGGCCTTGCGGCGGATGACCTGCCCGCGCTCGTCGGCGTCCAGGGCGGCGGCGATGCGGTCGGTCCGGGTGTCCTGCCAGACGAT
The DNA here is from genome assembly GCF_041262705.1 of Catenulispora sp. MAP12-49. Lineage (NCBI taxonomy): Bacteria > Bacillati > Actinomycetota > Actinomycetes > Catenulisporales > Catenulisporaceae > Catenulispora > Catenulispora sp. MAP12-49. Next base: position 254,239 of record NZ_JBGCCP010000004.1, on the reverse strand, counting down.
CGCGTTGTAGTACGGGCGTCCGGTGTGGCGGTTCCACACCACGGAGGTCTCGCGCTGGTTGGTGATGCCCAGGGCCGCCAGGTCCGAGGCGTGCAGGTGCGCGTTGTTCATCGCGGTCTCGATGACCGCCCGGGTCCGCTCCCAGACCTCGGTGGGGTTGTGCTCGACCCAGCCGGCCCGCGGCAGGATCTGCTCGTGCTCCAACTGGTGCCGGGCCACCTCGTTGCCGCCGTGATCGAAGATCATGAAACGGGTGCTGGTGGTGCCCTGGTCGACCGCGCCGACGTAGTCAGCCATGAAGGGGTGCCTCTCTCGCGATCCGCAGAAATCTAGAACTGGTTGGAACTTTGGTGCGCGGGTCCGGCTACGCGGCCGGCTGCTGGGCGGGGACCGCCGGGTCGATCGGCACGGCGGCCGGGTCGTCCGGGGTCGCCTCGTCCGACAGGAAGGTGCCGATCAGGAGCTTGTAGAGCCCGGCGCCGATCAGGCCGCCGATGATCGGGGCGACGATGGGCACCCAGAAGTACAGATCGCCGTATTGGTCTCGGAAGGCCGTGCCGTAGCCGGTGAAGAACTCCGCCAGGCGCGGGCCGAAGTCGCGCGCCGGGTTGATGGCGTAGCCGGCGTCGGTGCCGAAGGCCATGCCGATGGCCACCACCAGCAGGCCCACCACGACCGGCGCCAGGTTGGCCCCCGGGGAGGTGTTGCGCAGGTCGGTGATCGCCAGGATGCAGAACAGCAGGATCGCGGTGCCGATGATCTGGTCGCGGAAGCCGCCCCACATGTGCACCGGCAGCGAGCCGTTGCCGGGCAGCGTCGAGAAGATGCCCTGGCTCTTGAGGGTGTGGCCCGGGTCGAACTTCGCGATGACCTCGGTGTAGTTCCAGCGCACGATCAAGGCCGCGACGAACGCGCCGAGGGTCTGCGCCAAGGCGTACGGGGCGACCTTGCGCCACGAGAAGCCGCCGAAGGCTGCCAGCGCGACGGTGACCGCGGGGTTCAGGTGCGCACCGGTGATCTTGGCCGCCACGTAGACGCCCAGCAGGACGCCGAAACCCCAGGCCCAGGCGATGCTGTCGTGGTTGCCGATACCGCCGGCGACCACCTGTGCCACTACGCCGAGGCCGAACAGCAGAAGGATGAACGTGCCCGCGAACTCCGCGGCCATCTCTCCCACGAGCCCTTTGGCCCGAACGCGATCCGCCAAGCGATTCGCCATGTCTCCTCCTGACCGGGTGGGACGCCCCGGCCGTCCGGGGCGCCTGATGTCCCGCGGGGAGCGTGTCGCGGCTCACCATGGGATTCCGCACAGCGTGCGTTCACGGAAACCTCCCGTCAACGGATGGCGGTCGACATTGTCGAACTCTGGTCAGGATCCTCGACCTGGGGTACCGTCGCGCGACATGGCGGTAATCTTCCTGCAGTCCCCCGTTCAGGCCGGTCAGGCCGGCCGGGGGGCTGCGCATGCGCCGCCGGGCGCGTCCGCGCCGTGCCCGCCGCCGGGTACGGCGTTCGACGACGTCGACCACCGCACGAAGGGCTATCATCACCGCCATGCCGGGACCCGTGCAGTCCATCGAACGCGCGGCAGCGATCCTGCGCCTGCTGGCGCGCGGTTCCGGGCGGCTCGGCGTCGGGGAGATAGCCGCCTCCCTGGGCCTGGCGAAGGGAACGACGCACGGCATCCTGCGCACGCTGCAGGGCGTGGGCTTCGTCGAGCAGGACAAGTCCAGCGGCAAGTACCAGCTCGGCGCCACCCTGCTGCACCTGGGCACCAGCTACCTGGACGTGAACGAGCTGCGCTCCCGGGCCATCAACTGGGCCGACGCGCTGGCCTCGCGCAGCGGCGAGGCGGTGTGGATCGGCACGCTGCTGGACGGCAAGGTGCTGATCGTGCACCACGTCTTCCGGCCGGACGACTCCCTGCAGAGCCTGGACGTGGGCGCGCTACTGCCGTTGCACGCCAGTGCGCTGGGCAAGGTCCTTTTGGCCTACGACACCCAGGCCGCCGCGGAGCTGCGCGAGACGGAGCTGGCACCGCTCACCCGGCGCACGCTGGTCACAACGGCGGCGCTGCGCCGGGAGCTGACGAAGGTGCGCGAACACGGCTACGCCGCCGAGATCGAGGAGTCCACGCTCGGCCAGGCCTCGATCGCCGCGCCGATCCGCGGCTACGGCGGGCTGGTGGTCGGCGCGATCAGCATCACCGGGGCGGTGGACCGGCTGTGTCCCTCGACCGGCAAACCCGATCCGGCGCTGGCCGAGGCCGTGCAGAACGCGGCCCAGATGATCTCGCGGGATCTGGGCGCCGGACGCTGGTAGTCCCCGGCGCGGCCCGGCGCGGTCATCTGCGCCGTCTGCGCCATCTGCGCCACCACTCCCCGCCCACAGCCTGAACTCCCCCTCACCGAAAGGCTGCACCATGGTCGCGCACTTCGTGATGTCGATCGACCAGGGCACGACATCCACGCGCTGCATCCTGTTCGACCGCGGCGGCCGCCTGGTCTCGGTGTCCCAACGCGAGCACAAGCAGTACTTCCCCAAGCCCGGCTGGGTCGAGCACGACGCCGGGGAGATCTGGCGCAACCTGGAGCACCTGGCCCCCGAGGCCCTGGCCAAGGTCGGCGTGGCCGCCGGGCAGGTGGCGGCGATCGGCATCGCCAACCAGCGCGAGACCACGGTCCTGTGGGACCGCGCCACCGGCCACGCGCTGGGCCGCGCGATCGTCTGGCAGGACACCCGCACCGACGAGTTGGTCGCCGAGTACGCCCGGCGCCCGGACGCCGCGATCGTCATGGAGCGCTCGGGGCTGCCGCTGGCCACGTACTTCTCGGCGCCCCGCATCCGCTGGATGCTCGACCACACCCCGCGCCTGCGCGAGCGGGCCGAACGCGGCGAGATCCTGTTCGGCACGATGGAGAGCTGGCTGATCTGGAACCTGACCGGCGGGGTCGACGGCGGCGTGCACGTCACCGACGTCACCAACGCCAGCCGCACCCAGCTGATGAACGTCAAGACCCTGCAGTGGGACCAGGACCTGCTGGACTTCTTCGGCGTCCCGGCGGCGATGCTGCCGGAGATCCGCTCCTCGGCCGAGGTCTACGGCACGGCCGCGCGCGCCCTGCCGGGCGTCCGGATAGCGGCCGCGCTCGGCGACCAGCAGGCGGCGCTGTTCGGCCAGACCTGCTTCGCCCGCGGCGAGGCCAAGTGCACCTACGGCACCGGCAGCTTCCTGCTGCTGAACACCGGCGACACCCCGGTCCGCTCCACCCACGGCCTGCTCACCACCGTCGGCTACCGCATCGGCACCGAACCGGCCGTCTACGCCCTGGAGGGCTCCATCGCGGTCACCGGCTCGCTGGTGCAGTGGTTCCGCGACAGCCTCGGCCTGATCACCACCGCCCCGGAGATCGAGACCCTGGCCCGCACCGTCGAGGACAACGGCGGCTGTTACATCGTCCCGGCCTTCTCCGGCCTGTTCGCCCCGCACTGGCGCAGCGAGGCCCGAGGCGTGATCGTCGGGCTGACCTCGTACATCACCAAGGGCCACCTGGCGCGTGCGGTCCTGGAGGCCACCGGCTGGCAGACCCGCGAGGTGGTGGACGCGATGAACGCCGACTCCGGCCTGGAGCTGACCACCCTGAAGGTGGACGGCGGCATGACCGCCGACAACCTGCTGATGCAGTTCGTCGCCGACGTCCTGGACGCCCCGGTGGTCCGCCCGATGGTCGCCGAGACGGTGTCCCTGGGCGCCGCCTACGCCGCGGGCCTGGCGGTCGGCTACTGGCCGGACCTGGAGGGCCTGCGCCGCAACTGGCACCGCGCGGCCTTGTGGAACCCGGCGATGGACGCCGGACGGCGCGAGAGCGAGTACGCGAACTGGCGGCGCGCGGTGGAGCGGACTTTCGACTGGATGCAGCCGGGGGTCGAGGGCAAGCCGCGGAGCTGATCTGCGCTGAGCTGAGCGGAACCGCGCTGAGCGGAGCTGATCAGGGGGCGTTGTCGAGGATGGCGCAGACCTCGTCGGTGTCGGTCAGGATCGCATCGCCGGTGAACTCCATGGAGGCGATCGACCGCTCGGCAGCCTCCTTGTTTCCGGCGCCGCACGCGTCGCGCACGACGATCGGGATGTAGCCGAGGTCGGCGGAGTGCCGCACGGTCGGCTCGATGCCGACCTCCATCGCGACGCCGGCGATCAGGTAGCTGCGCACGCCGCAGTCGCGCAGCACGATGTCCAGCGGCGTGCCCTCGAAGGCGGACATCGTGATCTTGTCGATGACCGCCTCGTCCGGGCGCGGGTCCAGGCCCTCGGCGAGCTGGAACCCGGGCGAGCCGTGCGGGATCAGCGGGCGGGTGTCGGCGGCGGCGTCCTTGCGCTGCCAGAGCTTGGCCTGCCGGAGTTGGAAGACGCCGGCCAGCGCGGTCGGCATGAAGTAGTGCCGGAGGAAGATCGTCCGGATCCCCCGGCTGCGGGCCGCGTCCAGGAGCCGCTGAACGTTCGCCAGCACCCGCTCGCCGTCCTCGATCTGCCGCAGCACGCCGACCTGCATGTCGTAGACGATCAGCGCGAGCTGCGCGGGGTCGAGCGCTTCGGCCGGCGATTCAGGGATTTCCAACCCGTTGAAACGATCCACGCCGCAAACGCTACAGGCGCACGCCCGCCTGCGGAGCCAGCGACTCGACGCAGGGTGATGAGACGACAAGAAGACATCAGGGTCCTGCCGTGTTTTGCCGTATCTTTTCGTGTCTTGCCGTGTCCTTGCCCGTTCCCGGCCTGGACGCGCATTACCTTTTGATCACTCCGGGTAGCGAGGACGCCGTGCGCGTCCGGGGCCGCCGGGTGGCGTGAGGCGCGCGAGGGCGCGCCCGGATTCCAAGGAGTGTGCATGAAGTCGAGTCGGATCTTCGCTGCCGCGTCGGTCACGGTTCTCCTGGCGATGGCGGCGCCCGCCACCGCCGCGGTGACGAGCGCGCCGGCCGCGCGCACCACGGTCACGACCACAGACGCAGGCACCACGGCTGCGACGGCGAGTACGCACAACCAGCCCGCCGATCTCAGCGAGTGCTCCGCCGCGTTCTTCGACGGCGACCCGCGTCTGGGGCCGGCACAACTGCCGGTCCTCGGCGTCGTCGGCATCGAGCTCACCGGCTACCGCCGCACCGGGGGCCTGTCCCCCGCCGCGTTCCTCGCGCAGTACTACAACCCGGCCGCCAACGGCGGTTCCGGCGGCTGGATCTACCCGCCGGACAACGGCTACGTGATCGGCCCGAACGGCCAGCCCGTGGAATGGCAGGAGCGGCTGCGGCCCGGGCAGCAGATCGACCGCTACGGCAGCGAGTACGGCAGCTTCCTGGCCCCGGCGGGGTCGCTCTATTCCGAGCGGTCGATCCCGCCGCAGAGCCTCGACAGCACTCCGCCCGCGACCTGCAACTACCACGACTACCGGGTCCTGAAGGACTTCACGGTGGACGCCGGCCCGGTCGCGCCGTGGTTCGCCCAGCCCGGCCTCGGCCGGCAGTACCAGTTGGACGCGAGCCTCATCCCCGGCGCGCCCGCGACCGTGAACGTGATGTGGCTGATCAACAACGGCTACCTGGACCGCGTCGCCTGACCTTCGCCGGACGCCGCGCGAGAGCGGTCACGACCAGGCCGGGCGGGCCGGAGGAGCACTGTGGCCCGCCCGGTCCTGGCCAGTGCCGGCGCCGCGCGCGATCACCGCCGTCGAACATCGATGCCCAGACCGAGGTCAGGCGGTTACCCTGATCAGCATGGACGAGAATCGAGCGCGCCGCGTGGTCGACGCCCTGCGCGAACGCGGCGTCGACGCGCACGTCGCCAAGGTCAGCGTCTACCAGTTCGGGATCCGCGTGATGCTCCCGGGCGGGCGGCAGGCCGAGTGGGACACCGACGACACCGCGGGGCTGGAAGCCCAGGTGATGAAGGACGGGATGCTGGTCGGCTTCGTGCCGACCATCGAGGGCTCCGAGGACTTCGACGAGCAGCAGACCATCGACGCGCTCCTGCGCACCGACTACGACCAGCCCATCGCCACCCGCCGCGCCCAGCCCCCGCCGCCGCAGCCGGCGCTGCCCCGGGACGGCGGCGTGTTCCGGCGCTTCCTGGAGGGCTTCCGGGAGCGCTGAGCCTGCCGGGTACTGAACCCCCGGCCGAAAAATCCTGCGCCCACAAAGCAAGAACCCGATACCCTCAGACCTCCTTCGATCACAGGCGAGGTCGCGATCCCGCATGAGCACCCCCGGAAAGATCACGCCCACCGGCCTGACATACGCCGAGATCCAGGGCTTCCGCCCGCTCCTGCTGGACCTCCACCTGCCGGCCGCGGCCAGCGCGCAGTCCCCCGTCCCCCTCGTGGTCTGGATGCACGGCGGCGCCTTCTGGTCCGGCGACCGCCGCTACCTGCCGTCCAACCTCGCCCCCAACGCGGTGTTCGACACCCTGGCCGCCGCCGGCATCGCCGCCGCGACCATCGACTACCGCCTGTCCGGCGAGGCGAAGTACCCGGCCCAACTGCACGACGTCCGCGCCGCGATCAGGTACCTGCGGGCCAATGCCGCGACCTGGGGCCTGGACGCCACCCGCGTCGGCGTCTGGGGCGAGTCCTCAGGCGGAACCCTCGGAGCCCTCGCGGCACTCACCCCCGCGGACAAGGACGCCGACGGCGCGGTCGACCAGCCGCTCGCGGCCGCCGCGACGTTCTGCTCACCGACGGATCTGGTGGCGCTGCGGCATTTCAGCGCGATCTCGGGCCTGCTGGGAAGCACCGGCGAGACCGACAGCGACGCCGACACCGACGCCGCGCTCGAAGCCGCCGCGGCGCTCGAGGCCGCCGCCGCACAAGCCAGCCCGCTGACCCACGTCCGCGCCGACGCCCCGCCATTCCTCATCGTCCACGGCGACGCCGACAGCAAAGTCCCGATCCGCCACGCCGAACTCCTCCACGAGGCCCTCCTCGCAGCCGGCGCACGCTCGACCCTCAAATCCGTCGAAGGCGCCGACCACGTCTTCGACGGACACCCAAACCCGCAGCAACTCGTTGAGCAAGCAGTGGCCTTCTTCGCCCAAGAACTCGCCCCCACCGCACGGGCCTGACCACCGCCCCCACCCCCATGACGGCAAGGGCCACCCCCATCGCGACCCCACTACGCGGCCGACCCCCCTGCGTAACCGGCCGAGCGAACCACTTGAGCAGGTGCCGCCAGTCGCCCGCGGCGAACAGCGCGTGCAGGACGGACATGTCACGGGACCCGTGCATACTCGGTATGGTGTTGCGTCATGGGGATATACATACCGGGTATGCAGGACGGTGCGCAAGGGCCCGGCCTGCGATCACGCGCTGACAGACTGTCTGGCGCGCTTGAAGGTGATAGCCACGCACCCTAAGTGAGAGCGCATGTGATAGCAGCGCCCGTACCTGATAGCAGCGGTCTCGGTCCCGGTACGCGGCGCCTGCCGCGCCGGCTCGTCCTCGTGGATGCCCTGGAGGCCGGCGAGTCCTTCGGATCCTGGTTGGACCGGATGGCGAGGCTCAACGGCTGCCCACCCGGGGTCATGGTGGAACTTCTGGGTCTGCCGGTGCGGCCGGCCGCGTTTCGAGACCGAGTCGGGTACGGGGTCGTCATCGACGCCGTGACGGGTGAAGCGGTGGAGGCGGCAAGCGGGCTCACACAATCCGAGATCCGTATGGCACACCTGGTCGCCTACGACGGAACCGCGTTGCGCCTGGACGGCTCGGTCTTCGAGGACGTGGCGGCGTTCGAGGCGGCGGCGCGACGGGAATGGGCCGACTTCTACGGCACCAGGGCCTGCCCGAGGTGCCTGGCCAAGTCCGGTGGCGTCTGGCGGTTGTGTGGAAGGTGAGCTGGGCGGCGGTACGCCCAGCTCACCTGTGTCTGCTCATTGATGCATGTCCAGGCTGCGGGGCCCGCCTGCGACGCGGACACCGCGGTCACCCGGCTGAGCTTTCCCTGGTGCGTGATCGCGATCCCGTCTGCTGCGATACCACAACCTCATGAGATGACACAGCTAGTCGCGGCTGCCGGACTTGCGTCGATCGTCCAGATACTCGTCGAGGAAGTTGAAGAAGACGTCCATCGGATTCAGACCTGCCGCTGCCGCCTCGCGCTCGATCTGCGCCGACCAGGACAGAGAACTGTGTCGCCCGAGCTTCGCGCACAGCCATTCGGTGAAACGTCCGCCCGGCCAGAAGTCGAACTCCTCGGCGATGCCGTGGACGTCGAGTGCGACCCGGTATCCGACAAGCATCGACTCCAGATGCTCGAGTGATCCGCCGCGCACCCACATGCCCGGCCGGAGTCGCACCTCCTCCAGGAACTCGACGACATCTGCCAGTTCGGCAGTCCGCCTGAGCATTCGCCTGCCATCGTTGGCCGCTGCGTTGAGATCAACGTTTCTACTCGTCATCGTCGTCAGGAACCATCTGCCAGTCCCCGGGCAGCCTCTCCCGCACGGCGGCAACGGCCCTGGGGTTGCGGCCATGCACCCACAACCATGCCCCGCCGTCATCACGCAACAGCACGTCAGGACCATGGAACCAGCGGATCACGGAGTCGTCGGCGCCTGCCCAGAAGGGCAGATCTGGAAGATCGAGTCGGCCGAACTCGGCCTCCAGCAAGCTCAGCGCGGTTTCGTCGAGCTCGCGGTTGTCGGTGGTGTTTTCCTCATAGTCGGACAACATCGACTCCATGAGCACAATCTCGGCCATCGCCAATGACAGCCGCTCGGAAAAGGGCACCCAACCCTTCCCGGCCTCCATCACCACTGGTGGATCGTCGAGATCGAGCTCGGCCAGCAGAACGCCCCAGGAGGCGCAGGACTGGTTCTCAATCCGGAACACCAGCACAGACCCACTGGGATCGACCCTCAGATGCTCTGGCGACAGCAGGGTGTCCTGCGACCTCGTCAGATCCCGCCGGCGGCCGAACAGCAAGTAACCCTCACGCAAGGCGGTCGGCAGCTCATGACCCAGACGAACCGCAGCGTCGTCGAGGACGGCGGGGTCCACACCATCGCCGTCAGCCAGCGGCTTGCTGAAGGCCGCAACGAACGAGCGTATGAACCTCCACGTCTGGTGCCGGTCGGCTACGTTGCCGGGCGGAAGCCAGTCGCTGTCCCTCGCATCGATCACGCCGCCGACGATACTCGAACCGGCTGACGAACCTGTGATCGTTTCGTGCTATCACCTTGACATGAGACCCAGAGCCGCGCGGCACGTCAGGCTAAGCGATAGCGCGCAGGTCAGGCGGCCCGTCTGCTATCACCTTCTCGGCGGTCAGACACGGACTTGCGCGCCAGCTCCCTGCCACGCGCCGTGAACGCGAATTTGAAGTCGGTGCGAACGGCAAGCAGGGTGGCGGCCTCCACGCTGGAAGCGTCGGCCGTCGGTTCGGCGGCTTCGAAATGGAAGACCAGGAACGGCGCCTCGGTGTCCTGCGTGGCGTAGCCGAGGGTCTTCGGGTCTCGCGGGTCCGGATCGCCGAACGTGATCGAGGCGGGACCGTACTCTGCCGTGATGTCGTTGATGGTGACGGCGCGATCGCTGTTCACCCAGGGCAGCACGCCATCAAGCAGCCTGATTGGCATCCGGAATCCAGATGACCCCTGCCTGCCCCTCTTCCGTTCTTAACTACGGGTTGCGCGATCGGCGCCGACAGCGTCTCAAGGCTCATGCCTCCATCGTCGGGCCGCTGTCGGCCGAGCGACTAGCTGATCGCTGTGGGCGAATCCCCGGCCAGCAGCGACTGCGGCACCTGCGTGAACGTCCAGCCGCCGCCCGAGGCGCGCGTGAACACGTACACGATGTCGAAGCGGTCCCCCGGCCAGGAACTCGGCGGCTTCGGCGTCACCTGGCCCAGGTGGGCGATGATGTCCGGGATGTGCGAGTGCTCCCAGGCCACCAGCGTCGGCCCGGGCGGGCCGGAGGGGCCGGTGAGCCACGCGGCCAGCTGTGCCTCCTGCCCCACCGAGTACGGTGTCTGGAGCGTGACGCCGAGCGCGGCAGCCGCCGGCGTCACGGTCTCCGAGGGCCGCTTGCTGTTGCTGCCGCCGGTGCCCGCCGAGGACGCGGCCACGGTCGTGGGCCTGGTCAGGCCAGTGCGCAGGGCGGCGGGGGCGCCGGTGGCATCGCGCGGGTCGAACAGGCCGGCCAGGGCTCCGGCGCGCGTCCAGCCCTGGATGGTGAGCGAGTGCGCGTCCTGCGTTCCGTCGGCGGTGAGGCCGTAGGGGGCGCCGGAACCGGTGGGCTTCTCGGCGTGCCGGATGATCATCAGGACGTCCATGCCGCCTCCGCCGTTCTCGGCAGGCTGCGCGGCAGCCGCCTGGGCCGCCTGGCCCGCCTGCGCACTCGCGCCGTGCTTGTGCTTCCCGCCTCCCGAACACGCGGCGAGCGCCGGCAGCGCCCCGCCCGCGACCAGCGCCGAGAGCACGCTCCGCCTGCCGGGCCCCGGCCCCGTCGAACTCACCCCGGAACCCTATACCAACACCCGGATACGCACCCCGAGCACCCCGAGCACGCCGAACACCGCTAGCGCACCCCGCCGCCGCGTGAGGCGCGATACAGATCGCGCAGCAACGCGGCCTCGGCGCCGTGGTGGATGAGCTCGTCGAGCACGTGCAGCACGAACGATCGCCGCGACGCCGTCCCGTACGGCCCCGCGGGCTCGCCGATCGGCGCGGCCAGCGACTGCTCCGTGGTGCCGTCCAGTACCTCGCGCCAAGCGTCGTACGAGACCTGCAACGCCGCCAACGCCTGCGCCGCCGAGCTGGGATCGCCGCCGCGCGCGGGCACCTCCGGCACCGGCCGGCCCAGCCACGGACCGTTGCGCTCCTCGCGCAGAAAGTCGGCGATATGGCTGAGCCGCCAGGCCAGTGTCGAGAAGTCGGCCACCGGCTCCCAGAAGTACTCCTCGTCGGTGAGCCCGGCCATCCGGTCCCACAGACGCTGCCAGGAGTACTGCGACAGTTCGATCAGGTCATCGCGCGTCGAGCCCACCACGGCGCGATCCTAGTGCGTGCCGCGAACCCGGATCAGACAGGCAGCAGCTCGCCGATCAGATCTTTGATCCGGGCTTCGATGTCGTCCCGGATCGGCCGGACCGCGTCCACACCCTGCCCGGCCGGATCCGGCAGCTGCCAGTCCAGGTAGCGCTTGCCGGGGAACAGCGGGCAGGCGTCGCCGCAGCCCATGGTGATGATGATGTCGGAGGCCAGCGCCGCCTCGTCGGTGAGGACCTTCGGGATCTCCGCCGACAGGTCGATCCCGACCTCGGCCATCGCCGCGACGACGGCCGGGTTCACCGACTCGGCGGGCGCGGACCCGGCCGAGCGCACGGTGACGCGGTCGCCGGCCAGGTGGGTGAGGAATCCGGCGGCCATCTGGGAGCGTCCGGCGTTGTGGACGCAGACGAACAGGACGCTGGGCTTGTCGGACATGATCTGGGATCCCTCTCAGGACTCGGGGGTCAAAGGCGGGCAGCGGCGACGTGCTCGATGCCCGGATCAGCCTCGATGCCCGGATCAGCGGCGGCATCGGGCACAACGGAGGACGGCGCGGGGTACAGGACGACGGGGTAAAGGACGACGACCAGGCCCACGCCGACAGCCGCACCGACCAGCTGAGCACCGACGAACCCGGCCACCGAGCCGGGCGCGATCCCGGCGAAGCTGTCGGTGAACGCCCGCGCGATGGTCACCGCCGGGTTGGCGAAGCTGGTCGAGCTGGTGAACCAGTACGCGGCGCCGATATAGGCGCCGACCGCCGCCGGGACCAGCGGCCCGCGACCGGTCCGGGTCAGCGAGAAGATCAGGAGGATCAGCCCGGCGGTGGCGACCACCTCGCCGAGCCAGAGGTGCGCGCCGGTCCGAGCGTGCGTGGACGCGGTGGCGGCGGGCAGGGCGAACATCGCGTTCGCCAGCACCGCCCCGCCGATCCCGCCCGCGATCTGCGCCGGGACGAACACCGCGACGGTGCGCGCGTCGGTACCGGTACTGGTATCGGTACTCGCGGCATCTGTACTGATATCCGTGCCGGTACCAGCGCCGATCCGCGAGCGACGACCCAGCGCGAAGTCGGCTAGCGTCACCACCGGGTTGAAGTGCGCACCGGAGACCGGCGCGAACATCAGGATCAGCGCCGCCAGACCCAGCGCCGTCGCGGTGGAGTTCTCCAACAGTTCAAGGCCCGTGTCCTGCGTGGACAAGCGCTGCGCCATGATCCCGGAGCCGACGACCAGCGCGGCCAACAGGCCCGTGCCCAGGAACTCGGCCAGCGCCTTGCGGGCAAGCAGACGGCTCACACCGAGGCCTCGGCCGGCGCCAGCAGCCCCGACAGTTGGGCCAGCGCACCGGGCAGCACCCAGTAGTAGACCCAGGTCCCGCGCCGCTCGGAGTCGACCAGTCCGGCGTCCCGCAGCACCTTCAGGTGATGCGAGATCGTCGGCTGCGACACGTCGAACTCTCCGGTCAGGTCGCACACGCACGCCTGCCCGCCGTCGAACGAGGCGATCAGCGAGAACAGCCGCAGCCGCACCGGATCGGCCAGCGCCTTGAACACCTTCGCCAGGTCGGCGGCGTCGGCCTCGCCCAGCGGCTCGCGCGCCAGCGGCGTGCAGCACGCCGGGGCCCCGGCCGGCTGGAGGACCGGCAGCTCCTTCTTCGACATGCGTCTATGTTGACACCCATCTATTCAAGAGGCAAGGTGGGTCCTGCATAGACATCCATCTATTCAAGCGGAGGTCTCCATGTCCCGCGTCCAACTCGCCCTGCGCGTCGCCGACCTGGAAGGCTCGATCGCCTTCTACAGCAAGCTCTTCGGCACCACCCCGGCCAAGCGCCGCCCCGGCTACGCCAACTTCGCCATCGCCGAGCCGCCGCTCAAGCTCGTCCTGCTGGAGGGCGACAGCGACACCCCGACCCGCCTGGACCACCTCGGCGTCGAGGTCGAGGACACGGCCCAGGTCGCCGCCGCGACCGCACGCCTGTCCGGCGAAGGACTCCCGACCGACCTCGAGGAGCAGACCACCTGTTGCTACGCCGTGCAGGACAAGGTCTGGGTCACCGGCCCGGGCGCCGAGCGCTGGGAGGTCTACACCGTCCTGGCCGACTCCCGCCCCGAGCTCGAAGGCCGGACCGACGCCGCCGACGGCTGCGACACCGGCGACGGCTGCTGCGCCCCGAAGACGCAGGGCACTGAACTGCTCGAGGTGTCCGCGCTGCTCGAGGTGCCCGCGGCCCCGTCGACGGCGTGCTGCTGACCGGTCCGCTCGCGGCCGGAGCGCTCACGACGCACCGGCCGCACCCGGCTCAAACGTCCGTACCGATGTCAGTAGTTTTACCGTGGTAAATCGCGGACGCGTGCTGGTGGACTGTCCGCCATGAACAACAGGCTGAGGGCGTACCACGTGATCACCGCCGCACTGGTTCTGGGTTTGGCGGGGTGCTCCTCCGCGGCGAGTTCGACGGCGCAAAGCGCGGCGGCTCCCACCAGCACGGCCGCCGGCGCGGCGTCGAGCACGCCCGATACCGCGGCCACCACATCAGCGGATACCGGCGCCGGCACGTCGACCAGCAGCGCGGCCGCCGCCACAACCAGCGCCGCCGCTCCCACGCGACCGAGCGACGCGTGCACGATGCTGAGCTCCGACCAGGTGGCCGACGCGGTGGGCACGCCCGGACCGTACAACGACTCGCACGAGGACCCGGCGGACGACGGCACCCCGGTCTGGGGCTGCTCCTGGGGCACGCAGGCCTCCAACGCCGACTTCAGAGCGATCCAGGCAGCCGGCTTCCAGTTCACGCCGGACCCCGCGAACGGCACCGTCACCCCGGTCAGCGGCATCGGCGACCAGGCCCGGATGCTCGCGATGCAGCCCGACGGCCGGAACCCCGAGCTCCAGTTCACGGTCGGCGGCGCGTACTACGATCTGACCGTGACCGTCGACCGGAGCGAGACGGACGCGACCAACGCCGGCAAGGAGAAGAGCGCCGAGCAGGCACTCGCGAAGCTCCTCCTGGCGAAACTGGGTTCGTAGTCGCCTAAGGGTTAGAGCGCCTGGACCGTCGGCAGCGACTCCGCATCCATGGCGGCGGTCTCGGTGTCCCGCAGCGCCTGGGTGGTCACCCGGGAGGCAAGCAGGAACGCCGCGGCCACCAGCCCGATCGCCGAGGCGATGAAAGGGGTCCGGATCCCCAGCGTGCTGCCGAGCAGCCCGCCGGTGAGGGCGCCGAGCGGCACGACGCCGAGCACGAACAGCCGATAGGCAGCGGTGACCCGGCCCAGCAGTTCGTCGGGCACCGCCGCCTGTCGCAGGGTGCTGACCACGACCTGGTTCAGCGAACTGGCGACGGCGGCCAAGAACATGCCGTCAGCGCCAGCGGAACGCTGCGCGAGGAGCGAGGCGGGGCGGGATGGTCAGCGCGGCGTTGTCGACCATCGTCTCGGCGCAGCCCGCGAGGAACACCGCCGCATAGAGCAGCGCGACGTGATGCCAACCGTTGGCCAGGGTCACGGCGAGCAGCGCGAACCCGGCGGCGCGCAGCCAGTTGCCGGCAGTGAGCACCCGGCGCCGGTCCATCCGGTCGGCCAGCACGCCGGCCGGCAGCGTCGCGATCAGCGCGCGCGTATTACGCACGACAGAAGGCGAAGGGTTCGGCCTAGATAAGGATCACCCGCCGCCCGCGCGTGTGGCCCGCCTGACTGTCGATGTGCGCCTTCGCGGCCTCGGCCAGCGGGTAGGACTTGTCGACCGGGATGTGCAGTTTCCCTTGCGCTATCAGGGATGCGGCCTCGGTGAGTGCCTCCGTGACGCTGCCGGCCGCGCCCGAGAAGCGGACGCCGAAGTCCGGCGCGCTCAGGTCGGCGATCGAGACGACCTTGTTCGCGTCCCCCGTCAGCTCCACGAGTTCGCCGATGACGCCGGAGCCCGCGAGGTCGAGTGCCGCGTCGACCTTGCCGAGGGCGCGCACGCGCTCGACCCAGCCGGGGCCGTAGGTGGTGGGCAGGGCGCCGAGGGTGCGGAGATAGTCCTGGTTCGCCGCGCCGGCCGTGCCGATGACGGTGATGCCGCGGTCGCGGGCCACCTGGAGCACGGCGGATCCCACGCCGCCGGCGGCGCCGCTGACCAGCAGGGTCTGGCCGGGCTGGACGCCTACTTGGCCGATGATGCGCAGCGCGGTCTCGACCACTGAGGGGTAGCCGGCCGCTTCCTCGTACGACAGGCCGTCGGGTATGTGGGCCCAGGCCGTGAGGACTGCGAACTCCGCGTAGGTGTCCACGCCCTCGCCGAACACGCGGTCGCCGATGGCGAACCCCGCGACGCCCTCTCCGATCTCGTCCACCACCCCTGACGCGTCCAGGCCGACGCCGGAGGGCAGCCGCAGCGGGTGCGCGCTCAGCTTCTGGCCCTCGCGGATCCTCCAGTCGACGGGGTTCACGCCGGCGGCCCGGACCGCGATGCGCACCTGGCCGGGGCCGGCGTGGGGCTCCTCGGTGTCGATGAGGTGCAGGACGTCGGGACCGCCGAACTCGGCGAAGTTCATCTTCTTCATGCCGCAGACCGTAGCACTAACGGTTAGCGTTTCGAAACCGTTGTGATTTCGAACCTGCTAGTGTTACGCCATGACCGAGCAGCCGGGACGCCGCGAGCGCAAGAAGGCCGCCACCCGCCAGAAGATCGCCGACACCGCCCTGCGCCTGTTCGCCGAACGCGGCTACGACGCGGTGGGCATCCGCGAGGTCGCGGCGGAGGCGGACGTGGCCGTGACCACGCTGTTCGCGCACTTCAGCTCGAAGGAGGCCCTGGTCTTCGAGCAGGACGAGGACTTCGAGCAGCGCCTGGTGAAGGCGGTCACCGACCGCGAGCCGGACGCGCCGCTCATCCCGGCGCTCCGCCACGAGATCCACGCGATGGTGCGGCACTGCACGGCCGACGGCGCCGCCCCGTTGTGGCAGATGATCGAGGAATCGCCGGCGCTGAAGCAGTACGAGGACGCGATGCGGCTGCGGCATGCCCGCTCACTGGCGACAGCCATCGCCGCCGACCGGGGCCTCCTACAGAGCACGCAGAACACGCAGACCACGACGGCCTGCCAAGCGATCGCGAGGTTCGTGATCGACGCCTTCTCCGTGGCACGCGAAGCGGACGACCCCGAAGCGGCGGTGGACGAGGTGTTCCGCATGATCGAGGCGGCCTGGGAGACCTCAGGTCTGGCCTACAGGGTCACCGATAGGGCCGATGCCGGCGTTGAAGCGCGGGCGGCCGTCGCGCTGTGACGCTGTGATGCTGTGACGCGCGGAACCTACCGGGCCTCGTAGGTCCCATCAAGCCGAGCCCGCCCGATGACATTGCCTGCGACAACCGCGAGCGCGTCCTTGAGCGCGAACCCAGCCGGCAGCGTCGTGGCCTGATCGAGGGCGAAAAGCTGGAACACGTACGCATGCGGCCCGTGCGAGCGGATCGGCATCGGCCCGGCGTAGCCACGGCGGCCGAGCGGGCCCTTGCCGTGCCGCAGGCCCGCGATCGGACTCGGGTTGGCGAGGGCGTTCTCCGGCAGGCCGTCGCGCGCCGGGTCGATGCCCAGGGCCAGCGCGTGGACGGCCGGCTTGCCGAAGGGGACGTCCGGATCCTGCACGACGAGCGCGAGTTCGACGGCGCCGGCCGGCGGCTGCGTCCACTCCAACGCCGGGGAGACGTTCGCGCCGAACAGCCGGCCGCGATGCGCCGCCGGGATCGGCTCCCCGTGCTCGAAGGCGGGGCTGGTCAGGACGAAGTTCTCCGCGGCCTGCAGGTCGGCGCGGGCCCAGACGAGGGTGTGCTGGCCGGCACGCCGGTTGCGCAGTGCGACACCGAGGGGGTTTGCGGGCACGGCTTCGGCTCCTTACTCGATCCAACTTCTTTAGGTATATTAAAGAGCCATGGACAAGGAAGCAAGCGAGGGCCGGAAAGCCTCCGCTACGGAGACCGAGCTCAGCGTCCAACTGCGAGCGGCGGTCGGCGGCCTGTACCGCCGTTTCCGCGGGATGCGCCCGGAGGGAGCCCTCGGCGACGCGGCGATGGACGTGCTGACCCACCTGCACAAGCACGGCCCGGCGACGCTCACCGAGCTCAGCGAGCGCGCCCGCGTCTCCGCGGCCTCGATGAGCCAGACCGTGAACCGGCTCACCTCCGGCGGCTACGCGGTCCGCACCCCCGACCCGCACGACGGCCGCAAGGTCCTGTTCCTCACGACCCCCGAGGGCGACACCATCGCCGGCGCCACACACGCCCACCGCACCGCGTGGCTCGACGAGCAGCTGAGCGCGCTCAGTCAGGAGGACCGGGCCGTCCTGGCGCGCGCCGCGGAACTGCTACGGGCTATGGCCGAGTCCTGATCATCGAGTCTTGATTATTGAGTCATCGAGTCTTGATTTTCGGGTCCTGATAAATGGAGAACGCTCAGCGCGCCCCGGGAGTCGCGATGGTGAAATCGCCGCCCAGGTAACGCACTTCGGGATCGTCGGGGTCGATCGGCTCGTCGGCGAACCGGTCGGCGTAGACCGAGGAGTCGTCCTGCGCTTCAAAGCCGAGCCGCCGCGCGGGCTCCGGGTTCCCCCACGCCGTGCGGTTCGCCGAGACGCCATAGACGATCTCGTAGCCCAGATCCGGCGCCGTGGCCAGCGCATGGAACAGCCGCACCGCGTCGCCCGGACTCAGCCAGGTGTCGAGCATCCGGCGGGTGCGGGGCCGGGTGTAGCAGGCGCCGATCCGCACGCAGGCCACCCGAAGCCCGTGGCGGTCGTGGTAGAAGGAGCCGAGCGTCTCGCCGAAGACCTTCGAAACGCCGTAGAACGTGTCGGGCCGGGGCCGCGCGTCCATGCCGATGCGCCGATCACGGAAGTCCGCTCGTTCGTAGTACCCGACGGCGTGATTGCTGCTGGCGTAGAGGAATCGCGGTACCCCCGCGCGCACAGCTGCATCAAAGGCCTGATACGTGCCGTCGATGTTGGCGTGCAGGATCGCCTCGAAGCGGTCCTCGACGGGAATCGCCGCCAGGTGGATCACCACGTCGACGTCGGCCATCGCCGCCTCGATGGTCGCCGGGTCGGTGATGTCGCCGACCACCCACTCGACGTCGCCGGGGCCGGGATCGTCCGGCACGCGCAGGTCCAGGCACCGCAGCCGCCATCCGAGCTCGGCCAGTCCGGTGCGCAGGAAGGTCCCCACTCCCCCGGCGGCGCCGGTGATGAGCATCCGGCCCAGGTCCTCAGGCATCTGCCAGTGCCTTCCCGATCGCGGTCAGGTCGTCGGCGCCGGCGAATCCGGCGTGGTAGATCCGGACGCCCGCGGCTCCGGCCGCTCGGACATCGGCGATGACCCGCGCCAGCCCTTCGGGGTCGCCGCCCATGCCGCGGATCCCGAGCAGCCCGGCGTATACCTGCACGCCGTGCCCCCTGCCAGGCACCACCTCGCCCATGGCTTCGACCGAGGCTTCGACCGGCGCCGCGCTGCCGTTCCAGCAGTTGACCACGACGCCGGTGGTCCCGGTCGGCAGCGTCGCCATGTCGACCCCGGTGTTGGCCAGGCTCACCCGGGGCCGGGGTGTGGCATGGAAGGACGCTGCGAAACTCGGCTCCGGCAGCAGGTGCGACCACGCCGGTCCGACCGGCAGATACGCGGCGCTGCGTTCGGCGACGACCACCCGGTGCCCCGGATGCCGGGGAGTCAGCGCGCGGGTGGCGTGGTAGAACGCTGCGACAGTGGCATATCCCACTCCCAGGCCCGCCACCCGCTCGGCCGCCGCCGGGTCCCCGACCACGTCCCAGGGGTACACGTAGATCCCGGCATCGAAGGTCCCCGCGGCCATCAGAACCTCGGCCGCTTCCCGCTGAACTCCGGCTGCACGCGGCGCATCCACGTCGCGTCGTCGCGCTTGCGGAATCCGCAGGTCAGATACTGCTCGTGCAACCGGGCCAGGGCGTCGGGGTCGATCTCGACGCCGAGCCCGGGGCCGTCGGGGACGGCCAGCGCGCCGTCGGCGAACCGCAGCGGGCCGCCGGCGATGACCTCCTCGGTCTTCCACGGCGAGTGCGTGTCCAGCGCGTAGGTCAGGTTCGGCGTGGCGGCGGCCAGGTGCGTCATCGCCGCGAGGCTGATCCCCAGATGCGTGTTCGAGTGCATCGACAGCCCGAGGCCGAAGGTCTGGCACATCGCCGCCAGGTTCTGCGTGGCCCGGAAGCCGCCCCAGAAGTGGTGGTCGGACAGGATCACCTGGACCGCGCCGAGGCGCACCGCCTCGGGGATCTCGGCGAACCCGGTGACGCACATGTTGGTCGCCAGCGGCAGGGAGGTCTTGGCCGCGACCTCGGCCATGCCGGGGATCCCGGCAGTGGGGTCCTCCAGGTACTCCAGTTCGCCCTCCAGCGCCGCCGCAACGCGATGGCTGGTCTCCACCGACCAGTTCGCGTTCGGGTCCAAGCGCACCGGGCGATCGGGGAATTCGCGTCGCAGAGCCTTGACGGCCGCGACTTCCTCCTCGGGCGCGAAGACACCACCCTTGAGCTTCAGCGACTTGAATCCGTACCGCTCCACCATGCGGCGGGCCTGCGCCACGATCCCGTCCGGATCCAGCGCCTCGCCCCAGTCGTCAGCGGGGAAGTCGCCCGGGTGCTCGGCCCACTTGTAGAACAGGTAGGCGCTGAAGTCGACCCGGTCGCGGACCGGGCCGCCGAGCAGGTCCACGACGCGGCGGCCGGTCGCCTTGCCCTGGATGTCGAAGCACGCAACCTCGAACGCCGAGACCGCCTGCGCGACTGTCTTGTCCGCGCTGGCGGCGCCGATCAGCTCGGTCGGCGAGGAGGCCGACGCCGAGGCCAGGGCCCCGGCCACGCGGCGGGTGAGCTCGTTGAGGTGGAAGACGTCCAGGCCGGGCAGCGTCGCGGCGGCCTGGCGCAGCTGGGCGAGCGTGGTGTCGTCGCCGTAGGCCTCGGAGACGCCGGTGATGCCGGCGTCGGTGCGGACCTGGATGATCGAGCGGAGCTGGAACGGCTCGTGGACGCCGGAGGCGTTCAGCAGCGGCGGGTCGGCGATCGCCACCGGGGTGATGTCGACGCCGGTGACGATCGGCCCCGGCCCGGTGCTCACGCCGTACCTCCCACCTTGTGCTCGGCCAGCACCGCGCGGCCGTCGGCGATCAGCTTCTCCAGCTGCGCCAGGTGGTCCGGCTCCGGCTCGGTCAGCGGCGCGCGCACCGGCCCGGCGTCCAGGCCGTCCAGCCGTACGGCGCTCTTCACCAGCGACACCGCGTAGCCGACACCCTTGTTCCGCAGCTCGACCAGCGGCTTGTAGAAGCGGTCGATCAGCGCGTCGGCGAGCGCCCCGTCGCCGTCGCGCAGGGCGTGGTAGAACGCCAGCGCGATGTCCGGGGCGAAGCAGAACACCGCCGAGGAGTACAGCGGGACGCCGATCCCGCGGTAGGCGAGCTGCGTGAGCTCAGCGGTGGGCAGGCCGTTGAGGAACAGCAGGCGGTCGGCGCCGTGCCGCATGCGGACCGCCGAGACGATGCGCTGCATGAGGTCCAGGTCGCCCTTGCCGTCCTTGAAGCCGATGATGTTCGGCACCTCGGCCAGGTCCGCGACGGTCTCCGGGGCGAAGGTGACGTTGTCGCGCTGGTAGACGATGAGGTCCAGATCGGTGCGGGCGGCGATGGTCCGGTAGTGGTCCAGCAGCCCCTGCTGGCTGCCGGCCACCAGGTAGGGCGGCAGCACCAGCAGGCCGTCGACCCCGGCCTGCTCGGCGCCGGCGGTGAAGGACGCGGCGAGCGCCGAGCCGTACCCGACGCCCCCGAACACCGGCACCCGCCCCGCCGTGACCTGCACCGCGACCCGCAGCACATCGGCATACTCGCGCAGCTCCAGGGCCGAGAACTCCCCGGTCCCGCACGCCGCGAACACCGCCGAGAGCCCGGGACGCTCCGGGTCCAGCAGCGCCAGCCGGCTCTCCAGGTGGGCGGCGAACGCGTCGAGGTCGACGCGGCCCCGATCCGCGCTGAACGGGGTGACCGGGAAGAAGAGCAGGCCGTCGAGGCGGTCTGTCAGGGTACTCATGATGCTTCCTCATGCTCTCGATGCCGCCGAGGGCCGATCCCGACGCCGCCGGGCGCCCGCGACCGTCCGCTCCTCATGATCCAGGGGTAGCACGACCGGGGCCCCGGCGCCCAGTGGCGCGGGGTCCGGCGGCCCATGAGAGGGCGTCCGAGCGGGGCGGAGAGGTCCGCCCCGGAAGAGCATTTCCGCCGGTCAGATCGCCGTGATGCGTCGGCGACCGGCTGGACGGGAGCGTGCTGAACGGCCGCGGCCGCCGCGGCCCCCACGGCCGCGACGGCCGGCACATGATCAGTTCCCCCACCCGGTGTCCCAGGCGCTGATCGCACCGCTGGCCGGGCCTGGCTTGGTCGTGGACATCGTTCCCCCTCACAGATGTCGGAGCCGACGGTTGGCCGCCGATGTGCCACCTGCCGTCCAGCCTTCCAAGCGCGCCTCTAAGGGGCCTAACACCGTGCTAACAACCCGGCGCCACCAGGGCGGGCTCCAGCGCGATCACCGGAAAACGGCGCGTCGTCCTGGCCTGATAGAGCTCGACTTGCGGGGCCATGGCGGCGAAGCGCTGATAGGCCGCCTCGCGCTCCTCGCCGGTCAGTACCTTGACGCTCGCCGCGTGGTCAGCAGCAGGATCGGCAGACCGGCCAGGCGGCCGCCGACCATGCCGCCGTTCGCGCGGACTCCTCGATCACCGGATCTTGCGCCGTCATCGGATCTCTCGGGATGGTTTGACCGGAATTGGCCCGCAGGAAAAATAGTGATACACCACCACTATAGAGAACCCCCACTCGCGCTACAGTGGCCCCGATGCACCTGCCCGCCGAACTGCCCGAACCGGAGACCGAGCACCAGCGCTTAGTCCTCGCGGCCGACCTCGCCCTGCTCGGCCTCGCCGAGCGCCTGCGGCAGCACTGGACCCGGCACGCCGCGGCCGTCGGCCTGTCCAACGCGCAGATCAAGGTCCTGCTCCTGCTGGAGCCCAGCCGCCCGCAGCCGATGCGCGCGCTGGCGGTCAGCCTGGACTACGACACCTCCAACCTGAGCAGCCTGGTGGACCGCCTGGAGCGGCGCGGTGCCGTCGAGCGCCGCCCCGATGCCGGCGACCGGCGCGTCAAGGCCCTGGTCCTGACGCCCGAGGGGCTGCGGCTGCGCGAGACGTTCTGGCGGGCGCTCACCGCCGATCCCGGTCCGATGGCCCCGCTGGACGTCGAGCAGCTGCGGACGCTGGTCGGGGTGCTGGAGACCGCCGCCGACTGATCTCTGCCAACCAGAAATCCTTGCCGATCAGAAATCTCTGCCGATCAGAAATCTTTGCCGACCAGAAAGTGGAGAACCCCGTGTCCCGTGTCCTGCTCACCGGTTTCGAGCCCTTCGGCGGCGACGAGGTCAACGCGTCCTGGGAAGCGGTCCGGCTGGTCGGGCAGCAGCCGCCGGACGGCGTCGAGCTGAGCGTGATGCAGCTGGACTGCGTCTTCGGGCGCGCGCCGGAGCAGCTGGCGGACGTGATCCGGGAGACCGGGCCGGAGCTGGTGGTCTGTGTCGGGCAGGCCGGCGGGCGGACGGACATCACGCTCGAGCGCGTCGCGATCAACCTCGACGAGGCCCGTATCCCCGACAACGCCGGGGTTTCCCGGCACGGCACCCCGGTGGTCGCCGACGGGCCGACGGCCTACTTCTCCTCGCTGCCGGTGAAGGCTTGCACGGCCGCGGTTCAGGAAGCGGGAGTGCCCGCGTCGTTGTCCTACACAGCCGGCACGTTCGTCTGCAACCACGTGTTCTACGGCCTCATGCACCTCATCGCCACCGAGCTCCCCGAGATCCGCGGCGGGTTCGTCCACGTCCCGGCGCTGGACTCGCTTCCGGCCGCGACCGCGGCTGAGGGGCTGCGGGCCCTGCTGACCGCCGCGGTGCACACGACCGAGGACATCGAGGCTCCCGCCGGCTACACCGACTAGGGCCCTACACCGACTAGGCTTCCGAGGCCCGCACGATCGCGAAAGCCTCCGTGATCGTCGCGACGATGTGCGTCGGCGCCGCGAACCCCGCGGGCAGCGGCTCGCCCTGGGAGATCCAGATGGTCCGCAGCCCGGCGGCCGCTCCCCCGGCGATGTCCTTGTCCAGCCGGTCGCCGACCATCCAGCCGCGCGGCCCGAGCTCCACCCCGAGTTCGCCGGCCGCGATCTCGAAGATGCGCCGGTCCGGCTTGCGGTGGCCGGCGGCCTCGGAGTCGACGACGGCGTCGACGTGCGGGCGCAGGCCCACGCTGTCCACCTTGGCCTGCTGGACCAGCGTGGAACCGTTCGTGACCACGCCGAGCCGCCAGCCGTCCCCGCGCAGGTCCGCCAACCCGCTTCGCACCTGCTGCTCCAGCACGAATTTGCCCGGGAACACCGCGGCGACGTGTTCCATGAGCTGCCCGTCCGACGCCGTTATGCCGTACCGTCCGCGCGCGTCGGCGACGAAGTCCCGCCAGTTCGAGGCGGCAGCGACGCGCTCGTACACGTCGGCGGCGGCATCTGGGCTGCCCGGGTTGCCCGGGATGCCCATGACGCCCGTGACGTACTCGGCGGCGAAGTCCACGGACCAGGCGCGCAGCGCGGCCTTCGCGTCCACCAGCGTGTCGTCGAGGTCGAAGAAGGCGAAGCGCATTCCGCGATCATAGGTGCAGCGCCTCGAACGCCCCGGCGAAGACCGGCTCGGCGAACAGGTAGCCCTGGCCCTGGTCGCAGCCGAGCGCGCGCAGGGCGTCGTACTGCGCGTCGCTCTCGATGCCCTCGCCGACCGTGATCATGCCGAGGGCGTGGGCCATGGTGATGACCGCGGTGACGATCGCCGAGTCGCCGCCCTCGTGCTCCAGCCCGTTGACGAAGGCGCGGTCGATCTTCAGCGCGTCGGCGGGGATGCGCCGCAGGTGGCCCAGCGAGGAGTAGCCGGTGCCGAAGTCGTCGAGCGCGATGCGCACGCCGAGGTCGGAGACCTGGGACAGCACCGCCTGGGCGAACCGCGGCGCCTCGTGCACGGCGGTCTCGGTGACCTCCAGCCACAGCTGCTCCGGCTTGAGCCCGCTGCGGTTCAGCGCGCCGGCGACCTCGGCGACCAGCCCTTCGTCGTTGAGCTGGCGCGGGGACAGGTTCACGGCCATGGTCAGCGGCGGCCGGCCGGGACCGCGGCGCGCGTTCCAGACCGCCATCTGCCCGCACGCCTCGTGCAGGACCCAGCGGCCGATGGGCACGATGAGGTCACAGTCCTCTGCGATGGCGATGAAGGTGGACGGGGGCAACAGGCCGCGCTCGGGGTGCTGCCAGCGGATCAGCGCCTCCATGCCGGTGATCCGCCGGTTGCGCAGGTCGTACACGGGTTCGTAGACGAGGCGGAACTCCTGCTTGTCGATGGCGCGGCGCAGTTCGCTCTCCAGCCACAGCCGGGAGACCGCTTCCTCGCGGACGCTGTCGTCGAAGAAGACATAGCTGCCCGATCCGTGGTTGCGCGCCTTGACCCGGAACATGGCCGCGTCGGCGTCCCGCAGCAGCGCGTCGGCCGTCGTCATCGGGTCGGAGGTCACGGTGATCCCGATGCTGGCGCTGATGTGGATCGGCTGGCCGTCGCTGTCGAAGGGGGCGGCCAGGGCCCGGGACACCCGCCGGGCCACCGCCGCGGCGTCCTTGCGGCCCTGGACGTGCTCGCACAGGATCACGAACTCGTCGCCGCCGAAGCGGGCGACCAGGTCGCCCTCGCCGCTCACCGCGCTGCGCAGGCGGGCGGCGGTGGCCACGAGCAGCGCGTCGCCGGCGGCGTGGCCGAGGCTGTCGTTGACCACCTTGAAGCGGTCCAGGTCCAGGAACAGCACGGCCAGGCGGTCGGCGTCGGCGCGCATCCGGGCCAGGGCCGCCTCGATGCGGTCGACGAGCAGCGTGCGGTTGGGCAGGCGGGTCAGCGGGTCGGTCACGGCCTGGTCGGCCAGGGCGTCCTCGATGCGCTTGCGGTCGGTCAGATCGTGGCTGACGGTCAGGACGCTCACCACGGCCCCACTGGCATCCCGCTCGGGCACCAGGCGGGTGTGGAAGAAGCGGCGCGTGCCGCCCAGGACGAGGTCGTGCTCCACCTCGTCGCCGACGCCGGTACGCAGCACCCGCCGCAGCGTCTGCTCCCACTCCTGCACGAACTCCAGGGGGTGCCCGGCCTCCCGGTTGGTGCGCCCGACCAGCTCGTTCTCCGGCACACCGGCCGCCCGCAGCGCCGCGGGGTTGGCGTAGGTGTAGCGCAGCTGCCGGTCGAAGCGGCACATCGGATCGGGACTGGACTCGATCAGAGCCCGCAACTCGGTGCCGATCCGGTCCAGCTCGGCGGTCTTGGCCCGCAGCTGCGCCTCGGTGGTGGTGCGCGCGGTGATGTCACGGGAGATGCCGAAGGTGCCGATGATCATCCCGTCGAAGTCCCGCAACGGCTGCTTGCTACAGCTGAAGACGTGCTCGGAGCCGTGCGGCAGCGTGATCGCCTCGCGGATGTCGAACATCGGCACCCCGGTCCGGATGATCTCCTCCTCGTCCCGCTGCGCGACCCGGGCGTGCTGCTCGGTGAAGTAGTCGAAGTCGGTCCTGCCGATCATCTCGGCCGGATCGGCGGCCCCGGTGAGGTCGGCCTGGCTGCGGCTGACGCGGATGAAGCGGGACCGGCGGTCCTTGAAGTAGATGGTGTCGGCGGAGCTGGACAGGAGGTTGTGCAGGCAGATGCGGTCGAGCTGGTCCTGGTCCTGGTCCAGGTCGGGGGGCTCGTCCTGGCTCTGGTCCTGGCTCTGGTCCTGGCTCTGGTCCTGCCTCTGGTCCTGGCTCTGGTCCTGCCTCTGATCCTGGCTCTGGTCATGCTCACCGACAGACATCGCGCCGACCGATCCGCGCAGGACAGACCGTGTGACTGCGCCATGCGCTGTTCTCGTCCTAATGCCTACAGTCCTTTCCATGCTAAACCCGGGTCCAGCCGTGCGGTAAGGCCTGCGCGGTCGGCTTTGCGCTGCTCAGGGGTACCTCCCCGGGCGGCACCTCCCGACATCTATCCAGCGGATCAGCCTTCTGTGACACTTTGCGCATGCAGATCGCCGTCATCGGAGCGGGAATCGCCGGGCTGGCCGCGACCAAGGTGCTCACGGCAGTGGGGCACGAGGTCGCCACGTTCGACTGCGAGCCGGAGGTGGGCGGCGTGTGGAGTCCCACGCGGCACTACCCTGGCCTGACCACACAGAACACCCGGATGACCTACGAGTTCTCCGACCATCCCGCGCCCGATTCGTGGCCGGACTACCCGAGTGCGGCGCAGTGGCACTCCTATCTGCGCGGCTATGTCGACCGCTTCGGCTTCGGCGCGAACCTGCGGCTGGGGACCGGGGTCGCGCTGGCCAAGCCCACCGCCGCCGGTTGGGACGTGTCCCTGGACTCCGGGGAGCACGTCGAGGCGGCGCATCTGGTGATCGCGAACGGCGTGTTCTCCCGCCCGATGGTGCCCGAGTGGCCGGGGCGGGCGGCGCACGCCGATGCCGGCGGCGTGGTCAAGGCCCCGTCGCAGCGGCTCGGCCTGGACGACGGACGCGGCCGGCACGTGGTGGTCGTCGGCTACGGCAAGTCGGCCTGCGACACCGCGATGGCGCTGGCCACGGTCGCGGAGTCGGTCACGATGGTGCCGCGCCGGCTGCTGTGGAAGGGCCCCAAGATCCTGCTGGGCAAGCACTTCGAGGACGTGGCGATCACCCGCCTCGGCGAGGTGCTGTTCGCCAACCCGCGGCGCTTCGGCCCGGTGTTCGGCGTCCTGAGCCGGGCGACGGTCAAGCAGCAGGGCCTGGCCGCCCTGGGCCTGATCCCGCCCGGCCGCTTCGAGGACATCGCCTCCAGCAGTGCGAGCCTTGCCACCGACGGCTTCTTCGACGCGGTGCGCTCCGGGGCGATCGCCATACGCCGCGACCGTTCCATCGCCGAGTTACGCGGCCAGGACGGCCCGCAGGCCGTGCTGGACGACGGCACGGAGCTGCCCGCCGACCTGATCGTCGCCGCCACCGGCTTCGAGCAGAGCGTGCCGTTCCTGGACCAGACGCTCACCGCGCAGAACCCGGACGGCGACTTCGAACTGTTCCGCAACGTCCTGCCCCACCACATCCCGAACCTGACCTTCGCCGGCTACAACACCTCGCTGGTCAGCTCCCTGAGCGCCGAGGTCGGGGCGACCTGGACAGCAGCCCTCCTGGCAGGCTCCCTGACCCTGCCCCCGCTCCCGGCGCGCCAGGCCCAGGTCCGCGCGGACCTCGCGGCGCGCAAGGCACGCATGCGCGGCAAGTACGCGAGCGGCACGGTGGTCCTGCCCCGCTCGCTGGGGAACATCGACCGCATGCTGGGCGACATGCACGCCGTGCTGCCTCGGCGCACGCGGCTGGCGCAGTGGACGCGGCGGTCGTACTCGACCGACTTCCGCGAGACGCTGGCCGCCGCGGCGCGGGAGTTGGGGGCCGCGACCATCAGTTGATGTCGAACTCGTTGCCCTCGGGGTCCTTCATCCCGACCGCGTAGTGGTCGAGCCCGTCCTGCTGCATGACCACCGTCTGCGTCGCGCCCAGGCCCACCAGCCGCCGCGCCTCGGCATCCACCCGCCGCTTGCGCTCCTCGAACGGATCCGATCGCTCGCCGCCGGCATGGATGTCGATGTGCATCCGGTTCTTCACCGCCTTCGCCTCGGCGACCGCGTTGAACCAGATCGCCGGGCCCTCGCCGGCCGGGTCGCTGATCCGGTCGGCGCCCTCGGGCAGCTCGTCCTCCGGCAGGCCGAGGTCGCGGTAGTAGTCGTTCCACGTGGCGAAGCCGGCCGGCGCAGGGGCGAGCACGTAGCGCAGGGCCGCGGCCCAGAAACGGGCCTGCCGGTCGGGGTCGGCGCAGTCGATCACCAGCTGGTAGCGGACTGACATCGGGATCCTCTGCCTCTCCTAGGGGTCGCGCAGGTGGTCGTGCAGCGCGCGGGCGATCCGGCCGATGAGCGCGTCCACCGCGGGCTGCGCCACCGCCGGCACTGTCGATTCGGTCATCGCGACGACCGCGTACGTCTGGCCGTCTTCGTGCTCGACGACGCCCGCGTCGTGCCGCAGGTTCAGCAGGGTCCCGGACTTGGAGGCCCACGAGGTGGCGTCCGAGATGAAGTCGGGCCCGAGACGGCGCTGAAGGATCCCATCGCTCATCAGGGCTCTCACCCGAGCGGCGACCCGCGGATGGATCGCGGTCGGGCGCCACAACTCCTGCAACAGGTCGGCGAGCGCCCGCGCGGTACCGGTGTTGGCGCGGGTGAGGTCCAGATGCGCGAGGGGATGGCCGCCGCCGGGAGTGCGCGCGCCCATCGCCAGCGTGTGCGCCAGCCCGGGTTCGCCGCCGAAGACGCCGAGCAGGTCGCGCATCGGATGCCGCACCGCGATGCCGCCGATCCCGGCCTCGGCCAGGGTACGGTCCACCTCGCTCGGCGGCACCAGCCCGAACAGCGCGTCGGCGGCGGCGTTGTCGCTGATCGCGATGGCGAGGTAGATCAGATCCTCGATCGCGACGCGGGCCGGGTGCAGGAAGCGGCCGACGCCGATCGGCGGGGGCGGCTTGCCGGGATCCGGGACGAGCTCGAGCATCCGCGCGCCGTCGAGCCGTCCGCCCCGGATCGCTTCCAGCACGGCGATCGCCAACGGCACCTTGACCACCGAGGCGATCGGGTAGATGACGTCGGCATCGACGGCGATCTCCTGGCCGGTGTCCAGATTCCGCACAAGGAAGGACCCTGACAAGCCGGCTTCCGCCAACCTCTCGCGGCAATCCGCGATCAGACTTCTGTCACGCATCGGCGGCCCCCAACGCCCGCGCCAACAGGGCGCCGAGAAGCGTCTGGACCAGCAAGGCATCCTCGCCGATGTCCGAGACGACGCTGTAACCCCGCGCGACCGGCGCCTCGGCGATCGGCCGCCAGAGCAGGCCGAGTTCATGAGCCTGGCCGGCGGAGGCGAGCACGAAATCGTCGGTGCGCAAAGCGGCTCCGACCGCCGTGACCAGCGAGGCCGCGACCGAGATCTGTGCCGGCAGCAACGCCGCACGGTGCCCGGCGCGCTGGAGCACGTCGCGCACGTAGGGGACGTCGTCCTCGGGCTGGATCCAGACGCGGCGCAACGCCGGTTCGGTCCGCGACGGCCGCAGCGATTCCAGCCGCATCGGCCGAGGCGGCGACGGCGACGGCCATGGCGGTGGCGGTGGCGAAACAGAACCCTGCGAACCTGGCGAACCCTCGTGCCGACCCGGCGCCGGCGGCCGCGCGAGCCCGAGCGGGACGACCCAGACCGCCTCCGTCGGCGGCACCGCCTGCACAGCGGCGCGCACCGCCTTGTCCCGCATCCAGGCCGCGCGCTGCTCCGGGCCCGCACACCGGATGTCCAGGGCCACGTCCACCTCCCGCGCCGCGGCGTCCAGCAACGCCAGGTCCCGCACACCGCAGGTCTCCGGCACGGCCAGGGTCAGCGGCCGCAGCTTGGCCTCGGCGGCGTGGTGTTCGAGCGCTTCGGCGTACTGCACGAGCCGTTTCGCCGGCGCCAGCATGTCCTGGCCGAAGACGGTGAGCACGGCCCGGCGCGCCGTGCGGTCGAACAGCGGCTGCCGGAAGTGTTTCTCCAACGCGGCCACGCGGCGGCTGGCGACGGACTGCGGGATGCCCTCGGCGGCGGCGCCGAGGGTGAAGCTGCCACGCTCGGCCACGCTGGTGAAGATGCGGCAGGCGCTGACGAGGTCCACGGGATCAGATCGTATGCCGGAACAGCATGGAACATGGCATCCGGGTCTTTGACCGGATGGATCATTCCCGGCCAGGGTGGCGTGCATGAGCACATTCACGGAGCGGATCCTTGCCCGCACGGTCCCGATCGCGGCCTCGTTCGGCGTGGCGGCCGCGGCGCTCGGCGGGTGTTCCACGGCTTCGCACGCTGCGGCAGCGACACCGACGAGCAGCAGCACGGCCACATCGGCACCGGCGGCGGCGACCGCATCCGCGTCCGCGTCCGCGACGACCGCTCCGTCGAGCTCCGGCAGCGATTCGGCGGCCTTCGCAGACCTCGAATCCCGCTATCACGCACAACTGGGCCTCTACGCCCTGGACACCGGTTCCGGCCGCTCGGTCGCGTTCCAAGCAGACAACCGGTTCGCGTTCTGCTCGACGGTCAAAGCCCTGGCCGCCGCCGAGATCCTGCACCGTGACAGCGACGCGCAGCTGGCCCAGACCATCACCTACAGCGTCTCCGACCTCGTCGACTACTCCCCGGTCACCGGGCAGCACGTGAACGGCGGCATGACGCTCACGGCGGTGATGACCGCCGCGATCGAGGTCAGCGACAACACCGCGCTGAACCTGATGTTCAACCAGCTCGGCGGCCCGGCGGGCCTGCAGTCCGCGCTGCGGGCCCTGAACGACCCGACCACCAGCGCCGACCGCACCGAGCCGACCGTCAACTCCGCCGTGCCCGGCGACGTGCGCGACACCAGCACCCCGCGCGCGCTCGCCGAGGACCTGCGCGCATACGTGCTCGGCGACACCCTCACCCCGCAGCGGCGCACGCTGTTGACCTCCTGGCTCACCGCGAACACCACCGGCGGCCCCTACATCCGGGCCGGCGTCCCGGCCGGCTGGACGGTCGGCGACAAGACCGGCAACGGCGACTACGGCACGCGCAACGACATCGCCGTCCTGTGGCCGCCGCACCGCGCGCCGATCGTGATCGCGGTGCTCTCCGACCGCGACGGCAAGGACGCGACCTCCGCCGACGCCCTGATCGCCGACGCCACGAAGCTCGCCCTGCGGCAACTGGGCTGATCTGGCCGAACCGATGCCCGGCCGGGATATCGCAACTGCTTGACCTGCGAATTCATCCGCACCATCGCCTCGGGTCGAACAATCACCTACGATTAAGCAACCGATCAGGTGATGATCCCGATAGATGGACATGGACGACGGGCACTCGCGGAACGAGGCACGAGACGCGCACGCCGACGCTGCCCGCGGCACCGTCGCCTCGCTGAGCACCGAGCTGCTGGTCGGCATCCTGGCCGAGGCCCCGATCGGGATGGGTCTGCTCAACGCCGAACTGCGCTGGGTGTACACCAATGCGGCCTTCCTCTCCGCGACCGGCCTGGACGCGGCCCAGATCCTGAACCGGCCGGCCGCCGCGACGCCGTTCGCCGCCGACCTGCCGGCCATCAGGCGCGTCCTGCTCGAGGGGAACCCGCGGGACGGTGCGCACGACGGTGCGCGCGACGGTTCTGACGGCGCCAATAACGCCGGTGCCAGTGCCACCGCCGAGGCCGGGCTCGTCACCGCCACCGGGACCGGCTGGCACGTCCGCTACCGGCGGCTGGAGGTCGACGGCCGGATCGCCGGGGTGGTGGCCGCCGTGACCGGGCCCGCGACGCCGGACCAGCGGCGGCTGGACCAGGCGCGCCGCCGGCTGGCGATGCAGGGCGCGGCGGCTGAACGCATCGGCACCACGCTCGACGTGGACATCACCTGTATCGAGCTGGCCGAGCTCACGGTGCCGGCGATGGCGGACCTGACCATCGTCGAGGTACTGCCGTACGAGGTCGGCGACCGCGGCAAGGGCGGTGCGCCAGAGGCTCCGCGCATGCGCCGGGCCGCACTGGCCTGCGCGCCGGAACTGCGCCGCCGGCTCGGCACGCTGGCCATGCCCGGCGCCTCGGTGCGGCCCGGTGCCGACTCCGCCGTCGCGCGCAGTCTGGCCGCGGGCTGGCTGGTCATGGCCAACCGGCTGTCCGATGCGGAGCTGGAGGACCAGGCTGCGAGCCCGGAGATCCTGGCTGCCTACCGGATGGCCGGCGTCGACTCGGTCCTGGCCGTGCCGCTGAGCGCGCGCGGACGGCTGGTCGGGGTGATGACGCTGGCGCGCGGGCGCGGCCGCGAGGGGTTCAGCGACGACGACGCGGTCCTGATCCGGGATCTCGCCGACCGGGCGGCGGTCAGCGTCGAGAACGCCCGGCAGTACGCCGACTCCCAGAGCGTGACCCTGGAGCTGCAGCGTGCGCTGCTGGTCGAACCGGGCCGTCCGCACTCCAACCTGGAGGTCGCCGCGCGCTATCTGCCCTCCGGCAACCGCGCGCTGGTCGGCGGCGACTGGTACGAGATCGTGCGGCTGCCGTTCGGCCGGACGCTGCTGGTCATGGGCGACGTCATGGGACACGGGGTCGAGGCCGCGGTCGACATGAGCATCTACCGCTCGGCGATCCGCGACGCCGGCGGCATGGACCTGCCGCCGCACGGGATCCTGCGGCATCTGGACAACCTGATCTCCAAGGACGACACGGCCCGTCCGGCGACCTGCCTGCTCGGCGTCGCCGACCCGAACCGGGGGCGCTGGACGTTCGCGAACGCCGGGCACCTGCCGCCGGCGCTGTTCGCCGCCGACCGTCCCACCGAGCTGGTCGGGCTGCCGACCGGGCCGCCGCTGGGGACCGGCGTGGGCGGATACGAGCAGGTGATCGTCGACCTGCGGCCGGACCAGGTGCTGCTGATCTACACCGACGGCCTGGTGGAGCGGCGCGGCGAGGACATCGACGTCTCGCTGGCCCGGCTGGCCTCGTTGCCGCTCCCGGCCGGCGGCGGGCTGGAGGACCTGCTCGACGACGCGCTGCGCCTGGTCGCCCCGGCGGCGGTCGAGGACGACATCGCGCTGCTGGCGGCGCGCGCCACGCCGCGGTAAGCGGCTGCTCTGCGACATCTTCGCGGCTATGCGGCTGCTCAGTGGTGAACGCCTCGGGGACGATCGTCGGCGCACAGTCGGGCAAGTGCTTGAGCGTGTACGGGGCCTCGACGGCGAACTATGCGGACACTGAGATCTACACGTGCAACGGGAGCAGCAGCGAGAACTGGAGTGAGCAGCCGTAGGCGAAGCGAGGCGGGTCCAGGCCGACGCGGCCTAGGGAGTTTCCCCGGACAACCGGACACTCTCGCGCGCGGACACCTGGACCCGCGCTGCTTTCCGCGCCGCGGCGGCCGAGCGGGGTGGCGCCGAGCTGAACATCGCGACGGTCTGGTCGAGCGCCCACAGCGCGTCGTCCATCAGCGCGGCGGCGTATCGGCCGGACCGGACGCGAGCCAGCAGGTCGGCGTAGTCCCAGGGGACTGCGAAGCTGTCCCACAGCTCGGCGGTCGATCGCCGGGACAGGTGGCTCAGGAATCGGTCGGCGCTGGCCGCGACGGCCTGGGACAGCTCATCCTGTTCGGCCGGACTCAACGCCGCCCCCGCCCGCGCCAGGACGGCCTGCGCCAGCCGGCTCACGTCCCGGGCCGGCAGGCCCAGGTTCTCGCCGGGCAGCCCGGGCAGCAGGGCTTCGGCGGCGGCCTGGGTGCGGCGGCGGGCGGAGCGCTTCATCACCGACGGGAGCGTACGCGCTCACCGCATCGAAACACGTCGTCTTCACCGTCGCCCCGTGAGGAAAACTCACACCCTCCGTGTCCTTCCTCACCAACGAGTCCCACATAGTTGACCTCCCCTTGCTCACACCCCGCACACCTGTCAGGATCACTGACTCGTGATCGTTGACGCCACGGGGAACGCCTCGCCCACCGCCACGGAAGCCGATCAGGCCGCCGGACACCGCACCGCCGGCAAGGCCGGCGCGGCCGCGCTCATGCTCGGCGCGCTCGGGGTCGTGTTCGGGGACATCGGGACCAGTCCGCTCTACGCGATGCAGACCGTGTTCACCGCTGACAACAAGGCTGTGGGGACCTCGGCGGACCAGGTCTACGGGGTGGTGTCGCTGATCTTCTGGGCGATCACGCTCATCGTGTCGATCAAGTACGTGAGCTTCATCCTGCGGACCGACAACGACGGCGAGGGCGGGATCATGGCCCTGACCGCACTGATCCAGAAGCTGGACTTCCGGTCGGCCAGGGCGAAGGTACTGCTGGTCGCATTCGGCATACTCGGGGCGTCGCTGTTCTACGGGGACGGGATGATCACGCCGGCGATCTCCGTGCTGTCGGCGGTGGAGGGGCTCAAGGTCTCGGCACCGGGGCTGAAGGACTACGTCGTGCCGCTGACCGTGGTCATCGTCATCGGGCTGTTCGCGATCCAGAAGTTCGGGACGGCGCTGGTCGGCGGGTTGTTCGGGCCGGTGATGACGGTGTGGTTCCTGATCATCGGGGTGGCCGGGGCCGGGGAGATCGCGGCGCATCCGAGTATCATCAAGGCCCTGTCTCCCAGCTACGGCGCGCAGTTCATGGTGCACCACGGGGTGGTGGCGTTCATCGCGCTGGCCTCGGTGGTGCTGGCGGTGACCGGCGCCGAGGCGCTGTACGCCGACATGGGCCACTTCGGGCGCAAGCCCATCCACCGGGCCTGGTTCTACCTCGTCTTCCCCGCGCTGACGCTGAACTACCTGGGTCAGGGCTCGCTGATCCTGCGCCGGCCGGACACCGTCTCCAACCCCTTCTTCCTGCTGATGCCGAGCTGGGCGCAGTTCCCGATGGTGATCCTGGCGACCATCGCCACCGTCATCGCCTCGCAGGCCGTCATCTCCGGCGCGTTCAGCGTGACCCGGCAGGCGATGCAGCTGGGCTTCCTGCCGCACATGACGATCCGGCACACCTCCGAGCACGAGATCGGCCAGGTGTACGTGCCGGTCGTGAACTGGTTCCTGTGCTGCTCGGTCACCGTCCTGGTGGTCGGCTTCGGCTCCTCGGCCTCGCTGGCCTCGGCCTACGGCGTGGCCGTGACCGCGACCTTCATGCTCAACACGATCCTGTTCCTGGCCGTGGCCCGCGTCCTGAAGGGCGTCGCGTCCTGGAAGATCGCCGTGGGCGCCGTGGTCTTCCTGACCAGCGAGACCGCGTTCTTCGCCGCCAACCTCACCAAGGTGGTGCACGGCGGCTGGCTGCCGCTGCTGGTCGCGACCTTCGTCTTCACCGTGCTGAGCACCTGGCGGCGGGGCCGGACGATCGTCACGCCGAACCGCACGGCCCTGGAGGGGCCGCTGCGGCCCTTCGTGGACGAGGTGGACGCGCTGCAGCCGCCGATCCACCGCGTGGACGGCGTGGCGGTGTTCCTCAACGCCAACATCGAGACCACGCCGCTGGCCCTGCGCGCCAACGTCGAGCACAACCACACGCTGCACAAGACCGTCGTCATCTTGTCGATGATGGTGGAGAAGGTCCCGCACATCCCGGCCGCCGAGCGCCTGGTCTTCGACGACCTCGGCCACAGCGACGACGGCATCCTGCACCTCACCGCGCGCCTGGGCTTCCAGGACGAGCCGGACGTGCCGCGCATCCTGCGCCAGGCCGTCGCGCACCCCGACGCCGGCGAGATCGCCGGGATCGACCCGGACGAGGTGTCCTACTTCCTGTCCCGGATCGCGATCGTGCGGACCGGCGCGAAGGGGATGCGGTCCTGGCGCAAGCGGCTGTTCCTGACCATCGCGCACAACGCGGCCAGCCCGGTGGACTACTTCGGGCTGCCGGCCGACCGGTGCGTGATCATGGGAGCGCACGTGCCGGTCTGAGCCCACATGCCCTTCTAGGCGGGCTCGGCGTCCACCCCGGCGGCGAGCCCTTCCAGGAGCGCCAAAGAACGCTCCGGCGACAGGGCTCGCTCCCGCGCCTGGTGGAAAGCCGCCTGATACCGCCCGACCTCCTCGGCGCCCTCCAGGAAGTCGGCGGCGTAGAGCCGCTCGATGTGGACGATCGCCGGGTCGTCGCCGGTGAACTGGAAGATGTGGAACCCGAACCCCATCGCCTGGTGCGGACCGGCGGCGAAGGGCAGGATCCGCAGATCGACCCCGGGCCGGCCGGCCACGGAGACCAGCCGCTGGTACTGCTCGCGCATGACCTCCGCGCCGCCCAGGACGCGGTGCAGACAGGACTCGTCCAGCACCACGCTCAACTCCGGGGCGTTCGCGCGCTCCAGCACTCGCTGGCGTTCCTCGGTCACCTCGACCTGGCGGCGGATCCGGTCCAGCGGGACATCGGTCCAGGACGAGAACAGCTCGAAGGCGTACCGCGGCGTCTGCAGCAGCGCGGTCACGAGGTTCGTCTCGTAGATGAAGACCCCTGCCGCCTCGTCCTCCAGGCTGAGCAACGTCTCCGCCCCGGGTTCCAGGACGTCGGCGTGGTCCGACCACCAACCGCGGCCCCGGGCCTGCCGGACCATCTGCAGCAGGTCCTCGCGCCGGTCCCCGTCGACCCGGTAGAGCTCCAGAAGCTCGCGCGCGTCCTGGATCCGGACGGCGACCTGGCCGTTCTCGATCCGGCTGACCTTCGCCGGCGAGCACTCCAGATAGGCGGCCACCTCTTCC
Source organism: Catenulispora sp. MAP12-49 (assembly GCF_041262705.1). Taxonomy (NCBI): domain Bacteria; kingdom Bacillati; phylum Actinomycetota; class Actinomycetes; order Catenulisporales; family Catenulisporaceae; genus Catenulispora; species Catenulispora sp. MAP12-49. Next base: position 217,782 of record NZ_JBGCCP010000004.1, on the reverse strand, counting down.
AGGGTGCGCCCCGAGGCGAGCCGGAGCCGCTGCAGCTCGGCTGCCAGCCGCCGCCGTCTCATCACCGGGCTTCTGCCGCCTGCCATGGCTCCGAGTCCACCCACCTTCTCAATAGTCGAACATCACCATACCAAATGCTGCTTGCAGACAGCAATTTGCAGATTTGAGTCTCGCGCGCGCCCGGACGCCTGATCCTGGCCGGTGAAACCCCCAGGAATGCAAGGGGAAATGACCCTGCCGTGGCGGATCCGTGGCGCTGCTCTGCTCGCACGTGGCGTCTTGATGGCGCCGTTCCTGACGGGGCTTCTCTGATTGCAAATTCCGCTCAGCAACCTGCATCATGGGCGCCCTGGGGCTCACCGCCGGTCGTCGGCGCGGGCCCGCGCTACCCGGTGGGGAACGGGAGGGACGCATGGCCACGGAGGACGCGCCGGCCATAGCCGGCAGGCGTCAGCTCGGCGCGGCGCTGGCCCGGCTGCGCCGGCGGGCCTGCCGGACGCTCGAGGAGGCCGCGGGCCATCTCGACTGGCCGGTGGAGATGGCCGACCGGGTGGAGAACGGCCAGGCCGCGTTGCGCACGGCCGAGGCGCGGGCGCTCCTGGATTTCTACGGGATCGCCGACCAGCGGCGCGAAGAGGTGCTGGACCTGGTGCGACAGGCCGGCTCGGGCACCTGGTGGCTCCCCTACGGCGATCTGGTGGACCCCTCCTTCGAGCGTCAGCTGATCCTGGAGGACGAGGCCCGGGTGATCCGGGTCCACCAGCCGAACCTCGTCCCCGGTCTGGTGCAGACCGAGCGGTACGCCTGGGAGCTGATGACCACGGTCACCGACCAGCGACCGGAGGCGGTGCGGCGGCGGGTCGATCTCAGGATCCTGCGGCAGCGGATCCTGGACCGGCCGGAGGCGCCGCTGGTGGACGTGGTCCTGGACGAGGCCGCGCTGCGCCGACCGGTGGGGGACGCGGCCGTGATGCGCGAGCAGTACGAGCGGCTGCTGCGGCTGTCCGCGGCGCCGGGGATCCGGATCGGGATCCTGCCCTTCCCAGCAGGCCCCTCGCGGGCATCAGGGCACGGATTCCACATCTTCTCCCCGCGCGGCGGCGAGCCGGACGTGGTCCAGCTCGAACTGCTCGACCGGGAGTACTTCACGGAGACGGCCGAGGAGGTCGGCCGCTACCGGGCCGCCTTCGAACACGCGCGGGCCAGGGCATTGGGTGTGGGGGACTCGCGCGCGTTCCTGGCGGGCTCGGCGGACTCGGCCGGCACGTCCGGGAAGTCCAAGAAGTCCAGCAAGGGAAACGGAGGTGAGCCGTTGCCGCGAACCCGACCGGCATGACCGGTGCCGGAGCCGGCGCCCCGCACTGGACGCCCGCTCCGGCTTGTTCCAGCACCCTGATATCAGGCGAGATCGAACTCGCCGTCCTTCACCCCCGCGATGAACGCCTCCCACTCCGCGGCGGTGAAGCGAAGCGTGGTCCGGGCCGCGTCCTTGGTGTCGCGGACGCACACGCTCAGCGTGGCCGCCACCTCGATCGCGACCTCCACGCAGTTGTTGTTGTTCGCTCCGGAGTAGCTGCTCTTGCGGTACCGCGTGCCGCCGATGGCCTGCTGCTCGGTCATTTCTGCCACGTCCTCCCGGGACTGGGGCGGACCCTTCGCCGCCGCTCGGGATCCAGATTCGGCCGCGCCACCGGACGTCCCACGGGCCGTCCGCCGGTCGTCCCACGGGCCGGCGACCGGGTCCGTGGCGGGCCGATGCGGGACGCCGCGGGCCGCAGGCTCGTAGGCCGCGAAAACCGTTCACGACGAAGGAGAACCCGTGGGTGAGATAACCCGCATCCCGGCCGAACCGCACGCCGAGTTCCTGTTCCTCGGCGTCCCGGAGATCCGGATCGGCGGCAGCCCCGTCCCGATCGGCCCGGCCCAGGAGAAGCGCCTGCTGGCCGCGGTGCTGTCCGAGCACCCGAACCCGGTCGGGCGCTCGGCGCTGATCAGGGCGATCTGGGATCCGCCCGAGCCGGAGGACGCGGTGGAGAACTTCCATCACATCGCCCGGCGGCTGCGGCGGCGGCTGGAGAACGCTGGGCTGCGGAGCGTGCTGCCCAGCGAGAGCGGCGGCTACCGGCTCGGAACGGCCGAGGCCACGGTCGACCTCCAGCGGTTCCACGCGCTGCTGGCGCGCGCCGCGCGCTCGCCGGAGCTCGGGGACGCCGAACGGGCCGGGCTGTTGGAGGCGGCGCTGGGGCTGTTCCGCGGCGAGCCGCTGGCCGGCCTGGACGGGCAGTGGATCGACGGGTACCGGTACCTGTTGCAGGAGGAGCGGCACGCCGCCGAGATCGCGTTCAACGAGGCCGCGATCAGGCTCGGGGATCTGGGCACGGCCATCCCGCGGCTGGAGGCGCGGCTTCGGGAGCGGCCGGGCGATGAGTGGCTGGCGTGGCTGGGGATGCACGCGTTCTACCGCGCGGGGCGCAAGGACGACGCGCAGAACGTGTATCACCGGGTGCGCCGGCATCTGGACACGACGATCGCGACGGAGAGTCACAGGGCTCTGACGGAGCTCTACGAGCTGATGCTGCGCGGCGACGATCGGCTGCTGGAGGGGTCAGCGCTGGTGTTTCCCGCCGGGCGGTCGATACGCGGCGCCGGTGCTCGAGGTTCCTTTGGCACCGGGGCCGGGTTCGGCGCCAGAGAAGATCCCGCGCGCGACTCTGATCCCGGTCCCGAGCCCGAGCCCGAGCCCGACCCCACGCACAAGCAGTCCAATCCAGATCCAGATCCAGATCCAGATCCCTCGCCCAAGCCCGAGCCCGGGATCGCCACCGGCGCCACCTTCTCCCAGACCAACATCGGCACCAATGTCCACGCCTCGCAGGGCGGCGTCCAGAACTTCTACTTCGGCGGAAAGGAACCATCGTGAGCGAGCAGCAGGAGACACACCGGCAGTTCAACGTCGGCGAGAACATCTTCGCCTCCGAGAGCGGGACCCAGAACATCTATCTGCAGCAACAGCAGAAGATGGCCGACGACTATCGCAACGGGTTGGAGGCGTTCAAGAACCACCTCTATCCCAAGGCGGTGCAGCGTTTCGAGGACTTCCTGAGCACCGCCGCCGACGTCTCCAGCGCGATGGCCGAGAGTCAGAACACGGACATCCAGCCCGAAGACGTGCAGGACAAGACGGCCCGGGCCCACGTCTACACCGCCCTGGCCCTGCTGAACGGCTCGGCGCCGAGCTACCACCCGCCGGAGGTCATCCGGCGCATCGACTCGCACCTGGACCAGGCCCGCAAGCTCGGCGCCGGCAAGCCGGTCGCCGCGCAGGCCGACGCCGTGTGGGCGGTGGTGAAGGACGACTGGTACATCGCGCAGGGGATGCCCGCGCAGGATCCGCAGCCCGAGGAACTGAGGCTGAACCTGCGTTTCCTCGATCGTGACGACCTCGGCTTCCTGATGGAGCACCTGGCGCAGGCCGAGGGGGCGACATGGAAGCAGCTCAACCAGATGGCGCGGCAGTTCGGCTTCGCCGCGTCGCAGGAGGACGCCGCGGACCTGCGGGACAACATCGACCCGAAGCGGCCGACGGCGGTCCGCAAGTACTTCATCCGCACTCCCCCGCGCGTCAACGAGGTCCACCAGGCCATCTTCATCGCGGCGGCGCTGGCGGTGATCGTCTGCTTCGCGGCCGGCGGCGGCTACATCCTGCTGGGCCTGATCGCCGGCGGGGGCCTGGGCCGCTGGGGCTTCACGCAGTACCAGGCGTTCAAGACCTACAAGGCCGCCTACGCCCTGGCCGAACCCAAGCCGGGCGACAAGCAGATGGACGAGTGGCTGGAAGGCGACGTCGAGTACATCAAGCGCAAGGCGGCCCGCAAACTGCGCATCAACACCCGCCTGCACCCCGACGGCGGCGACCTGATGGTCCCAGCCCTGGCCGTCGTCGGCGTGGCCCGCGCCGCCGAGCACCACGCCCCCCGCACCGCCGTCCGCTGGGGCGCCGACGGCAACCTGCGCGCCGACCACTACACGGTCCTGATCCTGATGCTCACCGACAAACTGATCAGCACCTACCGCTGCGTGGTGAACTTCGCCACCGGCGACCTGGTCCTGGACGAGATGCGCGAGTACCACTACTCCGACATCGTCGGCGTCTCCTCCAGATCCATCCCCCTGAGCCGCCCCGAACAGCAACTCGTCGACACCGTCGCCGACACCCGAACCGACATCTCCATAGCCCACGAATTCAGCCTGTCCATCACCAACGGCGAAGCCCTGACCGTCCTGACCGGCTTCGGCGGCGACTTCGAGGCCTCAGGCAGCGGCTCGCTGGTGTGGCGGGGGAACGACCATGCGCTGCGGATCATTCAGGCCATGGTGCGGAGTCGGCATGTGTGAGGGGGACTCGGGTCGTCTGGATATGCTCCGGCCATGAAGAGCGTTGCGATACCTCCGCCTTTGACCGAGGAAGAAGTGTCAGAGGCGGAGCAGGAACTGGGAGTCGTTTTTCCTGCGGCATATCGGGACTATCTGCTTCGTGTGAGTGCCGGCGGCAGGGTCGCCACCTTGGCCAAGACCGATGAAGGCATGAGGATCAGGCGCGTTCCCAGGACGGAGAGCGCCGCCAGGGAGTGGCAGGGCACCGTCAGGCCGGCCTGGCGGCGCGCGCCGAGGTCTTCCAGGCGGCGCTCGATGGCGGTCTGGCACTCGCCGGTGGTGTCGACGATGACGCGTGCGGCGTCCAGGTAGTCCTGAAGCGTGATCTCCTCGCCGGCGGCCAGGACCCGGGAGTAGTCGGTGCCCGCGATGCGGAAGGACTCGGCGGCCTCGGCCGGGTCGAACTCCTCCGGGGCGAACATGCTTTCCAGGCGCGGCAGGACCGCGCGAAGTCGGCGCTGCACCCGCTCGGCGCGCGGCGTGAGCCGGTAGCCCTGCGGGGTGCGGACCAGCAGTTCGTCGCCGAGGATGTCAAATAGATGCACGTGGCGGATGGTGGATGCCGAGACAGATGACAGGTACAGACGCGGGGCACCTCGCCCGGACCGCCTGGAGCGGGCACCCGCTGGGATGCCGGATCGGAAAGAGCGAGGAGCTGATCGCGCGCATCGCCTCGGCCGCGCCGCTGGAGCGCCTCGGCACGCCCGACGACATCGCCGAGTCCGTCGCCTTCCTGGCCGGGGACGGCGGCCGCTGGATCAACGGCCAGGTGCTCTACGCGAACGGAGGCATTGCCTGATGAAAGCCGTGCGTTTCCACCACTACGGAGACATCGACGTCCTCGATCTCGAAGACGCCGAACCGCGCCCGCTCGGCCCGCACGACGTCCTCGTCCAGGTCCACGCCGCCGGGATCAACCCCGGCGAGGCCAAGATCCGCAGCGGCGCCCTGCACGAGCGGTTCCCCGCCACGTTCCCCTCCGGCCAGGGCAGCGATCTGGCCGGCACGGTCGCCGAGGCGGGACCGGCGGTCACCGAATGGACGGTCGGCGACCCGGTCCTGGGCTGGTCCGAGGAACGCTCCAGCCACGCCGAGTACGTCACCGTCCCGGCCGACCAGCTGGTCCGCAAGCCCGACGCGCTGCCCTGGACCAGCGCTGGCGCGCTCTACGTCGCGGGCACCACCGCGTGGGCCGCCGTCGCGGCCGTCGACCCGCAGGCCGGTGAGACGGTCGTGGTCGCCGGCGCCACCGGCGGGGTCGGGAGCCTGGCCGTCCAGCTGCTGCGGCTGCGCAGGGCGAATGTGTTCGCCGTCGCCTCCCCTCGGCACCGGGACTGGCTGGAATCCCAGGGCGCGACACTCGTCGACTACGGCAGCGGCAGCGACGTCGCCGAACGCCTGCGCCAGGCGGTCGAGACCGACGGCAGCCGAGTTCAGGCCTTCCTCGACTTCCACGGCGGCGACTACCCGCGCGCGGCGCTCACGCTCGGCGTCCCGCCCACGCGGATCAATACCCTGGATTACGCCGCCGCCGCAGCGCTCGGCACCCGCTCCGACGGCAACGCCCAGGGCACCTCGCAGGCCGTGCTCACCGAATTGGCGGAGTTGGCCGCGACCGGCCGGATCGAGGTCCCGATCAGCGGAACGTATCCGTTGGCAGAGGTCAGGCAGGCCTTCGCGCAGCTGGAGCAGGAGCATCCGCTCGGCAAGATCGTCCTGCTGCCTGGCGCCGCCCCCGCCCTGGATCGATCATGAAGACATGGCGGATCTCGCACTGGTCTCCGGCGCCACCGGCTACATCGGCGGGCGCCTGGTTCCCGAGCTGCTGCGGGCCGGGTTCGCTGTGCGGTGCATGGCGCGTGATCCGGGGCGGCTGCGCGACCATCCTTGGTTCCCGTCGGTGGAGGCTGTTCGCGCGGATGTCATGCGGCCCGGGGATCTCGACAAGGCGTTCGAGGGTGTCACGGTCGCTTACTACCTGATCCACTCGCTGGACACCGGGGCCGGGTTTGAGGAGATCGAGGCCGATTCGGCGCGTGCTTTCAGTGCGGCGGCGCGCAGGGCCGGGGTTTCGCGGATCGTGTATCTCGGCGGCCTGGTGCCCGATGATGTGCCGGTCGGGGAGTTGTCGCAGCATCTGCGGTCGCGGATGCGGGTCGGGGAGATTCTGCGGGAAAGCGGCGTGCCGACGGTGGAGCTGCGGGCGGCCGTGATCATCGGGTCGGGGTCGGCCTCGTTCGAGATGGTGCGCTACCTCACCGAGCGGCTGCCGGTGATGGTCACGCCGCGGTGGGTGCGGGTTCGGGTGCAGCCGATCGCGGTGCGCGATGTGCTGCGGTACCTCGTGGGGGTCGGGAACGCGTCGGACGAGGCGGTCGGCGCCGGCGGGGTGTTCGACATCGGCGGGCCGGAGGTGCTGACCTATCGGGAGATGATGCAGCGGTACGCGCGGGTGGCGGGGTTGCCGCGCCGGCTGATCGTGCCGGTGCCTTTGCTGACCACGCGCCTGTCGAGCCTGTGGGTCGGCGCGGTGACGCCGGTGCCGGCCTCGATCGCGCGGCCGCTGGTGGAGTCGCTGCGGCACGAGGTGGTGTGCCGGGACCGCGGGATCACGGCGCTGGTGCCCGATCCGCCGCAGGGGCTGATCGACTTCGACGAGGCGGTGCGCCTGGCCCGGACCCGGATCCGGAACTCCGACGTGGCCACCCGCTGGGCCTCGGCCTCGCTGCCCGGCGCCCCGAGCGAGCCGCTGCCGACGGACCCGGGCTGGACCGGCGGCACCGTGTACGAGGATGCCCGGTCCTTCTTTCTGTCGGCGCCGCCGGAGGAGGTGTGGCGCGCGGTGGAGGGCATCGGCGGGGAGACCGGCTGGTACTCCTTCCCGCTGGCCTGGGCCGCGCGCGGCTGGCTCGACCGGCTCAGCGGCGGCGTCGGGCTGGGCCGGGGACGCCGCGATCCCAGGACCCTGCGGCTCGGCGACACGCTGGACTTCTGGCGGGTCGAGGCCATCGACCGGGGCCGGCTGCTGCGGCTGCGCGCCGAGATGAAGATGCCGGGGCTCGGCTGGCTGGAGGTGCTGGTGGTCCCCGCCGACGACGGCCGTACGCGCTATACGCAACGCGCCGTGTTCCTGCCCCGGGGCTTGTTCGGGCACCTGTACTGGTGGTCGATGCGGCCCTTCCACTCGGTGATCTACCGGGGCATGGCACGCAACATCGCCCGGATCGCACGCGAGCACGCGGAATCGGCGGTATCGGAATCGGTATCCGGGGAGGGGCAGGGACCGCGGCAGGGACAGGGCCGGGAGCAGGCGCGGGGATCAGGACCGGAACTCGACCCGCGGCCCAGGCGGCGCGTCACGCCGAGTGAGAACGCGGCCTCGGCTGATCTCCCCTGGGACAGCAGCACCCGACACCGGTCGTAGGACGGACTCCGGCTGCGGCTCCCGTTGCGGCTACGGACTCCGGCTGTAGCTAGCTGTAGCGCAACCCCGCCCTAACGACCCCGCAGATCCGCCGCCACCTCACGAGCCGCCCGAGCCCCCGACGCCATCGCCCCCTGCACCGACCCCGTGGCCCGATGATCGCCGCACACGTACCGCCCCTGACCCGCCCGGGTCGTCCTGCTCAGCGGCCACGGCGGCAGCATCGCCGGCAGTGCGTCGGGCACGTGGTACGTCGCGAGCGCCTCCCAGGCGCGGGCGTCGACGCGGTAGATCTCGCCGAGCACGTCGGGCAGCGACAGCTGCGCGTGGTCGGCGGGCGAGCCCAGGACCGAGGTCGCGATCAGGGCCCGGCCATCGGGGCTGTAGTCCGGGCAGACGTCGCTGAGCACGACCGTGTTCAGGATCCGCATCCGCTCGTCGACGATGATCGCCGGCTCCCTCAGCGGCGTCCGCTCGGCGACGTGGTAGTAGGTGGTGACCGTCCGCATCTCCGGCGTCGGGCCGGTCTCGGCCAGCTTCGCGGCCTGGCGCGCGCCGGTCGCCACGACCACCGCCGCCGCGCCGTGCTCGCGGCCGTCGGCCAGGACCACGCCGTCGCCGCTCACCGCCGAGACCGGGCTCTCCAGCCGCAGGCACTCCGGCGGCAGCTGCTCGGCGAGTTGCGCGGGCACCGCGCCGATCCCCTTCGCCGGCAGCGAGGGACGCCCGCGCAGCATGCTGCGCCACACCAGGTGCAGCATGCGGCTGGAGGTCGCCAGGTCCGGTTCGAGGAAGACCCCTGCGAAGAAGGGCCTGAGCACCCGATCGATGAAGTCCGGCGACAGTCCGGCACCGCGCAGGCTGGCGTAGGCGGATTCGTCGCGCTGGTCCTTCAGCCGCTGCACCGGCAGCGCGCCGTCCTTCACGCTCATCGCCGACAGCGCGGCCATGTCGCGGACCGATCCGGGAAGGCCGGCGTGCCACAGGTCCTTGACGATGCCCCGGTCCGCCGTCGGATTGGCGATGCGCACGCGGCGCTTCGTGCCGTGCAGCAGCATGCCCGGGTAGAAGGGGTGCAAGTCCAGCGAATCCAGCACCACCCGCTTGCCGACCTGCGGGTAGGCGGGATTGAGGACCTGGAACCCGCGGTCGAGGACGAAGCCGTCCTTGCGATCGGAGCGCATGCGTCCGCCGGGCTGGTCGGAGGCCTCCAGGACGGTGACCCCGAAGCCCCGCGCCACCAGATCCGCGGCGCACACCAACCCGGCGACACCCGCGCCGACGACCACGACTTCGCCTGTGTTCACACCATCACCGTTCCTTCGTCGGGTGTCGGGGCCGGGGCCTGACCCTAGAGCTCCAATTGCCCGCTAGAGCTCTGGTTGCCCGCCTAGAACACCTTGACACAGGGTTATGGGGGTAATGGCGTTTGTTGATCTATTTGGACCGCATCGGAAAAGGAATGCGCAGATACGTTCTACTGAGGTGCCTCTTCGTCGAGGAACCGCCGCACCTCACCGACCAACGCCTCTGGGGCGTCGGCGAACAGATCGTGAGCCGCATCCGGCACGACCACCAGCCGCCCACCGTCCGGAAGCGCCTCGCCGGCGGCGGCGATCACCTCCTCGGTCAGCAGCGGATCGTGCTCCCCGACCATCAGCAGCGTCGGAACCACGACGGTACGCAGTTCGTCAGTCAGGTCCAGCAACTGGAACTGCGGGGTGAAGTGCTCGTTGACCTGCGGAGTGAGCCGCTGCGTCGCGCGCACGGCGGCCAGCGCGGGACTCGGCGGCCGCAGCGCCATCAGCGGCATGCACGCCTCCTGCATCCGGGCCACCGCCTGCTCGCTCGCCTCGGCGTGGACGCTCAGCCATGCCTGCTCCGCGGCCTCTCCGCCCAGCGCGCCCATGCGGCGCGCCACCTGCTCGATCGTGGGCAGCCGGGGCGTCGTCGAGGAGATGATGAGGCCCGCGGCCTGCCGCGGATGCCGGAAGGCGTGGTGGAGGGCCACCCAGCCGCCGAAGGAGATGCCGAACACCACGGGACGGACCAGGCCCAGCTCGTCGATGACGGCGGCGACGTCGTCGGCCCACCTGTCCAGGTTCCACAGGTCCGGGGTGCTCAGGTCGCTCAGGCCGTGTCCGCGCTGGTCCGGGACGACCACGTCGACGACGTCGGTCAGCTCCGAGAAGATCAGGCGCTGACCCGAGCCCTCCACCCCCGGGCCGCCGTGCAGGCAGATCAGCGCGCGCCGCTCGCTTCCATCCTGCCGCACCGCGCCGCGCTGCACGGTCACGTGAATGCCGCAGCCGTCGGCCTCGATGCGATGAACAGTCTCCCATGGCTCCACGGACGGACAACGACGCGACCCGCCTGAATGGTTGCCGTGCGGAGGACCTCAATCCGGAGTCGTTCCGGTCCGGCGCCGACCGGCCCGGTCGAAGACAGCGGCCAGCGCGAGCAGAACGGACGGGAACAGCACCAGCGGCCCGAAGAAGATGACCGGATTACGCGCCATACCGGTGCTCTTGAACCAGTTCATCCACGGTGAGCCCGGCATGATGAAGAACATCGCGGCGCACACGCCCGCGTTCGCGGCCAGGCCGTAGGCGTCGGCGCGGCCGCGGATCCGGCGCCGTGTCCAGCGCGGAGCGGGACGGCCGGTGCGAAGCCAGCGCATTGCGAGAAAGGCCAAGCCCCACAACACGGCCAGAACAGGCACGTAGATCGAGACCAACAGCGCGAACACCGGCGTCCTCCCCCTGAAGTGCTCACCCTCATCTTCGCAGGACACTACGCTGCGAGCTCGTGCTGTCCAGCCGCCGGGCCACGTGGTCGGGGCGGACGTAGCGCGGGGCCAGAGCACGGGCACGCTCAACAGACTCGTTCGCCGCCGCACGATCGCCGAGGATCCCGTGGACGTGGGCCAGCGTGCAGTGGATATCGGCCAGATCGACCCGGGACCCGGGCTGCCGTCGGGCCTTGCGCGCCAGGGGCAGTGCGGGGTCCGGCCAGGCTGTCGTCCCAGGCCCGCAGCCGCACCGGCAGCGGGATCCCACAAATGTCGCCGACAACGCGCGCCAACTCGGCGGCGATACCTTCGCCCGGCGCTTGTGTCCCTGGTAAGGGCCGGTGTCCCGCAGGGATGGTGGACTTGGTGGTCATCGCGAGATCTCCCGCTCCGTCGCGCTGGGCCGAATGCTGTACGCGGGGGATTCGGTGCCGGGGGCCGGTTCGGATTGCTAGGTCTTGTCAGGCTGCGGCGAAAGCCTGCTGGAGCTCGGCGGTGCACATCATGTAGCCGTCCGGGGGCGGCAGCTGCCGCAGGTAGTGGGCGAGGTCCGCGTACAGGGAGAACACCCGCACCGGGGTTCCGGTGGCGCGGGCCGCGGCCACGACGGCGCGCACGCCGGCCAGGACCGCCGGGTGCCGGGTCTGGTAGGACTCGGCCACCAGGTGGTTGTTCCGGTCGGCGGCCAGGTAGAACTGCACCAGGTCCTTCGTCCCGACGAACAGCTCGCTGGCGCCCGCGGCGCAGATCGCGCGGGCCGCGTGGACCGCCGCCGGCGTCTCGATGAACGCGGCCACCGGCACCTCCGCCGGGATCCGGAGGTGGCTTCGGAGCTGGCGGTATTCGTGCTCGTCGGTGAGGAACGGGACGGACAGGTGCACCCGGTCCGCGGCGTCGCCGAGACGCTCGCGCAGAACACGGAGTGCGGCGTGCAGCGCGTCACGGTAGGCGTTCGAGCCGAGGAGCCAGCGCGCGCCGTGCAGGCCCATCTCAGGGTTCGGCTCGGCCGCGACCGGGGCGGTGGTCACGTGGGCCGCGTGGTCGGAGCGCAGGTCGAGCAGCCGCAACACGATCCGCTGGCCGGGCAGCAGGGCGGCGGCGAAGTCGCACAGGCGGCCGGCCAGGGCTTGTCCGTAGGCGGCGGCTTGGGACGGTCCGCCGTGCAGGGCGTCGAGCGGACGCAGACCCGCGGCCAGGCACAGGAACTCCTCGCGGATGAAGAAGGACTCGACTCGCTCGGCGTCGGGCCCGCAGTCGTTCACGGTCTCGATGTCCTGGAGGTCGGCGATGACCGCGCAGACCGAACCGAGCTCGTCCAGCAACGCGCGCTCGGCACGCGCCACGGGTATCCGGGTGCCCGTCCCGCTCCCGATCACTATCGATTCGCTCTGCAGGTGCAGCGTGACCTCGCCGTCGAGCCGGGAGAGGTCCGCGTCGTCGATCCTGAGCACGGGGATTCCGCGGCCGCGGCAGATGGACTGCATGTGGCCGGTGCGGCCTCCCGAGCTGCACACGACCGCGCGTGCGGAGACGATCGCGTCGTAGAGGCCTGCCTCCAGTCTCGGGGCGACGAGGATGGATCCCTCGACCGGTCTGTCCGTGCGGTTGCAGAGCCCTTGTACGACGTTCTGCCCGCCGCCGGACAGGAGCGATCCCTGGATACGCCGCCCACTCATTCAGCCCTCCGGATGTTCGATGCCTGCCAGGCCCAGCCGTCGGCGCAGCTGCCGGGGGGTCACGGAGACGTCGGTGAGCCGTTCCACGGCGGCCCGGTTCACCGCCGCCCTGACCAGGCGCTCATGCCGGGAGGCGTCCGCCGCGGCGGCGTGCGGGCCGCCGAGGGAGCGGATGCTGGCGTCCAGCCGTGCGTCGAGCAGTTCCCGCTCGCCGCGTGCCCGTGTCGCCAACCGATTCACCTCCAGTACTACAGCCTCCTCGAATCCGGGCCGTTCCGCTTGTCGGATATTGCCCGATTCTGCCGGGTTGTCGAAATCCAGCAGCGCCAGCGCGTGCGCGGCCACCGCGATCGACTGGTTCTTGATGGCGGCCAGGTTGAAGGCGAACGCGCCGGTGCGGCCGTTGCGCACGATCTCGTCCCCCTCGCGCGGCACGCCGACGGTCAGGACCGGGCCGATCGGCTCGCCGTCGCCGCCGAGCAGCGTGCCGTGCCGGTCCACCTCCACGCCGCGGCCGGTGCGCCGGTGCGGGACCGCGAGGCCCTTGGCCAGCAGGTTCCGCCACAGCGGCTGCCGGACGCGGTCGTAGTCCGGTTCCCTGGCGAAGTTGGACACCACCAGGTCGGCTTCGATGATGTGCGAGGTCTGCGATCGCGCCGAGGTGACCGTGGCGGCCAGACGTCCCGAGGCGGTCGGCGTGATCGCCTTGACCCGGCCGACGACCAGCCGCAACCGGCCGTCCGGGGGCCGCATCGCGTGTTCGATGACGGACATCGTGTACTTCACGGCGCACACGCGCAGCGCGGAGACCGCCGTGCCGTACTCGTCGAGCATGCCGCGCAGTTCGGCGGTGGGGATCTGCGCGATCGCCTCGGGGCAGTACGGCTCCCACGCCTTGGCCACCCGCTCGGCGACCACGGCGGCGTCGATCCCCGGGTGGTCCCGGGCGACCACGGCGCAGGCCGCGTCCCACTCGGCCCGCAGGCGCGCGAGGAACTCCTGCCGGCCGCGGTACGGCTCCAGCAGCGTGCGCGGGCACGGCAGGTGGATCACGTCGTGCTCGTGGTCGTCGGGGTAGGCACGGAAGACGGTCCCGCTGCCGGAGATCAGGTGGATGGTCCCGGTGTGGCCCCGGCGAAGCAGCAGGGCGGCCGAGTCATAGGCGCTCAGCACGGATCCGACGATCGCCACTGTCGCCTCCGGCGCGAGGGCCTCGAGCGTGGCGACGCCCGCTGCGGAGTACGGATCGCGCACGAAGGAGGGGTGGCCGAGCACGCCGGCGGCGAAGGCCGGCTCGCGCAGCTCCAGGCCGGTCGCGAGGATCACCTCGTCGGCCGGCAGGATCTCGGTCCCGCCACCGGAGTGCTGTCCGCGCACGGCAAAACCGCTCACGACCACCTCGACCCCGTCGGCCCGCACGTCCAGATCGAGGGCTTCGCCGTCGGCCTCCACCAGCACGACCCCCGGCCGCGCCTCGCGCACGGCCTGCGCCAGCCGCTCGGCCAGGTAGTCCTGGAAGATCCGGCGCGGCGCGGGACTGTGCTCGGCGAACTCGTAGTCGTCCCACGGCGCCGGCCACCCGCTCCGGTCGGCCTCGGCGTTCGCCCAGACGACGAAGTCGAGCACGTCCTCCCGGAACGCGGACATCCGGCCCGCCTGGATGTTGAACACGTGGTCCCACGGATTGCCGTCGCGGTGGTAGGCGACGCCGGCGTAGCGGTAGTCGGCCCGCCGCTCGAGCAGGACGACCTCCAGCGGTCCGCGGGCGAAGCACAGCAGCCGGATCGCCGTGGCGGTACCCGCCAGTCCGGCGCCGACGACGAGGATTCTCGGGCAGACGGCCGTGGGGAGCATGGCAGGACCCTCTCCGGTGCGCGGGCGACCCGGCGCGCCCCGCCCGCCCGGGCGCGAACGCCGCGGACGGAGCATTCGCGAATCAGCCTATATCAGGGTTCTGAGCTTTGTCCGCCGTCGTCCCGCCGCTGTCCTGTCGCCGTCTTTTCGCTGTCCTGTCGCCGCAACTCCTCCCAGAGCCAGGCCGGCAGTCCGGCGGAGCCGGGTCGCGGCTGGAGGTCCGCGCTCAGGGCCCAGTCCCGCACCGAGGCCGGGATGTCGCGGCCCAGATCGTGCACCATGTCCACGGCCGGATCGGGTTCCATGCAGAACATGTGGTAGACACCGCGGAAGCCATCCTCGCCGTCGTCGTAGCGATGCGCCTCGACGGCGCGCAGCATGAACTCCGGCCGCAACACGACGCCGAAGTACGCGGCCCCGGGCTCAAGGAACGTGGGCTCCACGACGACGCCGGTGTCGGCGTCGACGCACCACCCCATCCGCTCGTGGGCGAAGCCGCGGTGGTGGGCGACGCCCTCGGCGTACAGCAGGCCGGACGCGAGCGCATGCTGATACGCGTAAGTCCGCGACATCGCGGGCCGCGTGGTCCGGCTGCGCACGACGGTGCCCGGCGTGAGCAGGCGGGCATGGCGCATCACCTGGGCCCAGGTCGTCCTTTCGTGCGTCAGGCAACGCTCGACGAGTTGCACCACAACCTGGACTTCGTCCTCACTCAACGTGGCCATGGCGGTACACCCTATCCTCGCAGCATGCAGATGGAAGCGGAGCAACCCGTGGACGACTTCACCGTCCCCGAGCGGACACCGCTGCGGTGGGCCAGGCGGGTGTCCGGAGGGTTCTTTCTTCTGGTGGCCCTGGGGCTGGCGGCCGCCGGCGCCCTCGGATCCTGGCTCGAGCATGACGCGGCGCACGGGGTTCGGAGCCAGGCGGTGGTCGTGCAGGTCGATGGGAACCGGTATCTGCTCGACGTCGCCGAACCCGGGCGGCCCGGCGGCGACGGCCGCACGAGTCGGATCTGGACAGAAGACGTGGACGGGAAGCCGAAGGTCGGTACCGTTCTGACGGTCGCCCACGACAGCTCGGACTTCTCGCAGGTCTATGACGTCCGGACGGCGGACGGATGGTGGGTACCGATCGTTTCTCTCGGACTCGTGAGCGCTCTGCCCCTGTGGATCGCGGTCTGGCTGCTGCGGCGCCGAGACCAGTCCTGACAGCGTCCTTATTTACCCGTGCCCTGGATGCCGTCGGGGACGACGGTTCCGCTCTTGCCGGTACCCTCGATGCCCTGCGGGCTGACGATCGCGGTGACCCGGCTTGCGTGCGGTGCCGAAGCCGCGTTCGCGATCGCCGGGCTGACGACGCCGCCGCCGATCGCGGCCGCGAGGAATGCCGTGGCGAGGGCGGCGCGGGTGCGTCGAGATCTGGTCATCGGTGCTGTCCCTCTGGGAGGTTCGCATAACTCAGAACTCTTTGATGATAGCCCTGGATGATAGCCCCGGCGGGTTTCGCATGCCCGGCAGGACGGAAAGACCTCGCGTGTCTGACATACCGGAAGCGCCCGCCGAACTGGCGCGGCTGCTGGCCTCCGGCCCGTTCCCGGCCGCGCTGCGGGCCGCGATCGCCGGCAGCGGGCTGAGCTTGGACCGGATCCAGTATCGGCTGCGGGGGCAGGGGACGCCGATCAGTCTGGCCACGCTCAGCAGCTGGCAGTCGGGGCGGCGTCAGCCGGAGCGGGCGGCGTCGTTGGCCGCGCTGGGGCGGCTGGAGCAGATCCTCGGGGTGCCGGCGGGCTCGTTGGCGGCTTTGGTCGGTCCGCGCAGGGCTCGGGGGCGCAGTGTGTACACCGGGGCGCCTGATCTGGCGGAGGTGTACCGGGACTGGGATCCGATCGCCGGGCTGCTGAGCGAGTTCGACACGAGCTCCGACGATCTGTTGATCCGGCTGTCGCAGTACGAGCGGCTCGAGGTCGGCCCGGACGGACGGCTGCGCGAGCTCTACTGCCGGGCTCTGGTGCGGGCCGCCACCAACGATGTGCGGTCCTCGATCGTGATCGACCACGCCGACGACGGGCCCGCGTCGGTGATCCGTCCGCTGCGCGGCTGCACGCTCGGGGCCGTCCGGTCCAGGCCCGAGGCCGGGCTGACCATCGCCGAGCTGCATTGCCGCATCCGTTGCAGCGTGGCGAGCTGCTGCTCATGGAGTACGTCGTGGAGTTCACGCCGCCGTTCCCGCGCGATCGCGACACCAGCCGGCGGCTGCGGCTGCCGGTGCGCGAGTACGTGATCGACGTCGAGTTCACCAGGCCGGCGCTGCCAGTGCGCTGTGTGCAGTTCACGGCGCCGCGGGAGGACGAGAGCGCCAGGACCGAGCGGGTGCTGACGCTCGACGAGGGCGACCGGGTGTGCGCGATGGGGGTGGATCTGGATCCGTGCGTGTTCGGGATCCGGTGGGAGTGGCCCGGGCCGCCGCCGTGATGGCATGGCGGCGGCGGCCCGGGCGGGGCGGCCGGAGGGGTGTCGGCCTGGTGGGGGTGTCGGTCAGCGGATCAGGAGTGGGCCCAGCTGAGCTTGAACGTTCCGCCGGACAGCGAGGAGTTCTTCGTCAGCAGCGTGTTGCCGCGCTCGACGTTGGTCGAGTTGGGCGTGCCGGCACTGGCCAGCGGCTGGCCGTTGGCGGTGAGGCCGGTGAAGGTGATCGAGCCGAAGTTGGCCACCGGCTGGATGCCGTCGCCCAGGTCCTCCACGATCGCCTCGGCCGAGGACAGGTCGTCGTTCCCGGACTCGTGGTAGGTCTTCGACCAGCCGCGCGTGGTGTCCTTCTCGGTCAGGGTCCAGGACGTGCCGCTGACCGACACCGAGGCGGTGATGTGGTCGCCGGCGTTGATGGTCTCGGTGAAGTAGATGGAGTCCGCGGGGTACATCTCCACCCACGGGTAGTAGCCGGCCACGCCGTTCTCGCAGTCCTGGTCGAACCCGATCTGCTCGACCGTGTCCGAACTCCAGCCGTCGATGCCGATCCACGGCGAGACCGAGCTGTTGGGCGTCGAGGAGCAGTTCAGCGACGGCACCGTCCACGACCCGCTGATCGAGGTGTACCGGGCACCGGTGTCGGCGTACCCGCCCCAGATCTGGTCGGAGTGCCGAGCGTGGTTGTAGTGCGGGAAGTTCGCCGGGGACGACGAACCGGTGGCGGCCTGGGCCGGGCCGGCCAGGGCCGTGGCGAGCAGCACCGAGGCACCCGCGGCCAGCCAGGCCAGGCCGGCGCGGGATCCGGATATTGCCATGAGGGTCCTTTCACGTGGGGTCGGCGGACCGCCCGGCTCCGGGCGGACCGCGGTGAAAGCATGCGTGGGCAAGGGATGAGGGAGGATGTCGCGATGGGTGGGGGTCCATCGCAGCAGGCTTATAGAGGAGAGTGGCCGATGAGCCCGCGGCGGGAAACCAAGAGATGGTAAAGCGCGTGATGTCTGGGCGTTGACGTTTTCACACTCTTACGTCACGCGAGAAAGCGTGATCAGCTCTGCGACGTGAACCGGGCGCGGTCGAATCGCCGATCGATCAGGTCCTGCCGCCTGATCAACCAGTAGCGGGCGCCGCCGTCGCCCCACACCATCCCGGCACGCTCGTCGGTATCGATCTGCGCCAGGAGCAGCCACTCGCGGGCCTGCGCGTGGTCGTACCGCGCGACTTCGAGCTCCACCGCGTCCTGGATCGGCAGGGCCCATCCGCCGAGCAGGTGGTGCGGGCCGGGGCCGCCCAGATCGAGCGCGAGGTCGGTGAAGAAGCTCGCATCATCGGGATAGCCGCCCGATGCGTCATACGCCGGTGCGGTGATGACTTGATCCGCGGTCAGCGCCTGCTCGGTGCGGGGTCGGATCTGGTTCACGCCCTCGACCACGGGCGCCGTGCGTTCCACGACGGGGACGCCCTGGGGCACATAGATCAGCCGGGCGCCGGACTGCGAGGACTCGTCGGCGGCGGTGACCACTTCGTAGCCGTCGTCGAGCTGGCCGTCGAAGAAGAAGAACAGCAGCGTGCCGGCATCCGGCAGGACCAGATCGGTCTCACCGGGCGGCAAGGCGGCGCAGTCGAGGGCGGCGATGAACGTCAGCGGGCCGTGGCCCGGCCACTGCGGCCACGGCTGGTCTTCCGGCATTCGCGGGTTGCCGCCGAGCCGGCACACGACGGCCGTTTCCTCGCCCGGCCCGAGCGGACGCAGCCGATAGCCGCGGCGCAGCAACCCTTTCCATTGCTCCACCCACTGCTCGACCACCTCGACGGGGAGATACTCCCGGGCGGTCTCGACACACTCGTCCACGGTCGCGGTCACGGCGAGAAGCGTGCCACAAGCAACGAACTGCCATCCGTGGCCACATCGTGGAGGCGCCCTGGGCGATCATTCAGAAGGGCAGCATCCGCCCCGAGGGCGTTCGCAGATCCAGCTCCGGCAGATCCCGCAGCTTGCGGCTAGACGACTTGCGGATCTGGACCTTTCCATGGCCTACGGGAATGGTCCGGACCGTGCCGTGCTGCGTGGCCCGCGGCGGCTCCTCACGCTGCGACCGGGCGTCGGCGGAGGTGTTCATGATCGCCTCCCGGGGTTGATGGACCAGGTCCAGTCAACCGCCCGGCGGCGGCGTTCGGCGAGGGCCGTTCGTCATCGGCGGCCGGGTCTTTCGGCCGTGGTGCCGGCCGTGATCGGCGGCGACCATGGGCTCACGGGCTCGGGCACCATGACGACCGGGCAGCGCGCGTGTTGCAGCAGCGCGTAGGCCAGCCCGCCCAGTCGCATCCCCTCACCGCCCGGGTAGGGATGCGCGCCCACGACCAGCAGGTCGGCGTAGCCGCTGGCCTCGACCAGGCTCCGGGCGACCGAGCCGTCCTCCACCAGGACCTCGACGGCGACCTCGGGATGCGCGCGCCGCCACGGCTCCAGCACCGCGTCCAGACGCTCGCGGTAGTCGTCGGCGAGCGCCGCGAGGTGCTCAAGGGTGTAGTCAGCGGTGGGATCGGGATGGAAGGCGCTTTGGTCCTCCCACGCGGGCAGGACCAGCAGGTCCGCGGCGCGCCTGACCGCCTCGTCGAAGGCGAAGCCCAACTGGGCCCGGCCGCCGGCGGCATCGCTGATGTCGACGCCGGCCAGCACCCGGTTCATCCCACGCCGGGCGCCCCGTGCGACGGCCACCGGGCAGGGCGCGTGGGCCATGGTCCGCAGCGCGACCGAGCCGAGCAGCATCCCGGCGAGGCCGCCCCGGTCATGGCCGAGCACCAGCAGCGACGCGCCTTGGGCCAGGGCCACGAGTGCCGGTGCGGGTGAGCCGGGAAGCGCGTAGGTGCGGATCGGGGTGTCCGGGTGGTCGGCGCGCATCTGTGTCACGGCCTCGGCCAGCGGCTCGATCTCCTGGTCGAGCACTGTCTGGACCGGTATCTCCGCACCCGCCGTGTCGACGGCAGCCGGCGGGGCCCGGTGGTAGGTGTGCGCGAGCCATAGCGGTGCGCACCGCAGCGCGGCCTCGCGCCCCGCGAACTCCAGCGCGTGGGGACTGTGGTCCGTCTCGTCCAGGCCGACAACCACAGGGGCAAGAGCGAGAGTGGGAGTGGGAGCGGGAGTGGGAGTGGGAGTGGGAGCGGGAGCGGTCATGACGTCCTCCGTCCCGGCGCGAAACGCACGATTCGCCCGTTACCCAGCCTGGCCGCGCCGCCGCCGCGCGGCCAGGGGCGAAGGTCCCGGCCGCCCCGGCACATGGGGGCCGTTCGGCCCTGGAGTTCGGGCTGTCGGCGGAGTCCACTGGGAAGGCGGGAGGGGCCCGGGTTCGAGCGCTGTGGGGTTGCGGTTCCCCCGTGCCGCGCGCCCTACGCGATCGGGCCTCTCCCGTCGGTGAAGTCGCGGTGCGCGACATGGTTCCGGTCGGTGGCCGAGCCGAGCGTGTAGGCCGGGTACAGGCCCAGGTACTCGCCGCTGGTGGTCTGGCTCCATTGCCGGGCCAGGGCACTGGAGGACTTGTAGAAGTTCGTCATGTATCCGCCCTCGTACACCTTCAGCAGTGCGAATCCCCCCGGGTACTCCTTGGTCGCGGCGACTTCCAGGAAGTCGACGCCGGGCGCCGCCGGCGAGGTGGTGCGCAGGTTGCGGTGCGTGTGTCCGGCGTGGTGCAGGAACACCCCCGGAGTCCTGGCGTAGAGCGCCTCCAGCCGGGCCGCGTCGGAGCGGTCCAGGTCGAAGGACGGGCCGGCGATCGTGGACAGCGCCGAGGCGTCGGTCACCGGGTGGTGGCCGAACACCAGCGTGGGGCGGTGCGGGTCGTCGGCCAGGAGGTCGGCCAGCCGCGCGAACTGCGCGTCGTCGAGCGCGCCGCCGGGGGTGTTCAGGGTCGTGGTGTCCAGGCCGATGATCCGCAGGCCGGCCAGGTGCGTGCTGGTGAGGCGGCCCTGGGGCAGGTCGTAGACGGTCGGGACGCAGTCGTTGTATCCGGTGTCGCCGACCGTCGGGCAGCTCTGATATCCGGCGCCGGTCTTCGGTTGGTCGTGGTTGCCGCGGGCCACGACGTAGCGGCGGCCCGCGTCCAGCCGGCCGTCCAGGGTCAGGCGCCCGAACCGGTCCAGCAGCTGCTTGGAGCCGGCCAGCTCGGCCGGCAGCGCGGCGGAGCTGAGGTCGCCAGCCACGAGCAGCACGTCGGCGCCGCGCCGGCCGGCGTCGGCGATCATCGACTCGGCCATCACCTCCGGATACGGCGGCAGCCCCGGCGCCTGGCTGAACCCGGGCGGGAAGCTCGCCGTGGCCAAACCGCTCACGGTCTCCCCGACGTGCAGGTCGTTGGCCAGCGCCAGCGAGAACAATTGCCGGCCGCGCGGCGGAACCAGGGTCGTGACCTGCCCCGGGGCGGCGGACAGCACGATCCCGGAGGACAGCAGCTGCGCCAGGATCGCCAGCAGCTGGCTGTTGGTGGGGTCGGGCGGGATGACGATGCCGCCGGCCGGGAACGTCAGCTGCGGCAGCATCCGCGCCGTGGCCGGCACCCCGCCGGACAGGGCCTGGTAGTAGTACGTCGTCCCGGGCCGCAGGCCGTCGACTTCCACCTGGTGGTAGGCGGTGTCCCCGTGCCGCTGCACCGCGACCCGGTCCAGGCGGTCCGGGTGCGTGCCGTAGCGCACGAGGCCGTCGCAGGCCACCGGCGCCGGCTCCTGGCCGGGCTGGTACGGGATCGCCGGCGTCGGCGCGGCGACGGTGTACCAGGTCAGCACGAAGCCGGTGTCGGTGACCGTCACCATTTCCAGGTCCTGCGGGAACAGTCCCTGAGCGGCCGCGGCGGCGGCCGGAGCGGGCACCAGGCCCGGGAGGACCAGACCCGCCCCGGCCCCGGCGGCGGCGAGCCGGACGAGGTCGCGACGGGTGAGGCCACAGCAATCCTGTGCAGCCGGATCGGTCATGGCCGTCATGATGACAGAACCCTGTTAATGGGCCGGGCATTTGCGGCGAACAGTATTGGAAGGGTTCTGCGCGCGGGCCGCTATGGTCTGCGACTGCCCAGCGGCAGCGGGCCTCGGCTCAGGACGGTGCGCAGCGCGAAGGTGCTGCGCACCGAGTTCACGCCCTCGATGGCCAGGATGTGGTCCAGGAGCACCTCCTCATAGACCGCCAGGCTCGGGACGACCGCCTCGACGAGGAAGTCGGCGTCGCCGGAGACCAGGTGGCAGGCGACGACCGCCGGGATCGCGGTGAGTGCGGCCTCCACCTGGCGGGAGACCTCGCGGGAGTGGCGGGCGGCCTTGAGTTCGATGAAGACCGTCAGGCCCAGGCCGAGGGCCTCCCGGTCCAGCTCGGCCCGGTAGCCGGCGATGACGCCCTGCGTCTCCAGAGCCTTGGTGCGGCGCAGGCACGAGGACGGCGACAAGGAGATCTGCTCGGCCAGATCCACGTTGGCGATGCGGCCGTCGCGCTGCAGACGGGCCAGGATGGCTCGATCAGTCGAGTCCAGAATGACTTCCGGCATGGAATTCTCCTCGGTCCTGGTTTCCTGACAGAAGATTGCACCACGGCCGCCATCACCGGCAAACTTTGCCATCGCGTGCCGCGCCTTTCCTGGCACGCTCTAAGCATGACGATTCTCGAGGTGACCAGGGCGAAGAGGCCGCACGCCGCTGCCGGCGGCACTGGCGGCACTGGCGGCACCACTGAGTCAGCCGCCGCCCGCCCCCTGTCGGTCCCCCGCGGCGTCGCCCTCTACGTCGGCGCCCTGTTCGGCCCCGGCCTGCTGATGCTCCCGGGCCTGGCCGCCAAGATCGCCGGCCCGGCCTCGGTCCTGGCCTGGGCCGGCCTGCTCGCGGTCTCGGGTCTGTTCGCCCTCGTCTTCACCGCCCTGGGCACCCGCTTCCCCGACGGCGGCGGCGTCATCGCCTACACCGCCGCGGGCCTGGGCCGCCGTGCCGGACGCGCCGTGGGCTGGTGCTTCCTGATCGCCGTGGTGCTCGGCGCTCCGGTGGTCTGCCTGATCGGCGCCGGCTACGTCACCGCGCTGACCGGCGGCGGACGCGGCGCCACCTGCCTGGCCGCCGCCCTGCTGCTGGCCGCGGTCACGGCCCTGACCACCGCGGGGGCCCGCGCCGGGACCGCCGTGCAGATGGTCCTGGTCGGTCTGCTGCTCACCGTGGTCGTCGTCGCCGTCGCCGGTTCGCTGCCGCACTCGCGGGCCTCGCACTGGACGCCCTTCGCCCCGCACGGCTGGACGGCGATCGGCTCGGCGGCATCGGTGCTCATGCTGTCCTTCGTCGGCTGGGAGGCGGCCGCCCCGCTGACCCGGCGGCTCGCCGACCCCGCGCGCTCCCTGCCCCGCATCACCGCGATCGCCTTCGCCGTCACGACGGTCGTGTACCTGGCGCTGGCCGCGGCGGTGGTCGCGGTCCTGGGAGCCGGCGCCGCCGGAACCGTGCCGGCGGCGGACCTGCTGCGGGTCGCCATCGGGTCTGTGGGACCGGCTGTCGCCGCCGGCGCGGCGGTGCTGCTGACGCTGGCGGCGGTGAACGCCTACATGACCGGAGCGGCCGCGTTGTTGGCGCACCTTCGCAGCGAGCAGCAGCCACCGCGGTCGCAGTCGCAGTCGCAGTCGCAGCAGACCCCTGATAACGCACCGGCCGCCGGCACCCGCGGCTTCTTCGCCTGGATCGCCCTGGCCGGCGGCGTCGAGCTGACCGCCGAGGCCTTCGGTCTCGTCGACGCGACCCGGATGATCACCCTGACGACGTCCCTGTTCCTGGTCGTCTACGTCGCCTCCATGGCCTCGGCGACGCGGGTGCTGACCGGCCGGCTGCGCGTTGTCGCGGCGATCGCCTGCGCCGCCTCCGTGGCAGTCCTCGGATTCGCCGGGATGTCGGCGCTCCTGGCGTGCCTGGTCGGCCTCGGCGGGCTGCTCGCGCAGCGCGGCCGGCCGAGCCGGTCAGCTGTTGTGGACGATGCTGTAGACGCCCCAGGCCATGGCGGCGAGCACGCCGACGAAGCAGAGCCCCGCGGCCAGCTTGCCGCGCAGGTCACCCGTCGTCTCGGCGGCGGTCCCCGAGCCGGCCTGCTCGCCGGCGCGCGGTGCGAGCGCCCGTAGTCCGACGGCGAACAGCGCGGGCAGACCGGCACCGGCGAGCAGGCCGATCACGACGATCTTCCACAGGGCGTTGAGATTGATCCAGGAGTTCACGGTCACCGGTTCCCTTCGGTCGTCACGCCGTCATGTCGCCGCGCGCTCACGCGGCCGCGCCGGCCGGGACCGGACGCCCCGGCGTCACCGACCCGGACCACTGGCTGTTGACGTTCGACGCCGTCACCGCGGTGCGGCGCGAGGCCAGGTAGATCCCGGTCACGCAGGCGGCGAGCACCACGAAGATGGTGGAGGTGCCGGCGGTCCCGCCGATGCTGTGGGACGTCGCGTAGGCCACGGCGCCGACCAGGCCGGCGGCCGGCAGCGTCAGCACCCAGGCGAACGCCATCCGGCCCGCGACCGACCAGCGCACCTCCGCGCCGGTCTTGCCGACGCCGGAGCCCAGGATCGAGCCGGTGGCCACGTGCGTGGTGGACAGCGAGTAGCCGAAGCTGCTGGAGAGCAGGATCACCGCGGCGGAGGCCGACTCGGCGGCCATGCCCTGCGGCGACTCGATCTCCACCAGACCCTTGCCCAGCGTCCTGATCACGCGCCAGCCGCCGACGTAGGTGCCCAGGCTGATCGCCAGGGCGCAGGAGACGATGACCCACACCGGGGCCTTGGCGTGCGCGCCGAGCGAGCCGTTGGCGATCAGCGCCAGGGTGATGATGCCCATGGTCTTCTGCGCGTCGTTGGTGCCGTGCGCCAGGGAGACCATCGACGCCGAGCCGATCTGCCCGAGCCGGAAGCCCCGGCCGCGCAGCCCGTCCGGCACCTTGCGGGTGATCCGGTAGACCAGGAACGTCCCCACGGCCGCCACCATCCCGGCGATCACCGGCGACAGCACGGCGGGCAGGATCACCTTGGAGGTGATGCCGTGCCACTGCACGGCGTGCCCGCCGGCGGCGGCCAGACTCGCCCCGACGACCCCGCCGATCAGCGCGTGCGAGGAACTGGAGGGCAGCCCCAGGTACCAGGTGGCGAGGTTCCACAGGATGCCCCCGGCCAGCCCGGCGAACACCATCGGAAGCGTCACCAGATGCGTCTGGACCAGCCCGCTGGCGATGGTCGCCGCGACGCTGAAGGACAAGAACGCGCCGACGAGATTCAGCACGCTGGACACGGCGACGGCGACCCGGGGCGGGAGCGCGCCGGTGGCGATGGAGGTGGCCATCGCGTTGCCGGTGTCATGGAAACCGTTGGTGAAGTCGAAGCCCAGCGCTGTGGCCACCACGAGCGCGAGCAGGACGCTGTTGCCAGTCACAGTCGGTCGGTTAACCGCTTGGGGCCTGCGGAAACGCTGACGGAGAAGGTTGGTGCGGGGCGCACGCTCTATTCATCTGGTTTCACCTGGGCATCGCCTTGTGTTGGGAGAGTGTCCAATGCATCCTGGGGAGCGCGGTCCGGGGAACTCGTACCCTGAGACAGGCCGCGAGGGACGGGGATCGGCATGGGGTCGAGGATTCGGGCTGCGCTGGGCCTGGCGGCGGTCGCCTGCCTGGCAGCGGCGTGCTCCACGACGCCGGCGAAGCCTTCGGCCGCCGGCGGCGGGACGCCCTCCGGTCCTCCTTCGCCGAGCATCACCGCGCCCCTGTCGCCGACACTGGCACTGACATCGACATCGACACTGACATCGACGCCGCCCTCCGACGGCGGCGGCGTCATGTCGCCGCCGCTGATCGTGGCTTCGATCCCGCCGGTGTCCATCCGCGGTGCCCGGGTCGCCGAGCTGAGCTCCGTCGGCGGCAACAGCCCCTTCGGCTCGCTGGGCTATCAGCCTCCGGAGATCGCGGTCTACGCCGGCGGCAGCGTCCTGGTCGGCTCCGATTTCTGGTTCCAGCTGCCGCAGGCGGACCTGCAGACGCTGCTGTCCGGGCTGCGGAAGGATCTGGCGGGCCAGCCCGCCGTCCTCACCCCCGTCGGCGGCCCGGCGATGCCGGACGTCGGCGACACCGTCCTGGGCGTGCAGACCACCGGCGGCGGCTACCAGACGGTGCGGGCCAACGCCCTTTCCCGCCGCCTGTCCGGCGGCGCGTACCCGGCGCCGGTCGTCGCCGCCTACAACGCCCTGGAAGCGCTCAAGACGTCGAAGGCCTCCCAGTCCCAGACGAACTATGTCGCCACCGCCGTCCGCCTCGCCTACGAATGCCCGCTCAGCACGTCCTCCGCGACCCAGTTCTGGCCCGACGGACTTCCCGCGCCGACCCATGACAGGGGCACCGGCTGCCCGGAGATGGTCACCGTCTCCGGCGACGCCGTCGTGCTGGCGCGCCAGGCCTGCCTGGTCTATGACAGCGCCCTGCAGGACGGCAGCGCGGCGCGGGAGGTGCCGTACCTGGCCGAGAACGGCAAGGGGATCCGGACGTGTGTGTGGCGGTGGGCGTTGCCGGACGAGCAGGGGCACTGACGTCTGCGCGCCGGGTTTCGCCTCGGTCAAAGCGCCCTGATCGACGACGCCCAGGGGCTAGTCTCTGCGGGTGCCTTCCAAGCGACCACTCGTTCGAACGTCGTTCGCGGTCATCGCCGTCGCCCTGTCGGTGAGTGCCGCGGCGGCCTGTAGTTCCGCCACGTCGACGTCCGCCTCCGCGCTGGGCAAGCCGGCGGCGAGTTCGGCGACTTCTGCTTCAGCGGCGAGCATGAGCGGGACCAGCGCTACTCCGACGCATCCGTCCTCCTCGGCGGCGTCGTCGCCCTCACCTTCGACAAGCACGGCCGCCGCGCCGCCGCCGGCATCCTTCGGCAACCCCGACGGCCACGCCCCGATCCCGGCGGCGGGCCAGCCGGTCGACACCTCGCACCCCACCACCGTCGTCGGCGACGGCACGGCGGCCGGCTGCACCTCGGCGGCCGTGGTCGCGGCCGTCGCCAAGGGCGGGGTGATCACCTTCTCGTGCGGCGCGGCGCCGGTCGTGATCACGATGGCCGCCACCGCCAAGGTGGTCAACACCTCCGCGCGCGTCGTGCTCGACGGCGGCGGCCGGGTCACGCTCAGCGGCGGCGGCACGCGCCGGATCCTGTACATGAACACCTGCGACAAGGCCCAGACCTGGATCACGTCGCACTGCCAGAACCAGTCCCAGCCGCAGCTGACGCTACAGAACATCACCTTCGCCGACGGCAACTCGACCGGGCAGCAGGCCTCCGGCGGCGGGGGCGGCGCGGTGTTCGCCAGCGGCGGCAGGCTGGCGATCGTCAACGCCCGCTTCACCGGCAACCGCTGCGACTCCACCGGGCCCGACCTCGGCGGCGCGGCGGTGCGGGCGCTGCAGCAGTACCAGAACCTGCCGGTCTACGTCGTCGACAGCACCTTCGGCGGCAGCGCGGGCCAGGGCGGAGTGTGCTCCAACGGCGGCGCGCTGAGCAGCATCGGCGTGTCCTGGGACGTCATCGACTGCGTCATGTCCTACAACAAGGCCATCGGCACCGGCGCCAACCCCGCCCAGGCCGGCACGCCGGGCGGCGGCAGCGGCGGGGCGATCTACACCGACGGCGACGACTACACCGTCACGATCGCCGGCACCCGCATCGAGCACAACGACGCCAACGAGGGCGGCGGCGCGGTGTTCTACGTCAGCAACAACCGCACCGGCACCCTGACGATCCGCGATTCGGTGCTGGATGCCAACGTCAACGACAAGTTCTCCACCGCCGGCTACCCCGGCATCTTCTTCCTGGGGGCCGGCAAGCCCGCGGTCAGCGGGTCGAGCCTGAAGTAGGCAGTCCATGATCGATGTCGTCATATTCGTGACCGAGGAGCCGGGCCGGGTCCACCCGCGCGTCTCGGTGGCTCCGTGCGACCACCGGCCCCTCGCGCAGGCCGCGGCGGAGCTGGGCGGCAGCTGGGACGGCGGAAGCTGGACGTTCGAGCAGGCCTCGGCCGCCGACGTCGAGGCCGCCTGCCGCGCCGCGTACGGCTCGGCCAACCCCACTTCGCAGGATATTGACAATCTGTATGCGGAAGTGGACATCGTCTCAGCTCGGATCATGGCCGAGTCTGCCCGATACCTCGATCCGCCGCTGTCCGAGTCCCCCGGCGGCACCGGCACCGGCACCGGCACCGCCAAGTCGCCCAAGTCACCCCACGAGCTGCTGCGCGGCAGCTTCGTACGGCTGGGGAGGGCGTGCGCGCCGTACCGCCGGGACCGGGCGTCCGCTCCGGCGGGCCTGTTCGAGCTCTGGGAAGCGGCTAGCCAGCTGGGCAACGCCAAACCCAGAGCCACATACAAGCGCGCCACGCGCCCCTCAGCCGGAACCGAGGGCTGGCACGCGGGCCTGCACCAGCTGTTCATGACAGCCCGCAGACTGGAGGAGGCCCAAAGCGCACTCGCGAAGGTTACGGCCGCCACTCCCGCCTGAGCAGCCCGTAGACCCACGAGTCGGAGACGACGCCGTCGACGACGCAGTCCTCCCGCAGCGTCCCTTCCCGCACGAAGCCGAGCTTTTCCAGCACGCGGGCGGACCCCACGTTCCGCGTGTCGGCCTCGGCCTGGACGCGGTTCAGGTCCAGCGTGTCGAACGCCCACCGCAGCACGGCCCGCGCGGCCTCGGTCGCGTAGCCCTGGCCCCACGCCGCAGCCTCGAAGCAGTAACCCAGCGCGGCGCTGCGATAGTCGGGATTCCAGCTCTGCAGGGTGCACCAGCCGATGAACGCCCCATCGGAGACCCGCTCCACAGCCAGCCGCGCCCCGACGCCCTCCTGTTCCATCCGCCGGCACATCGCGATGAACTTCTCGGCGCGCGCGGGTTCGGTCCACGGCGGGGAGTCCCAGTAGCGCAGGACATAGGCGTTGCTGTGGAGTGCGAAGAGGTCGTTAGCATCCGCGTCTTCGAAGGGACGCAGGAGGAGGCGATCAGTGGACAACGCGGGGGTTGGCAGCGACATGCCCTCTATTCAGTCCCGCCACCGGTTTCCGATCAATCCAATATCCGAATCGGCTTATCTTTCTTCACCATCGGGTTGGTTAGCATGCTCGAGCACTGAGAAGGCCCGCGAACGCCGGTCCTCCCGACGTCTCCAGGAGTGCCGCCGGAGGTCCGGCCTCGCAAACCGCTGGTGGAGGCCTTAGCATCGCAGCATGCTGCGAGACGGGGTGGGGTTCTACGCGTTCTTCGGCTATGGCTGGTGGCTGGCGGGAACGACCCATCTGGGTGGCGCGGCGGTCGAGGTGGCGACGTCGCTTGGTGCCGTCATCACGGTGGCGCTGCTTGTTGTCGGGCGGAGGTTGAGCGACCGGTCTGCCGGGCGGCGGCTGCCTGCCGTGTGGCGGCGGCGGTTCGTCGTGGTCAATGCCGTCCAGTGGCTGCTGATCGCGGCCGCGGCGGGCGCGTGTGGCGTCCTCGGCGTTCCCGCGTTGATCGCGCCGCTCGTGGCAGTCATCGTCGGCGGGCATTTCATGCCGCTGGCCACGCTCTTCGAGCGGCCATCGATGCGGGTGCCGGGAATGCTGCTGGTGGCCGTCGGGCTCGCGGGCGTCGTTGTGTGGGTGCTCGGTGCCGCACATCCGGTGGTCCTCACCGTGGTCGGCGTCGGCTGTGCCCTCACGCTGTGGGGCACAGCTGTATGGTCTCTGGCCGGCCGTACAGCGGGCGAACCCTTTGCGTAGTTCAGTGCGGTGTCGACCGTGAGGGGTCGATCGGCATATCAGCCCTCGAGTTCGCCCGCGGCCCCCGCCAACAGCAGGTCGAGCGCCGCCGGATAGGCGCTGTCGTTCATCCGCGCCACCAGCGACGGCGCGGCGGCCGCGATGTGCGGGTGCGTCGTGGCCGGCAGGCGTGCGTACGTGGCCTGCCACTGTCGCTCGTCGGCTTCGCGGGCCGCCTCCGGGAGGGCGAGGGAGGCCGCGTCGAGGGCTGCGAAGGCCAGGGTCTGGTCGATGAAGGCGTGGTAGATCCGGGCGGCGGCCGGGCCGTGGAAGCCGGCGGTGTGCAGGATGCCGAGGATGGTCTCGTCGGCGGCGATCTCGTGGGTGCGGCCGGACACCCGGTTCGCGGTGAGCTGCGCGGCCTGCGGGTGGGTGAGGTACGCGCGGTGGATGCCGGTCCCCAGAGCCCGCAGGTCGGCCTGCCAGCGGCCGGTCGGCTCCCAGTCGGTGAGCGCCTGGTGGATCAGCTCGTCGGCGATGGCCAGGACCAGGTCGTCCATGCCGGCGAAGTAGCGGTAGACGGCGCTGGGGTCGGCGCCGAGCGCCAGGCCGAGGCGCCGTGCGGACAGGCCCTCGGCGCCGTGCTCGGCCAGCATGCGCAAGGCGGTGGCGACGATCAGGTCGTGGGTCAGGACCGTCCCGGCCTTGGTGGGGCGGCGCCGGCGGCGGGCGGTCTCGGGGGTCACCGGTTTCGAGGGCATGGCGGCAGCTTAGCGCGCTTATGCCAACACCATTGACGTTAAGAACACCGGGGCGGTTCGCTCTCCGTATGCGAATCCTCCTCGTGGGTGCCGGCGGCGTGGGTACCGCCGTGACCCGTATCGCCGCCCGCCGTTCCTTCTTCGAGCACTTCGTGGTCGCCGACTACGACCCGGCGCGCGCCGAGGCGGCGGTGGCCGCGCTCGGCGGCGACGCCCGCTTCGGCGCGGCCCGGGTCGACGCCTCCGACCGCGACGCCGTCCTGGCCCTGCTCGCCGAGCACCGCTGCGACGTGCTGCTGAACGCCACCGACCCGCGCTTCGTGCTGCCGCTGTTCGACGCCGCGCTGGCCGCCGGCGCCGGCTACCTGGACATGGCGATGTCGCTGTCCCACCCGCACCCCGAGCGGCCCTACCAGGAGTGCGGCGAGAAGCTCGGCGACGCGCAGTTCGCCCGCGCCCCGGAGTGGGAGAAGGCCGGCCTGCTGGCCCTGGTCGGGATGGGTGTCGAGCCGGGACTGTCGGACGTCTTCGCCCGCTACGCCGCCGACGAGCTGTTCGACGAGATCGACGAGATCGGCATCCGCGACGGCGCGAACCTGACGGTCGAGGGCTACGACTTCGCCCCGTCCTTCAGCATCTGGACCACGATCGAGGAGTGCCTGAACCCGCCGGTGGTCTACGAGCGCGACCGCGGCTGGTTCACCACCGCCCCGTTCAGCGAGCCGGAGGTGTTCGACTTCCCGGAGGGCATCGGCCCGGTGGAGTGCGTGAACGTCGAGCACGAGGAGGTCCTGCTGGTCCCGCGCTGGGTCGAGGCGAAGCGCGTGACGTTCAAGTACGGACTCGGCGACGACTTCATCAGCAAGCTGAAGACCCTGCACGAGCTGGGCCTGGACCGCACC
The DNA here is from genome assembly GCF_041262705.1 of Catenulispora sp. MAP12-49. Classification (NCBI taxonomy): domain Bacteria; kingdom Bacillati; phylum Actinomycetota; class Actinomycetes; order Catenulisporales; family Catenulisporaceae; genus Catenulispora; species Catenulispora sp. MAP12-49. The sequence goes on along the minus strand of NZ_JBGCCP010000004.1, from coordinate 186,736 downwards.
GAGCCGGTCACGGTGGCCAGCGACCGGGGCCCGGCGGCGGTGTCCCCGCGCGACGTGGTCGCCGCCGCGCTCCCGGACCCGGCCACCCTGGGCGAACTCATGCGCGGCAAGACCTGCGCCGGGACTTGGGTGACCGGCACGAAGGACGGCGCGCGCCGCGAGGTGTACCTGTACCACGTGGTCGACAACGAGTGGTCGATGCGCGAGTACGGCTCGCAGGCCGTGGTCTGGCAGACCGCGATCAACCCGGTGGTGGCGCTGGAGCTGCTGGCGACGGGCGTGTGGAGCGGGACCGGGGTGCTGGGCCCTGAGGCCTTCGCGCCGCGGCCGTTCCTGGACCTGCTGGTGGAGTACGGCTCCCCGTGGGGGATGCGCGCGGGCTGATGCGCCGACGCTCGGTACACTGCCGGTCGCATGATCGGCAGATGGCCGTATCAGCACACAACCGGTACGTGAGGTGACGACAGGATGACAACGGGACCCGGCCACGAGGGGCCGGCCAGTTGGCCGGCGCAGGGAACCACCGCTCCACCGCAGGGATACCCGCCGAACTATCAGGGCAGGCGGGCTACCCGGGCCAAGGGAACTACGGGAACTATCAGGGCCAGGGCTACGCGCCGCCGGCCCAGTACGGGAATCCGTTACCGCAGAACCCGTATCCGACGCCTCCGAAGAAGAAGGGGAAGGCCGCGTGGGTCATCAGCGGCGTTCTCGTCGTGGTCCTGGTGGTGGCCGGCGCCGGGTACCTGGTGTTCCAGAAGGTGTCGAAGAAGGACGACAGCGGCTCCGGCGGCGGCAACATGCCGACCGCCACGCTGAAGCAGGTCTGGAGCACCTCGGACACCCACGACAACCTGGTCGGCCTGTGGCAGACCGCTCATGACGTCGTCCGCGTCGGCAGCAGCGGGGCTGCCGGCTACGACCCGGCCACCGGCAAGAAGCTGTTCAGCATCGCCCCGCCGGAGGCCGGGCTCGTGCCGTGCTCGGCGTCGCCTACATTGTCTCCCAGTGGGGTCGGCGCGATCTTCTACAGCAAGGACGGGAACTTCAGCTGCGACGCCGTGATCGGCGTCGATGCCGACACCGGCAAGCAGCTGTGGGTCCTGCACTCGTCGAACAGTGTGGCCGACGCCGCGACCGGCAGCACGTTCGTCGACGGCTCGGTCGTGGTGGTCGCCAGCGACAGCAACGCGGTGGCCGGGGTGGACGCGACCACCGGCACCACCATCTGGTCCTACACCTCGACCGCCAAGGGCTGCTCCCCGCAGAACACCGGCGGGATGGGCAGCGTGGTCATCGTGCAGGAGCACTGCGAGGGCGGCGGCAAGACCGGCGTGGGCAACTACGTGGCCGTCGACGCCGCCACCGGCAAGCACCTGTGGCAGACCCCGACCGCGCCCGACTACAGAATGCGCGCGGTGATCTCGACGAACCCGGTGGTGATCCTGGCCGCGTCCTCGAAGAGCACCCTGGTCGGCTCGGACCTGAAGGACGGCGCCGAGTTCCTGGCCTTCGACCAGGGCGGCAAGCAGACCGCGAGCATCCCGGCCGACGACAACCAGGCCGGCACCACGCTCACCACGCCGCACCCCAACGCCGTGGTGGCCGGCACCACGCTGTACGCCGACGCCAAGAGCGCGCAGGGCGGCGAGGGCGTCACCGCGTACAGCCTCACCACCGGCGCGAAGCTGTGGTCGTATCAGGCCACGTTCGAGAGCATGGCGCTGACCGACGTCTGGCTGACCGGCCTCGCGCCGGACTCCTCGCCGCTGGTCGTGATCGACCTGCACGGCCTGGGCAACCCCTGCCCGATCGAGAAGCTGGACCCGGCCACCGGCAAGCCGAGCCAACAGTATGTGCTCGCGGACAATGTCGATCCCGACTCCGGGACGCTGGCCCAGACGGCCGCCGGGACGTACGTGCTCGCGCCGCAGAACCCTCAGGTGGGACCGGGCCTGACGGTGATGGCGCCCAAGTAGCAGGCGGATCGGTCGCGCCCTCAGCTCGCAGTGGCTGAGGGCGCGCCCTACTCCGACTCCGCCGCGCCGGCACCGTTCCACGTCAGCGGCAACCGCACCCGGAACCGGGTGTCCCCCGGCACCGACTCGACACTCAGATCGCCATGGTGCCGGCCGGCGACGATCCGCCAGGAGATGTCCAGACCCAGACCGGTCCCCTTCCCGACGGGCTTCGTCGTGAAGAAGGGCTCGAAGATCCGCTCCTTGATCTCGTCCGGGACGCCGGGACCGGTGTCGCGGAACTCGACGACCAGGGCGTCCCGGTCCAGGACGGTGCTGATGGTCAGCGTCCCGGCCTCGTCCATCGCCGCGACGGCGTTGTCGATGAGGTTCGTCCAGACCTGGTTCAGCTCGGCCGGATAGGCCGGGACCTTGGGCAGGCCCGTGCCGTACGCCTTCACGACCCGCACCCCGTCGGGGATCTTCCCGGCCAGCATCGTCACGGTGCTGTCCAGCAGCTCGTGGACGTCGACGTCCTGCTGCGCGGCGCGGTCCAGCTGCGAGTACTGCTTCGCCGCCCCGACCAGCGTGGAGACCCGGTTGGTCGCCTCCTCGATCTCGGCGGTCAGGCCCTCGGTCTCCAGGGTGCGGCTCAGCCAGGACAGGACCGCCGGCAGCACGCTGTCCTCGACCGTGCCGGTGATCTGCTCCAGGTCCTCGGCCTCCAGGCCGGCCTGGACGAACGTGGAGGCCAGCTGCCAGCCGTCCTGGACGCCCCGGTCGTCGAGCCAGTCCCCCATCGCGTCCTCGCGGTCGGAGATCGCCAGCGGGCTCAGGCCCGAGCCGTTCGCCCGCGCCGCCTTCTGCGCCTCCTGGGCCTTCTGTGCCTTCTCCGTCGCGCAGTTCAGCAGCGTGACCAGCGTGTCCAGGCCCGGGGCGCGATCACCGTGCGCGGCGATGGCGGCCAGGTCCGAGCGCGCGCCGGCCACGTCCTCGCGCAGCGCCGAGGCGGCCCGCAGCGCGGCCCCGGCCGGGTTGTTCAGCTCGTGGGTCAGCCCGGCCGACAACGCCCCGAGCGCGAGCAGCCGCTCGCGTCCGCCGACTATCTGCTGCTGGATCTGGGTGCCGAAGAACAGGCCCTCCAGCAGGTGCACCGCCATCGGGAACCACTCGTGCATCACGGTCGAGAACAGTTCGGCCGACACCACGAAGAACCGGGACGGCACGGGGACCGACAGCGAGTTCCGGTAGATCTGCGGGACCCGGTCGCCGAGGTAGGCCTGGAAGGCGCCGGTGTAGACGCCGCGCTGGGAGGTCCGGTTCACCTCGACGTTGTCGACCCCGACCCGCCGCGAGAGCACGACCGTCCCCTCAAGCAGGACAAAGAACCACTGCGCCGCGTCGCCCTCGGCGTACACCGGGCCGGGTTCGAAGGCCTCGACGGTCCCGTGCTCGCACAGCCAGTCCAGCTGTTCCCCGGTGAGCTTCTCGAACAGGAACAGGGTGCGCAGTTCCTCGACGCTGCACGGCGCCGTCACAGCTTCTCCACGTACCGGTGCACGAGCATGACCGCCATCGCTCCCTCTCCCACGGCCGAGGCGACGCGCTTGGTGGACTCCGACCGGACGTCCCCGATCGCGAACACCCCCGGCACGTTCGTCTCCAGCAGGTACGGCGTGCGCTCCAGCGTCCAGCCCTTGACCGACGCCTCGGCGCCGGCGACCAGGTCCGGGCCGGTGAGCACGAACCCGCGCGGGTCGCGGTCCACGACGCCGTCGAGCCAGTCGGTGGTCGGGGCGGCGCCGATGAACACGAACATCCACTGCGCGTCCACGTCCTCGGTCGTGCCGGCGTCCGAGTTCCGCAGCGTCAGGCGCTCCAGGTGCTCCTCGCCGTGGGCCTCGACGACCTGGGTCCGGGTCCGCACGGTGATCGAGGGGATCTGCGCGATCTGCTGGATCAGGTAGTACGACATCGAGGCTTCCAGCGACTCGGCGCGCACCACCAGCGTCACCGACTTGGCGAAGCGCGACAGGTACACCGCGGCCTGCCCGGCCGAGTTGGCGCCGCCGACGATGAAGACGTCCCGGCCCTCGCAGTTCACCGCCTCGGACAGCGAGGAGCCGTAGGAGATGCCCTTGCCGGTGAGCTCCTCCACGCCCGGGGCCCCCAGCCGCCGGTACTCCACGCCCAGCGCCAGGATGACCGTGTGCGCGCCGATGGACGACCCGTCGGCGAAGCGCACCAGGCGCGAGGACCCGCAGGTCTCCAACCCGGCGACCTCGCGCGCGGTGAGGATCTCGGCGCCGAACTTGGTCGCCTGGCGGCGGGCGCGGCCGGTCAGCTGCGCGCCGGAGACGCCCTCGGGGAAGCCGAGGTAGTTCTCGATCCGGGAGCTCTGGCCGGCCTGCCCGCCGGTGGCCAGGCGCTCCACCAGGACGGTCCGCAGCCCTTCGGAGGCGCCGTAGACCGAGGCGCTCAGGCCCGCGGGCCCGCCGCCGACGACGATGAGGTCGTAGAACTCCCCGGTCGGCGTGGTCCGCAGGCCCACGTGGTCGGCCAGCTCCTGGTCGTCCGGTTCCAGCAGGATGCCGCCGTCGGGGGCGACGACCAGCGGCAGCCGGGCCGCGTCCGGGCCGGTCGCGTCCGGGTCCTGGCCGGCGGCGGCCAGCAGCCGCTGGCCCTCCGGCTCGTCGGAGGCGTACCAGCGGTACGGGACCTGGTTGCGGGCCAGGAACTCGCGTACCTGCGTGGAGCGCGCCGACCAGCGGTGCCCGACGACCCGGGTCTCCAGCACCGCGCGGTGGTCCTCGGCCAGCCAGGCGTCCAGCAGGGCGTCGACCACCGGGTAGAGCTTGGTCTCCGGCGGGTCCCAGGGCTTGAGCAGGTAGTGGTCGAGGTCGACGATGTTGATGGCGTCGATGGCGGCGTCGGTGTCGGCGTAGGCGGTCAGCAGGATGCTGCGCGCGGCCGGGAAGACGTCCAGGGCGCGTCCCAGGAACTCCACGCCGTTCATCTCCGGCATCCGGTGATCGGCGATGAGCAGCGACACCAGGTCCCCGCGCAGTTTGAGCTCCTGCAGCGCCTCGAGCGCGGCGGCGCCCGACTCGGCGCGCACGACGCGGTAGTCGCCGCCGTACCGGCGGCGCAGGTCGCGGGCGACGGCGCGGGAGACACCCGGGTCGTCGTCGACCGTGAGGATCACGGTGCGGGGTGCGGAGGGTGCCTCGCTCATAGCGCTTTTCCGGACCTCTTTCTGGACTGTGCCCTTGGTTAGCCCCTGGTAGCCCTTGTACCGACTCCCACCCTACTTCGGGTGCGCCGGGGCCGCGTGGCGACGGCCGCCGCCGGGGATCATGGCGAGGACCGTGGGGCATCGCGGGACAGCGGCGTCAGTTTTCTGATTCAGTACGATGTCGATCGTGGTAGCCATCCTGCATCTGGCCGACGTCGTCGCGAACCGAGCCGCCAAAGCCCTGGTCGCCGACCGGCATCAGCGGATGGACCGCACGCTGCCGTTGAGCGAGCTGGTCAATCTGACGGTCACCGACGACTACAAGCGGCGGCACGTGAACCGCGAGCTGGAGGCCATCCGGGACTCGGTGGCCAAGCGGCTGGAGAAGGCGCTCGGGAGCGAGTGGGCCTCGATTCCGGAGGGCGAACGGGATGCGGCCTTCGACGCGGCGTTGCGGGCGTTCGAGTCGGTCGAGCTCTCCGACGAGTTCCTGTTCGCCAACGACGCACAGCCGTTGCGGCTGGCCAGGGCCGTCAGGGACCACGCCCGCGACGCGCAGCGCGCCGCCGGGCTCAGCGCCGACGCGACGGCGCTGTACGAACGCACGCTCGACGAGTGCTGCACCGTCTTCGCGCAGCTGGCCACCCACTACGCGAGCTACCAGCCCCGGGCCGTCACCGAGCTGTTGGAGCGGACGACGTCCCTGAGCCAGGCCCTGGAAGCGGTGCTGGAACGGCTGCCGCAGCGCTCGCTGCTGGCGCCGCAAGGCGACCAGCACGACGGCGACTTCCGGTACGAGTACCTGTCGTACCTGGCCAAGTCCCTGGACATGCTCGAACTGTTCGGCGTCGACACCCACCGCTTCCGCCCCGAGACCAAGGTGAGCGTGGCCTATGCCACTGGCACGCGGCGATACGGGAAACCGGCGACATGCCCTGCACCGAGGCGGAGCTGCCCGAGTACGAGCGCAGGCTCTTGGCGCAGCTCGATGCGAACCAGCACTTGCAGGGACTCGCGACCAGCCCGCTGCTGTGCGCGATGTTGTGCGCGCTGAACCTCGACCGCCGCATGACGCTCCCGCGCAACCGGATGGACCTGTACAAGGCGGCGATCAACCTGCTGCTGGAGCGGCGCGACGCCGAGCGGGGCATCACCTCGCAGGTCGACCTCGACTCCTCCGGCAAGCTGAAGCTGTTGCAGTACCTGGCGTGGCGGCTGTCCCTGAACAATCGCAGTGAACTGCGGAAGGAGGACGCGCTCGCGCGCCTCGCCGAGCGGCTGAAATCCCTGCCGAACGTCACGGAGGACGCCGGGAACGTGCTGGAGCACCTGACCCAGCGCAGCGGCATCGTCCGCGAGCCGGTGCTGGGACGCGTCGACTTCGTGCACCGCACGTTCCAGGAGTACCTGACCGCGCGGGAGTGCGCGGAGCAGGGCGACGTCGGCATGCTGGTGGACCACGCGCACCTGGACTCCTGGCGCGAGATCGTGGTCATGGCCGCCGGCCACGCCAACCGCCCGACGCTGCACGACCTGCTGACCGGCATCCTGGAGCGGGCGCGGCAGGAGGGCAAGCACGCGCGGCGGCTGCGGCTGCTGGCCGCGTCGTGTCTGGAGACGTGCGGCCCGCTGGACACGCCGGTGCTCGAGGAGGTCGAGCGCCGTCTGGCCGCGATGCTGCCGCCGCGCCGGCGTGACGAGGCCCGGTCGTTGGCCTCGGCCCGGATCCCGGTGCTGCGGCTGATGCCGACGAGCTTGGCCGGGCTGCCTCCGATGTCGGCTGTGGCGACGGTCTCCACGGTCGCACTCGTCGGCGGGCCGAAGGCACTGGATCTGCTGGCGGGCTATGCGCGGGAGAACCCGGCACGCGAGCCGGCGGCGGAGCTCATCCGAGCATGTCAGTACTTCGACGCGGTCGAATACGGCACGCGGGTCCTGTCCAGGCTCAGCACTCACCCGTCGATGACCGGCGTCTTCGTCGACACTCAGCACGAACTGCTGGCCTGGCAGAGCGCATCGGACCGGTTGGTCTTCCATTCGATCGGGCTCATCGGCACCGGCGACCTCGCCGAGGTGCTTCGCGGAGTCGACTCGGTGCGGCGGCTGTGGTTCAAGGGCCGGATCTCGGATCTGAGCCCGCTCACGGCCGTCGGGGACTCGCTGAGGAACCTCATCATCTGGTCGACCGACACCTTCACGAACCTCGCCGCGCTGGCCGAGCTGACCAGTCTCGACGACCTCGTCCTGTCCCAGGGCGAGTCCTTCACGGACTTGGAATTCCTCACCCTGGTCCCCGGACTGCGCATCCTGTGGCTGCCGACCATCTCCGCCGTCCGGGACTTCACCCCGCTGACGACGCTGTCCCACCTGGAAACCGTGCGCGTCTACGACGGCACCTCGGCCGCGGTGTTCGATGCCCTGTCGGAGGTCGCCTCGCTCACCACCCTCGAGCTCTACGGCCATGAGATCGCCCGCAGCTTCGTCGCAAGCCCTCATACCGTGGCGGATCTGAAGAGCGCAGCACTCATCGACATGCCGGCCGCGCTGACCGAGCGCTTGCTGGACAGGCTTCAGCACATCGAACAGCTCCGGCTCGGCGGCGACATGCCCCCCTCACTCGCACCGCTTCAGCGGCTGACCGGCCTTCGCAAGCTGGAGATCCAGGGCAACGTACCCGACCTCTCACCCCTTATGGACATGCCGTCCCTGGAGGCCGTGTCCTTGCTCAGCCCTCCGCTGCCGGCCACCTTTCGACAGCTTGCCCAGCTGCCGGATCGGATGGCGATCACCGTCGGCCTGGAGCAGCTCTCGCACGCCAAGCTGAGGAAACTGGCCGCCGGGTAGCCGCTCAGCCCCTGACCGCAGCCAGCGTCTCCCCCAGCTGCCGCGCGGGCTCCTCCCCGCTGAACCGCAGCACGACGCTGGTCGCCCCGGCCGCTTCGAGCTCTGCGATCCGGGCGGCGGCCTGCGCGGGGGTGCCGCTGACAGTGAACAGTTCCTCCGGGGTGCGGCCGAGCCAGGCAGCCTGGCCTTCGATCGCGGGATGCAGCGCCGCTGCGGCCTGCTCGGCATCGTCGGCCACGGCCGCGAAGGCGAACACGATGAGCTCGTGCTCCTGTGTGGCTCCGCCCTTGCGGATCAGCGCGAGCGCCGCCTCCAGGTCCGCGGGGCCTTGGCCTTCGGCGATCACCGTGCCGTCCGCGAGGCGCCCGGCCAGTTCGAGCGAGCGCGGCCGTACGACGCCCAGCACGACCGGGGGGACCTGCGCCGGCGGGTGCACGAGCTTCAGGTCGTCGATGCGGACCTCGCTGCCCCGCGTCTGGACCTGCTCGCCCCGCAGCAATGCGCGCACCGCTTCGGTCGACTCCGCCAGCAGCTTCAGCGGTGAGTCCGGGGCCGCCCCGACCGAGGCCATCCAGTCGCCGACGCCGTGGCCGATGCCCGCGACGAACCGGCCGGGGTACACACGCGCCAGGAAGGCCGCCTCCATGGCCAACAGCGCGGGGTTGCGCAGCGGGGCCGGGGCGATTCCCAGACCGACCCGCATCCGGGAGGTCGCCGCCAAAGCGACCGCCGACGCCGAGATGCCGCCGCCCCATCCGAGGTCCTCCACGACCCACAGCTCATCGGCGCCCAGGCGCTCGGCTTCGCGTGCGAACTCGGGAAGTCCTTCGGGGGCCCAAGCGCGGTCGTACATGACACCGATTCGAAGACTCGTCACGGGCAAGGACGGTACCGGATCAGGGGCGTCTGAGATGGGAAAGGACCGATCAGCCGGTCGCCGCGGGGCACTCGGTCTCGGCCTTGCTCGCGCCGTGCTTCGGGATCGAGAAGTCCAGGCTCAGTCCGGACTGGACGGGCCGCGCGCCGGTGAGGACTGCGCCGTCCGGCAGATCCGCCAGTGCGAACACCTTCGGATCGAGCTGCCGCGCCAGGTCCTTGATCAGCGGTATCGAGGTCAGCGACGCCACCGGGATGTCCCGTCCCAGGACCCGGACCGTGGTCGGCGTGACGGTGAGCGCATCCGGACTCGTGCTGATCGACGCGTGCACGACGACCGGGATCCCGGAGCGGCTGCCGACGATGACCAGTCCGGCGCCGTCGGCCGACATCACCGGATCGGTCAGCCCTGACATCTGCACCAGCTGCTGCCGCATGGCGCTGTAGGGGGCGGTCGCCACTGCCGTGCCGCCGCTGGTCGCACCGCCGGCGGTCACTCCGTGGAGCACGGCGTCGACGTGCGCCGCGACGCCATCGCGCGCCACGCCGTCGGCCGAGACGTGCACATCCCCTACGCTGCCCACCACCGCGCCGAGCCCGGCGAAGGTCCCGGGCAGCCGGGCCCCGACCGACCCGGTGGCCTGCAGGCGGCAGGTGGCCACCTTGGCGATGCGCTGCTCGGCGACATGCTTGATCACGACATCGGCGACCAGCACCACGACGACCACCAGCACGGTGGCCGCCATGGCGATGACGGACGAGCGACGACGCAGCCGGCTCAGCACTGGCGGGCCCCTTTCGCGGTGAGCACGCGTCGATAGTGCCGTATCCGCGCCGCCGAGGGGTACGGCGGCCGCGCCGAATTCCCCTTCGAACAACCCGCAAAACCCTGCCGCCCCTGTGAATTCCCCCAAAAAAGCGTGATCCTCAACTGATCCTCAACGTTGATCGACAAGCATTGCCGAATCTCTGGAAAGTGCAATGCTGACACCTGTTGACGCGATCCGTCAGCATTCACCACCGGAGGGAGGACACCCATGAAGGTCCTGTTCGCTCTGCGCAATTCCGTCGCCGCACGGAAGAGCATGAAGGCCAGCGCTTGGTACTTCTGGTACTAAGCCGAGCCCGGTGACAAACGGTTCCCGGCCGGACCCGCCATACGCGGGCCCCGGCCGGGGGCGCCGTTTTTCCTCACCGCGCCGTTTTCCCCTCTGGCCCTGTTCTCCCTCTGGCGCAGAAAGGCGACCCCGCCGTGACCACCTCCTCGAACACCGTCGCCGGCGCCCGCACGACGGTGTTCTCGCCGCGGCTGGCCGCGATGCTGCGGGACCGGACCGGCGAGGACCTGTTCCGCATCGACCACGACACCATCGGCGTCGCCGACCCCGGCATCGCCGACCGGATCCTGGGCGCGCGCCGGGCCACGGAGGTGGAGCGGCCGACGTTCAAGCCGCTGCACGGACGCTCGATCGCCCGGCCCGAGGCCTCCGCGGTCATGCACGTCACCGGCGCCGACGTGAAGGCCGCGCTCGGCCGGCCGGCGCCGGAGGCAGACCTGGCCGGCCCGTGGCCGATCACCGGGCACACCTACCTGCGCGACATGATCCTGGCCGGGGACCCGCGGCGGCTCCGGATGCTGATGAGCCGCAACCTGGAGCTCACCCCGAAGCTCACCTGGTCGGTGATCACCGTCGGGGCGGCGCTGCCGCGCGGGCGGCGCGGCGCCACAGGACTGGCCGGATTGTTCGCCGACGCCAAGGGATATCAGGACCGGCGTTACGCGATGGGCATATATCGGCGGGCCGCCGCGCCATTGTGTTTCACGGTCTCGACATTGGTCGCGAACGCGGTGTGGCTCGGCGCGCCATTCGCGTCGGAAGTCAGTAACAAGAACGTCATCATGGAGTCGCTGCGATTGCTGCCGCCGTCGTGGAACATATTGCGGCGGGCGAGCCCGGAATACCCGGCGATCGACGCGCGGATCGGCGAGCGGGACGACGTCCTCGTGCTGCCGCTGCTCTCGCAGCGCGATCCGGCGCTGTTCGACGATCCCGACGCCTTCCGCCCCGAACGCTGGGACCGTCTGGACCCTGACACCGCGCCGGGTTTCCTGCCCTTCGGACACGTCTCGGAGCGCTGCTGGGGCCGGCACATGGTGATGCCGCTGGCCGAACTGCTCCTGGACCGGATCCGGCGCGACGGGCTGGTCGTGGATCCCCGGCAGCACTCGGCGAAGGTGCCGCTGCTGGGCCTGCTCGGCGTCGACGAGGTGCGGCTGGTCCGAGGGCGCCGGGCGTGACGAACGGCGACGGGTTCGGGTTCGAAGACGTCGGCGAGGCCTTCTTCCGTGACCAACACGCGCATTACGCGCAGTGGCGCCGGCGCGGCGGCGCCCAGCCGATCCGCTTCCCCGGGCCGCTACCGCTCCAGGGCTGGGTGATCACCGGTCACGCCGACGCCAAGGCGGCCCTGGCCGACCCGCGCCTGGCCAAGGATTCGGCGACCGAGCGCTACGCGGCGTACATCGGCGAGACCTCGGGCGGCCCGGGCAAGGCGCTGACCGCGCACATGCTCAACGCCGATCCGCCGGAGCACACGCGGCTGCGCAAGCTGGTTCAGAAGGCTTATACGGCTCGGCGCATCGAGGAGCTTCGGCCGCGCATCGCAGAGCTCGTCGACGTTCTGCTGGACGACCTGTCCGGCGCCCGGGAAGCCGACCTCATCAGCCGCTTCGCCCTCCCGCTGCCCATCGCGGTGGCCTTCGAGCTCTTCGGCGGCACCGGGTTCGACCACGCGCAGTTCGCCGTGCGTGGCAAATCCGTCGACGGCGGCCACGGCGACGGCGAGGTCTCGGTGACCAGCGCCGAGGACACCCGCGTGCGCATCGAAAACCTTGTCGCCCACAAACGTGAGCACCCCGGCGACGACCTGCTGTCGGCGCTGCTGGCGGCCGAGGAGGACGGGGACCGGCTGACCGTGGACGAGATCACCTCGATGGCCTTCCTGCTGGTGGTGGCCGGCCATCAGACCACTGTCAACCTCATCGCCAACGCGGTCCACACCCTGCTCGCCCACCCGGACCAGCTCGACAAGCTCCGCGCCGACCCGACGCTGATCCACGGCGCGGTCCAGGAGACGCTGCGCTTCGAGAGCTCCTCCGCACTGGCATCCCTGCGCTACACCACCGAACCGGTCACCCTGGCCGGCACCGAGATCCCCGCGGGGGAGTTCGTACACGTGGCCCTGATGGCGGCGAACCACGACCCGGCCGTGTTCGAGGACCCGGAACGTTTCGACATCACGCGCCCACCCGGCGGGCATCTCGCTTTCGGACACGGCATCCATCGCTGCCTCGGGGCGCAGCTGGCGGTGGTGCAGGCCGAGATCGCCCTGACCCGGCTGTTCGCACGCTTCCCGAAGCTGCGGAGCGCGCGCGGAGAGCGGGGCCGGGCCCGGTGGCAGGCCAATCCGCGGCATCGAGGCCTGGAGACATTGGTGGTGCGGCTGCGGTAGCCGCGCTCAGCGGTTGCGAGCCCGGGAGGGACGGTTCTGGACGAGCCGCTTCAGAATCGGCAGCGCGGCCAGGACGGTCCCACCGACCGCGATGCCCCCGACGCCGACGTCCACCGACAGGCGCCCCTGCTTGGCCCAGTACACGTCCTTGAGGTCCAGCAGCAGCGCGAACTCGTCCACGATCAGCGCCAGCCCGGTGCCGTAGCCGAGCGCGACGCCCGGATGTCTGCGGTTCTCCTCCGTGCCGTGCACCGCGACCGCGCCGACCCCGCTGACCATCGCGATCCCCCACAGGTAGTGGTGCAAGTGGGTACTGCCGGCGGAGACGTTGTGGAACGGGCCCTTCCCGCTGCGGATGCTGTAGGTGATCGCCCGCACCGCGGCGAAGGTCGCGGAGAACCCGGCCCAGGACATCAGCGCCGACCGTTCGGCCGGGGTGAGCTCCTCCAGGTAGGCGGCGTGGATCTCCCGGTTCAGAGCGGCGACGCCAGGTGTGTCCATTGGGGCGATCTGCCCACTATCAACCAGTTCACACTGCTCACCGGCGACGGTCACCCGAAGAGCCCGCGTCTTGCCTCTTTCTGCCGCCTGTTCGCGGGTCGACAGCTCAGGGCCAGCTCACAGCGTCGCCGGGACACGTAATCGGCTCTAGCCTGCCGCCCGGCGCTCTTTCCTACCTTTGTCGTGATCCAGGCGCGGAACCTTCGCGCACGACACAGGGAGGGACTTTGTCCAGGAAACGCCACACGGTCGCGGCCGCTCTGGCCGCGATAGCCGTGGTGCTCGCAACGGGGCTCGCGGCCTCACCGGCGGCCGATGCCGCCACCGGGACCGGCACCAAACCCAAAGTCATCAGCGACGCCACCGCCACGGCTGCCAACGCCGCGGCCAAGCACGCCGTACAGAACGTCTGTGCCACTCCCAAGCCCGGGACCGCGTCCTGCCTCGCGCAGCGCCGCACCGATCTCAAACCGCTGGCTCGCTCGGCGGTGGCGCCGTTCAACGAGCCCTACGGCTACGGCTACTTCCCCTCCGACCTGCAAAGCGCCTACCACGTCGGACTGAACGCGAGCGGTCCGCAGGTCACAGTGGCCATCGTCGATGCCTACGACGACCCCGACATCGTCGCCGACGACGCCGCCTACCGCGCCCAGTTCGGCCTGGCCGCGTGCAACACCACGACGCTGTCCGGCTGCGTGACCAAGGTCAACGAGCTCGGCGCCCCCGGCCCGCTGCCCTCGGCGGCCTCCGGTACCAACGCCGGGTGGGCCACCGAGGAGGCGCTGGACGTGGACATGGTGTCCGCGCTGTGCCAGCAGTGCCACATCATGCTGGTCGAGGCGAACTCCGCCGGCTACAACGACCTCGGTGTCGGCGTGAACTCGGCCGTCGCCGAAGGCGTCAAGTACGTGTCCAACAGCTATGGCGGGCCCGAGTTCAGCGGGGAGACTGCGCTCGACACCGCCTACTACAACCACCCGGGCGCCGTCATCACCGCCTCGGCCGGGGACAGCGGCTACGGGGTCATGTACCCGGCCGCCTCCCCCGACGTGACCGCCGTCGGCGGCACGTCCCTGTACAGCAGCGGCAACTCGCGCGGCTGGACCGAGAACGCCTGGTCCGGCACCGGCTCGGGCTGCTCGGCCTATGAGGCCAAGCCCGCGTGGCAGTCGGACACCGGGTGCTCCCGGCGCACCGTGGCCGACGTGTCGGCGGACGCCGACCCGAACACCGGCGTGGCCGTCCTCGACAGCTACCGCGAGGGCGGTTGGGCACAGGTCGGCGGCACCAGCGAGTCCTCGCCGATCATCGCCGCGGTCTACGCCCAGGCGAACACCATCACCGCCGGCGGGAACCCCGCGTCGTATCCGTACGCGCACCTCGGCAACCTCAACGACGTCACCGCCGGCAGCAACGGCAGCTGCAACCCGGCCTACTTCTGCACCGCGCAGACCGGCTACGACGGGCCCACCGGCAACGGCACGCCGGAGGGGACCGCCGGGTTCGTGCCGGACACCGTGTTCTCGAACCCGAACATCGTGCTCGGCGCACGGAGCACGGACACCAACATGTACGCCTCCCAGGGCGCGCTGAGCGGCGTGCAGTGGAACCTGGAGAAGTCCGGCGCCGGGCACCTGGCCGTGGCCAGCGACTCCACGCACGGGCCGCTGCTCGTCACCACCGACAGCAACTCCGAGGTGTGGGCGAAGGAAGGCGGCCTGAGTGCCGGCTGGGTCGACGAAGGGGGCCCGGCGACCCAGGTCGCGGCCGCGAGCGACCCGACCAACGGCCCGCTGGTGGCGTACATCGGCTTCGGCGGGGAGCTGTACGCGAAGGAGGGCAGCCTGTCCGCCGGGTGGGTGGACGAGGCCAGCGACGTCGCCCAGGTCGCCGTCGCCAGCGACCCGGTGCACGGTCCGCTGCTGCTGATCGTGCAGTCCAACGGCAACGTCTGGGCCAAGGAGGGCGGCCTGTCCACCACCTGGGTCGGCGAGGCCGGCGGCATGACCCGCGTCGCGGCGGCCAGCGACGCCGCGAACGGCCCGCTGCTCATGGTGCTCCGGGGCGACGGCGAGGTCCTGGCCAAGGAGGGCGGCCTGTCGACCAACTGGGTGGACGAGGCCGGCGGCATGACCCAGATCGCGGCCGCCAGCGACTCGCTCGACGGCCCGCTGCTCACGGTGATCCGCGCCGACGGCGAGGTCCTGGCCAAGGAGGGCGGCCTGTCGACGAACTGGGCCGACGAGCACGCCCAGGCCGCCACGATCGCGGTCGGCAGCGATCCCGGCAACGGCCCCCTGATCTTCGCCCTGACCAGCGGCGGCGCGGCCTCGGTGAAGGCCGGCGCGCTGTGGACCGCGTGGGTGCCGGTGGGCCAGAACGTCCTGGACATCTCCGCCGCGGGGTGAGCGGGGGCTGACGACAGGGGACTGACGAACGGGGGGCGGCCGCGCGGTGGGATTCCACCGCGCGGCCGCCGCAGCTCTTACCGTCCGATTACAGGCGCCTTACAAGGCCCTCCGACGGTGCGACAATCCTCCCGGGGATCCACGGCAGGGATCCCCAGGGGGCGAAATCACCACCATGGTCAGCAACGCATACGGCGTCCGGGACGGCGACAGTCCGCTGCGGCGTGCCCGCGAGGCGGCGGGCATCAGCCAGAAGGAGCTCGCCGGGCGCGCCGGGATGAGTGTGCGGGCGCTGCGCTACCTCGAGGACGGGCAGGTGGCCAGGCCCAGGGCGGCGTCGATCCACCGCTTGGCGCGGGCTTTGGGCATGGGCACCGAGGAGCTTGCCGAGCGGCTTGCCGGAACTGCCGGGCCTGCCGGGTCCGCCGGGTCTGCCGGGTCTGCCGGGTCTGCCGGGTCTGCCGGTGTTCGGTTGGGGGCCGGGGATGCCGCCGGGCAACGGCTGGGTGCTGGTTCTGGCTTCGGTTCTGGCTCCGGTTCTAGCTCCCGTTCTAGCTCCCGTTCTAGCTCCGGTTCTAGCTCCCGTTCTAGTTCCAGCTCGGGCTCCAGCTCGGGCTCGGGTCCGACCGGCCGGATCCGGTTTCGCGTCCTGGGCCGGTTCGCGATCCTGCGCGGCGATGCCGTCGTCGAAATGGGCTCGCCCTTGCAGCAGGCCGTGCTGAGCCTGCTCGTGGTGCAGCACGGGCAGGTCGTCACCGTGCCGGAGCTCGTGGATGCCTTGTGGCTCGAGGATCCTCCGCGGACCTGCCGCGAACTCGTCCACACCTACGTCGCCCACGTACGCCGCGTCCTGGAACCCGGATCGCGGGTCGGCGAGCGGGGCCGGCTGCTGCGCAGTGCGGCCGGCGGATACCTGCTCACCGTTGAGCCCGAGCAGCTCGATCTGGCCGTGTTCGACCGGCTGGCCGAGCAGGGGCGGCGCGCGTGGGAGCGGGGCGCGGCGGCCTCGGCGTGCCAGTTGTTCGGCGAGGCGTGGGCGTGCTGGCACGGAGCCCGGGTGCTGGAGGGCGACGTGCGGCTCAGCGGGCATCCGGCGGTCGTCGCGGTGCAGGCACGCCGGACCTCCCTGGTGCTGGACTGGTCGGACGCGGCGTTCTCGGTGGGGCGCTATGCCCAGGTGGCCGAGCCGCTGCGGGCCGCGCACGGCGCCGAGCCGCTGCACGAGGGCGTGGCCGCGCGCTTGATGCTGGCCTTGGCGGGCACCGGACGGCAGGCCGCGGCCCTGGCCCTGTTCGAGGAAGTCCGTCTTCTGCTGGACACCGAGCTCGGGGTGTCGCCGGGTGCCGAGCTGCGGGCCGCGCACCTGCGGATCCTGCGTGACCGGTTGCCGGGTCCGGCCGAACGCCCGGTCCTGGCCGTCCCGACCCCGGCCCAGCTGCCCGCCGAGCCGTTCGTGTTCGTCGGACGGCGGGAGCAGCTGGAGCTGCTGGACGCGGCCGTAACCGAATACCGGTCCGGCCTGATCGTCCTGACCGGGATGGGCGGGCTGGGCAAGACGGTGCTGGCGCTGCGGTGGGCCCATCGCGTGCTCGACCTGTTCCCCGACGGGCAGCTCTACGTCGACCTCCGGGGCCACAGCGGCACCGAATCGGTCCGGCCGCACGCCGCGCTGACCGGTTTCCTGACCGCGCTCGGAGTGCCGCCGTCGCAGGTGCCCGAGGACGTGGCCCAGGCGGCCGCCCTGTATCGCAGCCTTCTGACGGGAAAGCGTGTCCTGGTCCTGCTGGACAACGCGGGGCGGGCCGACCAGATCCGTCCGCTGCTGCCCGCCGGCGGTTCGGTCGTGCTCGTCACGTCGCGGCAGCGGATGACCGGGCTGGTCGCGCGGGACGGAGCACGGGTGATCTCGCTCGACGCGCTCTCCTCGCCGGAGGCTCTGGCGCTGCTGGAGAGCATGGTCGGCACGCCCCGCACGGCTCGGGAGCCCCAGGCGGCCGCGGAGCTGATCGAGCTGTGCGCCCGGCTGCCGTTGGCCTTGAGTATCGCCGCGGCGAACCTGGCCGCCCGGCCGCAGATGAGCCTGGCCGGATACGCGGACGCCATGAAGAGGGACCGGCTCGACGCCCTGGAGAGCGCCGATGATCCCGAGGGCGCCGTGCGCGCCGCGTTCGCCCTGTCGGTCGACGCCCTGCCACCGCCGGAGGCCCGGATGTTCCGGCTGCTGGGCGCCGTCCCCGGATTCGACGTGGCGGTCGGGACCGCGGCGGCGGTCGCGGGGATCAGCCGCCCGCGCGCGGCGCAAGCCCTCAACCGGCTGGCCGACCGGCACCTGTTGCAGGAACACGGCGCGGACCGGTTCGCCATGCACGATCTCATCCGGCTGTTCGCCGCCGAGCTGGCCGACGGCGAGCTGGCCGACAGCGAAACTGAGGGTGCTGAGGGCCCTGAGAACACTGACGGCGCCGAGGCCATCGACGCCACCGCGCGCCTGGCGGAACACCATCTGGCGCACCTGGAAGCGGTCGCGGACGTCCTCTACCCGCACCTGCTCCACCTGCCCTCCCACGGAGGCCGGACCAGCCTGCCCGCCGACGACGTGCCCGCCTTCGCCGATGCCACCGCGGCGCTGGCCTGGATCGACGCGGAGCGGGCCAACCTCGTCGCGCTGATCCCCCACCTGGTCAATCAGGGACACGTCGAGCCCGCCTGGGAGATCGCGGACCTGATGACCGGGTACTTCATGATGCGCGCGGGGACCGCCGACTGGGCCGCGGTGGCCCACGCCGCGCGCGCCGCAGCCCGTCTCGGCGACGATCCCCGGGCCCTCGCCTCGGCGGAGCTGTCCACGGCGATGGTGGAGTTCTCGCAGGGACGGCACGATTCGGCGTCCCGGCGTTTCAGCCGCACCGCGATGGTGGCCGAACAGGCCGGATGGACCGAGTGCCAGGCGGTCGCGCTGAACAACCTCGGCATGGCGTTGTGGACGGCGGGGCGCGCGCAGGAAGCGGTGACAGCACTCGAACAGGCCCTCCACCTGCACCGCACCTGCGGGAGAGCGGCCGGCGAGGCGGTGAGCCTGGCGAACCTCGGCGCGGCCCACATCGATCGCGGCACCCTGATGGCCCCGGCCGAGCCCGACGACGCCCGCGACCAGCGGCTGGCCGCCGCCAAAGCCCTCCTCACCGAAGCCCTGGCGATGCACCGCCACATCGGCGACCGCCGCAATGAGGCCGACACCCTGACCCGCCTGGCCCAGGCCCACCGCGACGGCGGCGACCTCGCCACGGCGCTGGAGCTGGCACGCGAGGCGATGGCAGCGGCCCGCTCCGCCGAAGACCTGCGTTTTGAAGCGACGGCCGAAGGCATGGCGGCCACGCTCTCGGCCCGCTTGGGGGACGCAGAGCCCGCACTGGCGCACATCGCACGAGCCCACGCCCTGGTGGATCCGACCGACCACCCGACACTGGCCGCACGGATCCACCTGCTGGCCGCCGACACCTGCCTCGCGCTCGGCCGCTACGAGGACGCGTCGTTGTACGTGGAGGACGCGCGGCGCGTGGCGCGGCTGGTCGGCTCGCCGGTCCTGGAGCGGCAATGCCTGATGTGGACCGAGCGCATTCAGGGGCAGAAGCACCCGGCAGTGGCACCGGGCACCTCAGTTTCCTGACTCGTCCAGCCGCGCCAGCCATTCGCGCAGCAGGCCGGCCTCGGAGACGCTGAAGCCCGCGTCGGTCACGGGGTCGACGCCGCCGGCGGGGGTGATGATCCCGAGCAGCGACTGCGCGCGGTCGGCGATCGGGGACCGGTCGGCCGTGCGCGATGCCCGCGGCTCCGTGACGGCGTCGAGCACGATGTCCCGCAGCGGGCGGATCACCTCGGCGCGGCGTGCTTCCTCGGGCTGGGCCAGCAGGAGCAGGACCGCGCCCGTCGTGGACGCCTCGATGGCCACGGTGGCCGCCTCGACGGACACCCGCAGCAGGCCCTGCTGGTTGGCGCGTTCGAGCATGCCGCGCAGGATGGCTCGGTTCTCCGCCGCCGCGGCGGGCTGGCGGCCGGGCCGCACGTCGCCGTACATCAGCGTGTAGATGGCGGGGTTGGCCAGGCCGAACTCGACGTGCACGTCCCAGCCCCGGCGCAGGTCCTCGACCGGGTCCTCGCCGGGCTCGAACGCGCGCTTCTCGGCGAGGTAGCTCTCGAAGCCGTGGCTCGCCACGGCGTCCAGCAGCCCGTCCTTGTCCGCGAACAGCCGGTACAGCGCCGGTGTCTGGACGCCGGCCGCCGCCGCGACGGCCCGGGTGGACAGCCCGGACGGCCCGGCCTCGGCGAGCAGTTTCACCGCCGCGCCCAGGATCTGCCCGCGCTGGTCGTCCGACCCGCCGCGCCGCTCGTCAGCTCTCATGTGACAACGATAGCGCAGAACTGTTGACGTTGACACTGACACTGTCATCGCTTTAGCGTTACCAATGTCATCAACGCAAGGAGCGAACGTGCTAGACAGCAGGTTGCAGCGGGTCCGGCTCGGCACCCGAGGCCCGACGGTGGGAGCCCAGGGCCTCGGCTGCATGGGGATGAGCGAGTTCTACGGCGACGTCGACGAGTCGGCGGCGCGCGCCACGCTGGAAGCGGCCCTCGAACGGGGCGTGACGATGTTCGACACCGCCGACATGTACGGCCGGGGCGAGAACGAACGCTTCCTCGCCCCGTTCGTGCGGGCCCACCGCGAGCAGGTCGTCATCGCCACCAAGGTCGGCAGCGTGCGCGGCCCGGACGGGTCGATGTCCGTCAGCAACGACCCCGGCCACATCCGACGGGCCGTCGACGGCAGCCTGTCCCGGCTCGGGATCGACGTGATCGACCTCTACACCCTGCACCGCCGCGACCCGAGGGTGCCGCTGGCCGACTCGGTCGGGACCCTGGCCGATTTGGTGGTGCAGGGCAAGGTGCGCCATCTGGGCTTGAGCGAGGTCACCGGCGACGAGCTGCGCGAAGCCGCCGCCGTCCACCCGATCGCCGCCGTCCAGTCGGAATGGTCGCTGTTCACCCGCGGCATCGAGCGCACCCTGGTGCCGGCCGCCGCTGAGCTCGGCGTCGGAATCGTGCCGTACTCGCCGCTCGGCCGCGGCTTCCTGACCGGCGCGCTGCCCGCCCGGCCGCGAAGCGACGACGTCCGCTCGGTGTTCCCCCGCTTCACCGGCGAGAACGCCCGGCGCAACGCCGAACTGCTGGCGCCGGTGGCCCAGATCGCCGAAGCCCGCGGCGCGTCGATGGCCCAGGTCGCCCTGGCCTGGCTGCATCACCGGGCCGCCGTGTGGTCCCTGACCGTGGTGCCGATCCCCGGCACCCGCAAGCCGTCGCGGCTGGCGGAGAACCTGGCCGCCCTCCAGATCACCCTCGCCGAGGACGACCTCGCACGTCTGGACCCGATCGCCGCGCAGGTGGCCGGCGACCGCTACCCCGACATGACCGAGACCGCGGACTCCCGCGAGTCATGAGCAAGCCCAGCACAACGAAAGGCCCTGACATGCCCTCCGTCCACATCGCCATCGCCTACTACTCCGGCTACGGACACACCCTCGAGATCGCCAAGGCCGTCCGCGACGGCGTCGAGTCGGTGCCCGAGGCGCGCGCCGACCTGGTCGACGTCGCCGACATGACCGAGGAGAAGTGGGCGACCCTGGACGCCTGCGACGCGATCGTCTTCGGGACGCCGACCTACATGGGATCGGCCTCCGGGGCCTTCCACGCCTTCGCCGAGGCGACCTCGAAGCGCTGGATGACCCAGCGCTGGCTGGACAAGCTCGCCTCCGGGTTCACCAACTCCGGATCGATGAGCGGCGACAAGCTGCACACGCTGCAATACCTCGCCCTGCTCGCCGCACAGCACGGCATGCACTGGGTCAGCCTCGGCCTGATGCCCGGCTGGAACACCACCACCAGCAGCGAACACGACCACAACCGGCTCGGGTTCTACCTCGGCGCGGGCGCCCAGACCTGGAACGACCAGGGCCCTGACGCCGTCCACGCCGCCGACGTGGCCACCGCGCGCCACCTCGGGGTGCGGGTCGCGACGCAGGCCCTGCGCTACCAGCCGGCGGCCGCTGCGTAGCCCGGGGTCCACGGCCCGGGTTTGGCCGGTCGCAGAACGGCCATGAGGCACCGGCCGGAAGGGGGCGACTCATGACAGTCATGCAGACGAACGCCAAGGGTTCCAAGACCGCCGACGCGATGCCGGCGGCGGCTCTGGTCCTGACTCGGACCGGACTGGCCCTGGCCTGGATGCTGATGATCGTGGCCCTGGCCAATGCCTGGCCGCTGTGGCCCGTGGTCGCCTTCCCCATGGCCGGCGCGTTCGCCGCCGCCGGCGTGCTCGCACTGATCGGCCGCCGCGTGCGGCACGAACCGCCGGCCGCCGCCGGAGACGACACCAGGTGGGCCGAGTTGCTGATCGGGTCCGGCTTGTAAGCCGCCGTGGACACGAACGACACAGGAGGACAGATGAAGCGCGCACTCACCTTGGCCACCGGCGCCGCCGTGGGCTACGTCGCCGGCACCAGGGCCGGCCGGGAGAAGTACGAGCGGATGAAGCTCAGGGTGCACGCGGTCGGCCGGCAGCCCGCCGTCGTGGACCTGCGGGAGAATCTGCAGGAACGCGCACAGACCGCGACCAAGACAGTGTCCAAGGCCGTGGCCGGCAAGGTCACGGAGGCCACGTCGGAGTTGGCGAAGAAGGTCAAGGAGCGGTCCCACGGCACGGAGCCTTCGACCCCTGTGGTTCCCGCGCCCGAGACAGCTGACGAATACCCTCCGGCGCCGACCGGCATCGTTCCGGATGACGGCGCTGTGTGAGTGCCGCGGAGACACCGGCCGGCCAAGCCCCGTCCGGGGCTTGGCCGGCCGCCGCACATCATCAGTGGTCTGACCCCGCCACCTTCGCGCTCGTGTTCGCCTCCACCTTCGTCTTGGCGATGATCCAGGCGAGGTTGAAAGCCTCCTCCTGCCAGGAGCTGTAACGCCCCGAGCGCCCGCCGTGCCCGGCCTCCATCTCGGTCTTCAGCAGGAAGTCCTGCTCGCCGCCGGCCTCGGCCCGCAGCCGCGCGATCCACTTGGCCGGCTCGTGGAAGCCGACGCGGGTGTCGTTGAGGCTGGTGATGGCCAGGATCGAGGGGTACTGCACCGCCGCGATGTTCTCGTAGGGGCTGTAGCCCTTCATGTAGGCGTAGATCTCCGGGTCCGCCACCGGGTTGCCCCACTCCTCCCACTCCATGACGGTCAGCGGCAGGTCCGGGTCCAGGATCGTGTTCAGCGCGTCCACGAACGGGACCCCGGCGACGATCGCGCGGAAGTCGTCCGGCGCGAGGTTGGCCACGGCGCCCATCAGCAGGCCGCCGGCGCTCGCGCCGCGCCCGACGATGCGGTCCTTGCTGGTCCAGCCCTCGGCGACCAGGTGGCGCCCGGCGGCGATGAAGTCGGTGAAGGTGTTGCGCTTGTGGAGGAACTTGCCGTCCTCGTACCACTGGCGGCCCATCTCGCCGCCGCCGCGGATGTGGGCGATGGCGTAGACGAAGCCGCGGTCGAGCAGGCTCAGGCGCGGAACGGCGAAGTAGGGGTCCGCGGAGATCTCGTAGGAGCCGTATCCGTGCAGCAGGCAGGGATTCGAGCCGTCGGCCGCGACGCCCTTCTTGTACACCAGCGTCACCGGGACGCGCACGCCGTCCTCGGCCGTCGCCCAGATGCGCTCCTGCACATAGTCGGCGGGGTCGTAGCCGCCGAGCACGGGCCGCTGCTTGAGCAGGGTGAGCTCGCCGGCCGTGACGTCGTAGTCGTACACGCTCGGCGGGGTGACCATCGAGGTGTAGCCCAGGCGGTAGCGGGTGGTGTCGTAGTCGGGGTTATCGTCCGGGCCGACGCGGTAGATCGTCTCGGGGAACTCGATCGGCGTGCCCTGCGCCGCCGGCGTCCCGGTGGCGGCGTCGACCGGATGGACGGCGAGCCCGGTGAGCCCGTCGCGGCGGTAGGCGAGGACCAGGTGGCCGGCGAAGGCGTCGACCGAGCTCAGGCGGACGCCGGGCTGGTGCGCGACGAACGGGGTCCACGCCGCGTGCTCGCCCAGGGCCGCGGCCGGCGTCGTGGCGAGCTCGAAGTCCACCTTGCCGTCGGCGTTGTGCAGCACGAGCAGCAGGTCGCGCGCCGGATCGCCGGGGTGGGCCCAGTGCTCGACCGAGTACTCGACGCCGTTGCGCCGCGGCGTGACGATCCGGAAGGACCCGGCCGGGTCGTCGGCGTCCAGAAGCCGCACCTCGCTGGTGATCTCCGAATGGCAGCTGATCTCCAGGAACCGCTCGCTGCGGGTGAGCGAGACGTCGACGAAGAAGCGCTCGTCGTCCTCCTGGAGGATGATCACATCCTGCTCCGCCGGCGTCCCGAGGATGTGCCGGTGCACGCGGTAGACCCGGGAGGAGTCGTTGATCGTGGTGTAGAAGAGCGTGGAGGCATCGCGGGACCAGGCCAGCGAGACGTAGGTGTTGCCGACCTCGTCGGCCAGGTCCGCGCCGGTGGACAGGTCGCGCACCTTCAGCGTGTAGCGCTCGTCGCCGGAGAAGTCGAAGGAGTACGCCAGGAGCCGGCCGTCGGGAGAGATCTCGAATCCGCCGAGGGAGCAGAAGTCGTGGCCCTCGGCCAGCACGTTGCCGTCGAGCAGGACGTGCTCGCCGGGCAAGGCGGAGCCGTCCTCGGGAAGGGCCGGAGGGGTCGGGCCGTCGGCGGCGACACGGCAGTGGATCGAATACTGCAGACCCTCGACGCTGCGGGAGTAATACCACCAATCGCCCTTGCGGGTGGGGACGGACAGATCCGTCTCCTTCGTCCGGGACTTGATCTCCTGGAAGATCGTCTCCCGCAGCTCCGCAAGATCAGCGGTCGCGGCCTGGGTATAGGCGTTCTCGTCCTTGAGGTACGCCAGAACCTCGTCGTCCTCCCGGTCGATCAACCAGAAGTAGGGATCGTTGACGACGTCGCCGTGGCGAGAGCGTTCATGGTCACGGCGGGCAGCTACTGGCGGCTTCATGCGGGAAGTCTAGGCGGCGGGAAGCGACCACAGTCGGGCATTATCGATGCCGTGAGCGACGAGTCGATCAGCATCGGGGTCTTCGAGACCGGTCCCGGACCGATGCGGCCGAAGGCGATTCTGCAGGGTTGACTGCGCGAGCGGGGCGTCGACGGGATGCCGTTCGACGAAGACGAGGTAGTCATCCATGTGTTGTGCGGCAAGGACGCTGCCGGCAGCTGGACACACGAGTGTCGGATCCTGGTTCGCGCCGCTGCGCTTGAGCGCCTCACTTGAGGCATGGGCTTGTTCACCGTGATCGTCCGCTGCACCTTCGCACGAACTATTCGGAGCCGGCGGATCCACGGATTGGTGGGAAGACTCGCGCGGCGCCGGAATCGGGCAGGAAGAGCCTCGATACTGGCGCCGGAAGCGCCGCGGGGTCTCCTATGGGCGATGTGGCAACGCTTTTCCGCGGTGGCGTCGGATCCGACGCCAGGAGGGGAGCGGATCACGGAACGGGACGACTGGTGCGCGGGCTAACGGCTGTCGCGGCGGTCCTGTACGTGGTCCGCGGCTTGGGTCAGGCCCGAGAGCAGGTGCTGGGCTTCGCTGAGATCTGTTCTTCGCAGCTCCGCAGGCAGGAGGACGATCCGCAGTTCCGGCGTCATCGCGGGGAGGCGGCGGCCGGCTTCGACGAAGGACTCGACGATCAGGGCCAGGAGCTGGCCGCGGTCCAGGCCGACCAGGCGGGCCAGGCCCGAGCCCACCAGCGGGACGGCCACCGGCTTGCGCATGCCGTAGCGGGACACGGCCTCCCACACTCGCTCCAGGCTCTGGCGCAGGTCTTCGGGCTCCGACCGGGCCACCAGATCGTTGCCCAGACACGAGTACGCGGTGGCGAAGATGCGGCGGCCGTCCAGGGGGATCGCGACGACGGTGCCGAGGGGATAGCGGACGCGCTTGCCGCGGGGCTTGTCGCGGACGCTCTCGACCCCGACGGGTTTCACGGTGCGCAGACCGCGCCTGAGCGCGCGGTCCAGGTCCCGCACCGAGCCGGCGAACAGGCGCTCGGCAAGCTGGCCCTGCAGGCTCGTGCGGCTGATGACGAAGTCGTCGTCGACGGTCACGTCGAAGGTGTCGCTGAACCCGATCACCAGGTTCGCGTCGTGCTGCTCGAACAGGTCGCCGCCGACGACGGCCACCGCGGTGCGCAGGTGCGGGAGCTCGTGGCGGACGATCACGTCGCCGTTGCGGTCGTCGCGCAACCGGCTCCGTACCCGCGCCAGCGCCGCCACCGCGCGGGCGTCGTCCGGATCCTCCCCGGCCAGCTTCTCGGCGAGCGGGAGAGCCAGTTCCGGGCGCCCCAGCGCGGTGCGCACGCGGACCAACTCGGTGCGCGCGGCCTGATATGTCCCGGCCAGGCGCCGGATGAGCAGCCGCGCGTACTCCGCGTCGGCGGCTTCGGGCAGGGGGCGCTCCCGCCACAGCTCGACCGCGTCGACGAGCAGCCCTTCGGCCGCCGAGGCGGTGGCGCGCAGCGCGTCGTTCGTCAGCCGGGTGAAGGCCGCGGCGTCGAGCTCATCGGGACCCAGCACGAGCCGGTAGGCGGTGGTGGGCCGAGGTCCGACGAGCAGCTGCTCGGTACGCAGGCGATCCGCGGCGTCCAGGTGCCGCCGGAGCGCGAAGATCCGCTTCTGGACCTCGTTGCGGCCCCGCATCTCGGCATGGGTACCGGTGTCGACGGTGTGCCACACGTCTTTGCGCAGCTGCGGCACCGACACCGCCTCACCCTCCGCGGCGACGAGCCGTACCAGCAGCCTGGTCGTCAGCGGCGGCAGAGCGACCGGCTCGCCGTCCACCTCGAGGCGCGCCGGACCCAGGATGCTGACCCGGACGCGCGTCATACGCACTCCTCCGCGAGCTGTCGTGGCCGCCGAAAGCATACCAAGGCGGGAGGAACGAACTCCGGTCTTTCGGTGACACCGTGAGGCCGCGCCGACGTGGAGCCCGCCACTTCCTCGGCAGTGTGCTGATCGGGTTCGGGGCCGTCTCAGCCGTGGTCCAGTTCGTGGGTCAGCTGTTTCCGCGCGCGCTCTCCGACCCCGGACCCGTCACCATCGTCTCGCTGGCGTTCTGTCTGGCGTTCGGCACATTCCGCTCGTGGCCCAGACAGCAGGTGCGGCGAACCTTTTCCCTGCCCGACATGTCCGTCTCGATCGTGCCGGGCGACCTGTTCGAGGAAGAGGGGCATCTGGTCGTCGGCTTCTCGGACACCTTCGACACCTGCGTCGCCGGCGGCGCCGTGGTCAACCCGGACAGCTTGCAGGGCCAGCTGCTCCGGCGCCGGTACAACGGCAAGGTGCTGCTGCTGGACAAGGACCTGGACACGGGATTGCGGGAGGCCAGACCGGTGGTCGTCGAGGACCGGGCGGACAAGCCGGTGGGAAAGCTGAGTCGCTACGAGCTCGGCACCGTCGCCGTCCTGGGCGAGCGGCCTCGGCTGGTCTTCGCCGTCGCCTACAGCCGGATCAGCAACGACTGCGTCGCCGAGTCCGGCGTCGAGGAGCTCTGGTTCAGCCTGGAGCGGCTGTGGGACGCCGTCTACCGCCACGGCCAGCACGAGCGGCTGGCGTTGCCGCTGATCGGATACGGGCTCTCCCGGATCGACTTCCTCGATGCCGAGAGCCTGCTCCGGCTGCTCCTGTTGTCGTTCGTGACCAGATCCCGCCAGCGTCGCATCTGCCGCGAGCTGCGGATCGTGCTCCGGCCGGAGGTCTTCCGGCAGATCGATCTCCGGGAGGCCGAGGCGTTCCTCGGCTCTCTGGGTTCCGGGCCGTCCCGAGCCTGAGAAGACGAGGACGGGACCAGCCCGAAACCCGGCTGCGCCGGCCTGCACCCCCCGCGCTCAGGGGTGCCGTTCGTAGGCGTCCCAGCCCTGGAACGCTTCGACGGACAACTGCCGCAGTGCCCTGTCGTCGACCGCGCAGCCGGCCACCTTCAAGCGGTCCGCGAGCTTCCACACCGCGTGCTGGGAGCCGTCGAAATGGATGAAGTTGCGGCCCGCGATGTCGGCGATCGGCCGGATCCCGCCGACCTCGACCAGGACGGTCCGCTCCGGATAGACCGCCAGGACCATGCCGAGCTCGATCAGCACGTTCGGCCGGGGCTGGCACGTCCGGCGCGTCTCGTGGAGGGCTTCGCCCGGTCCGTGCAGGTCGCGATGGAGCATGACGACGTCGTCCGGCGTGAACAGGACCAGCGCGGCCTGCGCCTGCCTCGGGGCCCGGTGAACGACGTCTCCGAGGAAGGGGACGGCATGGCCGGTGGCGGCGACCAGCTGCTCCCACTCCAGCGGAACCAGGTCCAGGGCCCGGAGCAGATCGAACATCGCGGTCGCCACCTGCATGTCGCGGCCGTGTACGACGAACACGTTACGGCTCTTGTCCGGGCTCGCGGCCGCTGCCCCGGTCTGGCTCTGCGACGGCGCGAGACCTTGGGCGGCGGCGCCTCCCGGCGGCGCGTTGACCGGTGAGTGATCGCCCTGGCTCAGAGTGCCGGAGTTGCCGACGCTGATGTTCCCGGTTCCGTGGTGGGTGACGGAGCCGTGCTCGCTCATGACGGCCCGCCCTTGCCGGCCCGGGCATTCACGGGCGACTGGTCGCCCTGCGTCTGCGTTCCGCTGTTCCGGCTGCTGATGTGGCCGCTGCCGTGGTGGGCGATGACGTCGCCGAGGATCGTGTTCTGGAACACCGCGTGGTCGGCGAGGTCGACGTTGTGGTCGCGCAGGAAGGACTCGATGGCCTCCAGCAGGCAGCGCTCCACGATCTTCGTGTACTTGCCCGCGTCCCGCTTCTGGAAGAAGTGGTGGTACACCGGGCTGGCGGCCAGCTCGCGCAGGCTGACCACGGCGCCGCGGCCGGCGACGGGCACGGTGTACGCCGACAGGTTGAGCTCGCTGTACGCGGCTTCACCGGCGCCGCCCGACTTCCGCCGTTCAAGACCGCGCCCGACGGCCTGCAGCAGCGCCGCGACCGGGGCGAACGCCTCGGCGACGACCGCCTTGAGCGCGTGCCAGGCGGCCCGCATCACGACGCCGGGTCCCAGAACCGGGGGCAACTGATCGACGAGGTGGAAGTCGGCTCTGATCGGCGGAAGGACGTAGGTGTGGAATTCGGTGTAGAGGGTGTCGCCCTTGAGATCGAAGCCCACGAACATGGACGTCACCAGTTCCTGGTTCCAGGAGCCGACACGGACGCACAGGTATTCACGGGCGGCGTCGTAGTTCTCGCGCCAGTGGATCGTCTCGAAACTGACCGATCCGTCTCCCTGGGGTGTGCCGTAGCCGACGGCCTTCCGGTACTGCGGGCGCTCGATCGTCAGACCCTCCACCTTGCGGTCCTCGGCAGCCTCCTCACGCAGCACGGCGGTCAGACGCTTCTCCACGAACGACGTGATGTCCTCGACCTTGAACGGGATGATCTGCCCGGACTCCGAGCCGTTCCCACGCGGCCCGGGCAGGGTGTCGCCGTTCCGGTTCCCGATGACGGAGGCCAGCGGATCGTGCCGCGCGGGGATGAGCACCTGGGCGTTGGACCACTCCTTGACGTCCACCCCGGCACCGACGAACGGCTTGTAGCCGCCGTAGTAGATCACCCCGTCGACCGCCTGCTCCTGCGCCACCCGGTCGACGAGGTCCGGGGTCAGGGCGGAGGTCCGAGGACAGGCGCCGGTGAACGTCTCCGCCCGCAACCGGGTCGCCATGGTCTCGACGACCACCAGGCGCCGCAGGAAGGAGAGCGTCCACGCCACGAAGGCCATGAACAGCAGCGCGGCGATGAGGTCGATCTGACCGGCCATCCACAGCACCGCGATGACGGCGCCGCCGCAGCCGGTGAGCCCGACCTGCATGGAGCGCAGCTGCTGGGCCGAGAGGGCGTGGGCGACCACGGGCACCGCGTCGTAGCCGTAGGACGGGGCGATCCGGTGCGCGAAGGTCCTGAACTCCTCGATGACCCGCTTCCTGAAACCCGGGTCGGAGTACGTACCGGCGCACATCAGCCGGGTCGCGGCGCTCTGGGAGAGGTTCCGATGCGAGGTCATCGCAGACCCCCGTGCACGGCCGCGCCCTGCCCGTAAGGGTTGTTGTAGTTGTAGTTGTCGTCATAGGACGGGGAGCTCGAATCCCACGGCCGCACAGCGAGCACGATGACGACGCCGAGCACCACCGCGATGAGCACGGCCGCGCCCACCCGCAGCGTGTTCGACCTGGGCCACAACATCGGGGCCGGATAGGAGTGGCCGGCCCTGGGGTCGCCGAACACCTCCGGCTCATGCCGGACGGAGGCGGACGTTCGTACGTCCATGTTTACTCCTCACGCACATTGCGGAAAGTGAATCAGAAGGCTGATTCATCGGGACGGCCATCGTCCCAGACCGAGAAAGGCATGGGACCAGTTCCGTCACTTCCGGCGAAAGTGCGTCAGCGCTTCCGGAGCGCTTCCTGCGGCCTGACGCCTACGGCGCCGGCACCTCGAACAGCGTGAGCATGGTGCACACCGTGTGATAGACGCCCATCACCGCGGCGATGTCGAACAGGCCCTTCGCCCCGAAGGCCGACTCCGCCGCCCGGTACAGCTCCTCGTCGATGTGATGACGCGTCGCCACCGCGCGCGTGAGCCGTGCCGCGAGCTTCTCGTGCTCGCCGAGGTCCTCCGGGATGTCCCCGCCGACCAGCGCCGCGACCTGGTCGTCCGCCAGCCCGACGGCCCGCCCGACGATCTCGTGCGCGTACAGCTCGTAGTCCGCGCCGTAGACCGACCCCAGTACGATGATCACCACTTCGCGCACGGTCGGCGTCAGCCCGGTGTTCGCCGACTCGGCGGCCTGGAACTCCAACAGCTTCGCCGTCACCTCGGGGTGCAGCAGCAGCGCGTTGAAGGGGCCGATCAGGCGACCGTCCTGGGTCGTCGACTGGATGCCCAGCTTGTCGGTGAACACCACCCACGAGCTGATCAGCTGGTCGTAGAGCTCGCGCTGCGCGGGGGCGAGCGCCGCCGGGTCGGCCAGCGGCAGCCGTCCCCCGAGCGGACGGGCGGTTTCGTTCATCGCGGCAGCCCCCTGAGTCCGTGGGTCTTTCCGTGGGCCTTCCGGACCCCGGCGGGTCAGGATCTTGACCAACGATACGGGCTCGCTACCGGCTACGACTGCCCGGGCCGGACCCGGACCATGGAGTGCGCGACCAGGTCGACGGTGTCGGTGACATCGGTACCGGCTCTGCCGACGACGATCCGCGCGCGCTTCCCACTCCTGACCGCCACCACATCGGCGTCGGCCAGCACCGGCCGCCAGGCGCCGCGGCACAGCAGATCCATGCCGGCGGTGACCTGTTCGGCGCGTACGGATCCGTTCTCCAAGGCCATGCTCTCCTCCGTCTCGACACCAAGGTTCGAAAACTCGTCTTCGTATATACGCGGCTGCGGCGCCCCCGGATTGGTCGGCAGAACGAGGGATGTCCCCTAGGAGTTGTCACGAAGGCCCAGTCCGCTGCGATTGCCCGGAACGCGCACCGTAACCGGTCGAGCACGGTAGCGTTGCGAACGCGGCGCATCGCCGCCTGCCACCAGACTTCGACCAGCTGCATCTCCTCCGGCGTTCGCGCGAACGTGTGAGGAGATGTACAGCTTTTTGAGGAGTTCCATGAACGCCGTCTCCGCGGAGTCCGGATTACCTCATGCGCGTTCGGACCGCAGTGGTCGTTGTACCTGCGGTGCGAGCACGGACGTCGCCCACGACCACGGGGCCTGGGACGAGAAGCGTTTCAGGGAACTGCTGGAGTCCGCGCCGGACGCGATGGTCATCGTCGACGGGACCGGGATGATCCAGCTGGTCAACGCCCAGACCGAACAGCTCTTCGGCTATGCCCGCACCGAGCTGCTGGGGCAGC
This sequence comes from Catenulispora sp. MAP12-49, assembly GCF_041262705.1. Lineage (NCBI taxonomy): Bacteria > Bacillati > Actinomycetota > Actinomycetes > Catenulisporales > Catenulisporaceae > Catenulispora > Catenulispora sp. MAP12-49. The sequence continues at coordinate 155,412 of NZ_JBGCCP010000004.1, read as the reverse complement.
CGGTGGAACTGCTGGTCCCCAATCGCTTCCGCGAACGGCACGCCGCGCACCGCTCGGATTTCGCCGAAGGTCCCCAGGCGCGGCCGATGGGCGCGGGCCTGGATCTGTACGGCTTGCGCAAGAACGGGACCGAGTTCCCGGTCGAGATCTCGTTGTCGCCGCTGCAAGCCGACGGCGGCCGCCTGTACTCCGCAGCCGTCCGCGACGTCTCGGACCGCAAGGCTGCCGAGCAGCGATTCAGGGAATTGCTGGAGTCGGCACCGGACGCCATGGTGATCGTCGACGGGACCGGGACGATCCAGCTCGTGAACGCCCAGACCGAGCAGCTCTTCGGCTATGACCGCACCGAACTGCTGGGCCGCCCCGTCGAGGTGCTCGTCCCCGAGCGCTTCCGCGAGCGGCACACCGCGCACCGCTCGGGCTTCGCCGAGGGCCCGCAGCCGCGGCCGATGGGCGCCGGCCTGGATCTGTACGGGCTGCGCAAGGACGGGACCGAGTTCCCGGTCGAGATCTCGTTGTCGCCGCTGCAAGCCGACGGCGGCCGCTTATACTCCGCAGCCGTCCGCGACGTCTCGGACCGCAAAGCCGCCGAGAAGAAGGTCCACGAACTGGCCGCCATCGCCTCCTCCTCCCAGGACGCGATCATCACCAAGTCGCTGGACGGCCGGATCACGTTCTGGAACGACGCCGCCGAGCGCCTCTACGGCTACTCCCCCGCCGAGGTGATCGGCCGGCACATCTCGCTCCTGGCCCCGCCCGGGCGCGAGCCGGAGATCTCCGACCTGCTGCGACGGCTGTCCGAGGGCGAGAAGATCGAGCACTTCGAGACCATGCGGATGGCCAAGGACGGCCGGATGCTGCACGTGGACACCACGCTGTGGCCGGTGCGCGAGCCGGAGGGGACGATCGTCGGCGCGTCGGCGATCGTGCGGGACGTCTCGGAGATCAAGCGGACCCAGGAGCAGCTCAGGAGTCTGTACGAGCAGCAGCAACACATAGCCCTGACCCTGCAGCGCAGCCTGATGGGCACCCCGACGCCGATCCCGGGCCTGGAGACCGCCAGCTGCTACCTGCCGGCCACCGTCGGCGCCGGCGTCGGCGGGGACTGGTTCGACCTGATCCCGCTGACCGACGGCCGGGCCGGGGTCCTCATCGGCGACGTGATGGGCCGCGGCCTGGACGCCGCCGCGGTGATGGGCCAGCTGCGCTCGGCCGCCAACGCCCTGGCCCGCACCGGGATGCCGCCCGGGCAGCTGCTGGGGTACCTGGACGCGGTGGTGGCCGACCTGCCCGACCAGATGGCGACCTGCTGCTACCTGGTGATCGACCCCGACACCGGCCAGACGGTGCTGTCCTCGGCGGGGCACCTGCCGGTCCTGGTCATCGCCCCCGACGGCGCCGACGGCTACTGGCTCCCGGCACCGGTCTCCGTGCCGCTGGGCGTCGGCGACATCACCCACCGCGAATCGCAGGTCACCATCCCCTCCGGCGCGGTCCTGGCGCTGTACACGGACGGACTGATCGAGACGCCCCGCAGCGACATCGAGCACCAGATCAGTGCCCTGACCCGCACCCTGGCCGACTGCGCCGCCGAGGGCCTGCCCCTGGACAAGACCGCCGAGGCCGTCGTCGCCGAACTGCTCGACGACGTCGGCCACCCCGGCGACGACGTGACCCTGGTCCTGATCCGCACCCCGCCCACACCGACCGCCTCCGCCGCCGTGGACCTGCCCTCCGCCCCCGACGCCGTCCCGGCCGGCCGCCGCTACGTCGAGGCCACCCTGCGCTCCTGGAACTGCGACGACGCCGACACCTGCGACGCCACCGTCCTGCTGGCGTCCGAAGTACTGGCCAACGCGGTCCGCCACGGCCACGGCCCGATCAGGCTCCGCCTGCTGCGCACCCGCGCCCACCTGACCGTGGAGGTCACCGATCACAGCACCCGCAAGCCGCGATGCCTGAACGCCGGCGCCGATGCCGAGTCCGGGCGCGGGCTGAGTCTGGTCGACGCGATCTCCGAGGATTGGGGCGTGCGGCCGACCAACAACGGGAAGACGGTGTGGTTCACGGTGTCGAGTCCTTGAAGGAGGATCCACCATCTTGAATCGGCTGCTCGGATGCCCGACCACCGGATCAACGCGGCGCTGTACTAGGGCTGGAAGAGTACTTCCGGATAGTTCGGCGAGGGACCGTCCAGCAGCGGGCTGTGGATCCCCTTCAGCGTCTGGTTGAAGAACGCTGTCACGTACTCGCGGGTGATCACGATTCCACGTTCGGGGTCCAGGGGCGGCGTCGGGTAACCGGCCTCCTGCTCCAGCAGGTCCACGTCGGTGAAGCTGGGGTGGTCGGCGCCGGTGACCGCCAGCCACTTCTTGGAGCCGCCGAGGGCGGTCCAGGTCTGCCCCCATGTAGCGTCGCCACCGCCGGCCGAGTGGACGCCGGCCCTGCCCAGCATGAGGAACGGCCGGTTGATCTGGCCGGGCACCGGAGCCGGGTAGAAGGCTCCGTCCATGTCCACCCCGGCCAGTACCCGCGGGTCGGCGATCATCGTGGTGGCCGCCGCCGCTCCGCCGATGGAGTGTCCGGCCATGCCGATCTCGTGCTTGTCGATGAGGTGTGCCAGGGGCCACGCGCTGTTGCCATGCGTCAACCGGTCGATCACGAAGGAGACGTCCAGCGCGCGGCTGGCGGTGACCGTGCCCATGTCGAGGTTCGGGTCATCGCAGATCGCGCACGGCGGTGTCTGGCCGTCCGCGAGCGTCTCGCCGCTGTCCCCGTGGGTGTCGCCGACGAGCGCGACGACGTAGCCGTGACTGGCCAGCTCGGTCGCCAGCGAGGTGAGCATCATGCGCGGGTCCCCGAATCCGGGCGAGAGGACCACCAGCGGATACTTGCCGCTCTGCGGCCACGCATCGTCGAAGGCGTGAGTGGTGATGCCGGCAACGTTCTGCGGGGTGATGCCGGAGCTCGCCGGTATCTTCGCCTGCTGGATGTGTCCGGCCGCCTCGGCGAGGGTCATATAAGGGGCCGGAGTCCCGGTCCCGGGGACGGCCGGGTAGACCATCGTGACGGCCAGCTGGCGGGGGCCGGATGAGGGCACCCACGGATCGAGACGGTTCCAGTCGGTGAGGTGGATGACGTCCTCGCCGGCGGCGTAGGGGCCGGTCGGCGCGGGGAGCGCGCCTTGGAACGACTTCGTGGGCGCGGTGGCCGTGGCCGGTGCGGTGTCGAACGCGTGCGTGGCCACCGGTGTGGCCGACGGTGTGGCCGTGGCGGCGAATCCGGCGCCGGTCCCGGTCACGAGGGTGGCGAGCGCCAGGACTGTCACAGAGCTGATACGGCGTTGGTGTCTCATGGAGCCGACGCTAGACTCCGCGCCCCCGCTTTCGAATCGGCCTACGGGTGTCAATGATCTGCGGCGGGTCGGCCCCGGGGTGTACCGGGGTCATCCGGAGTCGTCCCCCGGGAGTATGCGGGCACCGTCGACGATGCCGGCGGTGCGGACCGCCGCTCGCGTAAGGAGCTCCTCAGGCGAGCGGCACTGACTCCAGTCCACCCCATGTCAGCACTCTGTCACACGAAAGTCAAGATCGCCGCGCGACAAGGTTTCGGGAGGTTACTGGACGGTTTCCACGATTGATGCCCTACCGCAAATTCGAGATCATCAGGAATGAAGCCGGCCGCTTGAACGATTTACCAACGCACGATTCACCAACGCACAGATGGGACCATTCAATTGCGAGCCTCCACCAAAAAGCGCTTCTTCGCCCTCGCCGTCAGCGGCGCGATAACCACACTCGGCGTTGCCATGGCGACGCCGGCCAGCGCCAGTTCCAATCCGAATTACCAGGCATACCACGTCTACACGAGTCAGCCCAGTAACTGGACGTGCGGGGGGACCGTCACCATAGACTCCGTCGGAATCTATGGCCGTACGTGCATAGTCTTGGCATCCGACGGAGCCTCTTATCAAGATGTGACGATCGTCAACAACACCTCCGGCTCAGCCCGGCAGATCAACACCACGTCAGCCTCCTATGTAAACAATATCGAGGATACGGCTTACGGCTTCTGCCTGGGCTTCACCAACGGCACGGCACAGCAACCGCTTGCGGCGCACACCGCATACTACTGCCCCGGCCATACATTTACCGCCCCGCACGGGGCCAGCATTACCGGAAGCGGCTTTAGCATAGTGATCAGCGGTGGCCAGGGGACGACGTCCGTAGGCCCCGTAATCCGCTAAGAGGACCATAGGGTTCCGGCTGAGAGCGTGTTGTCTTCCGCTCGGAAGACAACACGCTCTCAGGCGCGTATCAGTATCCTGCCTTTTCCGGTCTGCTTCAGGCCCGCGCTAGCTGAAGTGCCAGGTCTGGTTCGACTGGTTGGCGCCGCAATCCCAGATCTCCACCGGGCTGCCGTTGGCCGTAGCCCAGGCGTCCACGTCCAAGCAGCGCCCTGATTCCGGGTTCACCAGGTTCCCATCGGGCAGCGCCGTCCACTGCTGGGCGCCGTAGCCGTTGCACGACCAAGGGTACGACGGCTACCGCATCGTCATCTCCCCGGCCGGCCCCGCGGGCTCGTACCCGACGGACTACGAGGCCGAGAACGCGGCGCTGCACGACGTCACGGTGCACTCCGGCGCCGACGGCGTCCTGGCCTCCAACGGCGCCTACGTCGGCGGCATCGACAACGCGGACAGCAGCGTGGGCTTCACGGTGAACGCGCCGAGCACCGGCATCTACGCCATGACCGTGCGCTACGCGAACGGCACCGGGACGGCCGGAGCCACCCACACGCTCACCGTCAACGGACAGTCGCAGGGCTCTGTGACCTACCCCCATACAACCGCCGGCTGGTCGCCGTCGACGCCCCGGTCGCCGGGACCTACACGCTGAGCACCGGCTACTCGAACGCGACCGGCACAGTGTCCACGCTCACCGTCAACGGGCAGTCGCAGGGCTCGGCGACGTACCAGCCGACGGGCGCCTGGCTGGGCACCGCCGCGCAGGACCAGGTCGAGAAGCTGACCACGGTCCCGGTGACGCTGAACGGGGGCGTGAACCACGTCGTGCTCGGCAAGGGGACCGGCTACGCGGAACTGGACTTCGTGACGCTATGGGCTTCCTAACACCCAGCGCTCGGCAGGCGCGCATAGACCTCGATCTCGATCTTCATCCGCGGATCGGCAAGCCCGCAGACCATCATGGTGGCGGCCGGGCGGACCGGTCCGAAGCAGCGGCGCAGGGTGGGCCAGCAGGGTTCGAAGTCCTCGCGGTCCGGCAGCAGGTAGCGCACGCGCACCACGTCGGCGAAGCCGGCTCCGGCTTCGGCCAGGGCCGCGCCGATGTTGTGCAGGCACTGTCCGGCCTGCTCGACCACGTCCGGCGAGATGGACATCGTGGTGTAGTCGAAGCCTGTCGTGCCGGAGACGTGCACGTCGCGGCCGTCGACCACGGCTCGGGCGTATCCGATGTGCTCCTCGAAGGTCGAGCCGCTGAGAATCGTCTGCCTTTCGGTCATGACGGAAAGCTATGCAGCCAGCGGTGATACGTCCAATACCAAGATTGGCCACATCTGATATCTCTAGAGATATGGACCGCCCCGACCTGCCCCTCCCCCAGCTGCACGCCTTCGTGGTCCTCGCCGAGGAGCTGCACTTCGGGCGGGCCGCCGCGCGCCTGGGCATCGCGCAGCCGCCGCTGAGCCAGCAGATCCAGCGGCTGGAGCGCCGGGTCGGGCATCCGCTCTTCAGCCGGGCGCCGGGGCAGGTCGCCCTGACGCCGGCCGGCGAGGAACTGCTGCCGGCCGCCCGCGGCGCCCTGGCCCTGCTGGCCGACGGCGTGAGCGCCGCGCGGGCCGTCGGCGAGGGCCGTGCCGGGACCCTGCGGATCGGGTTCGCGGCTTCGCTGGCGCTCACCGCGCTGCCGGCGCTGCTGCGGCGTTTCCGCGATCAGTTCCCCGCCGTGCGACTGCACATCCAGGAGATGACCACCACGCCGCAACTGGCAGCGCTGCGGGACGGGAGTCTGGACGTCGGACTCGTCCGCGAACCCGGGGAGGAGCCGGGGCTGGAGTTCCACACGGTGCTGCGGGAACACTTCGTGGCGGTGCTGCCCGCCGCGCATCCTTTGGCTTCGGCCCGGCAGGAGTTCGTCGAGGCCGCGCAGCTCGCGGGCTCGTCATTCGTCCTGCCCCCACGGCGCGTCGGCCCGGGGCTGCACGATCAGATCGTCGGACTGTGCACCGACGCCGGGTTCGTGCCCGAGGTCGCTCAGGAAGCCGTGGAATGGCTGACCGTCTGCGCGCTGGCGCAGGCCGGGGTCGGCGTGTCGATCGCTCCGGAGAGCATCGCCCGGCTGCGCCTGGAAGGCGTCGCCTTCCGGCCGTTGGCCACCGGCGGCCGCACGACGCGGGTCGCGGTCGCCCAGGCGCACGACAATCACAGCCCCCTGCTTGCCCAGCTACAGGCGGTCCTGGCGGCCGCCGCCCTCGAAGCCGACGACGACCGCGGGGAAGCCGTCGGCTAAGGCCGCACCGACCCTCGTCCGCGCCGCCAGCTCCAGGACGGCCCCTATGGCGGGCTGATGCGGCAGTGCGTGCAGCGCAATGTCGCCACGTTCGTGGCGCGCAGAGGCCTGCCCGCCCGGGATCGCCCGGAATTCGCCCAGGCCTCGCCTAGGAGATGAACCCGCGCGTGACGTGGGCCCCGTCGCTCGAGTTGGCGGCCTGGTAGTCGGCCTGCCCGAGGCACCCGTTGTACTCGTAGTCCGCCTGCATGGTGCCGGTGAGGCCGCCGGCGTCGGTGGAAGTGGGGTCGCCGAAGACCACGTCGATGCGCGGTGACTGGGCACAGCTGGGCACGCCGAGGTAGTCCTCGGTGAAGCCGACCTGGGATCCGGCCAGGCCGCCGCTGCCGCTGGGAAGCGTGTAGGTGCCGATGTGCGCGCCGGCCCCGGTGGCGGTGTCGGTCGCGGTTCCGGTCCAGGTGTCCGGGCCGGTCTGGGTGACGGTCAGGTCGTACACGTCCCCGTACACGGCGTCGAACTCGGTCGCGCAGCTGACGCCGGCCCCGCCGTCGGCTCCGTTCGAGCACTGCGGGTCGTCGGAGGTGGTGCCGGCGTTGAAGCTGGAGAAGGCCGCGTGCAGGCGTTCCTGGCCGTTGGCATCGGGACGCGGCTGCAGGCCCATGTAGCCGACGTCCGGGGCGTTGGTGAAGTTGAACTGCGCGGCGAAGTAGGTGCCGTCCGCGTGGCGGGTCGCCTCGTTGACCGTCATCGGGAACGTGATGTTCGCGACCCCGCCGGAGGGCACACCCGGCAGGGACCAGCTGAGCAGGACGTTGCCGCCGGCGACGTCGGCCCAGGCCGGGGTGGTGCCGCACAGGGTCAGTGCCCCGATGGTCACGATGGTCAGTGCGGCGGCGCCGGCACGCGCCAGTCTGGTTCTGGACATGGTGGTGATCCTTTCGTCAGCAGCGGGGTCAGGGCCGCGCCTCGGACCGGCGGGTCGCACTGTCGATGCGACCCGCCGGGGCTTGTGGCGAGAATGCGGACCTTGACGAGGGGTGAAGACGGATCGATCCGCTGTCAGTTGACTGCCGATGCGCGATTCTGTCAACACTTCGCAGGAATCGAGCATTTATGATCACCCTGCTGAACGAATGACCGAGCATGCCGAAGCCGCGACCAAGGCAGCGCCTTTGTCGCGGCTTCGGCTGACAGCTGGAGGGCCTACGAACCCTGCTGAGCCGCCCCGTGCTCAGAACCCGCATGCTCCGAACCCCCGTGGTCGCGCACCATCTCGCGCAGCACCGGCCCGTAGTCGGGGTGCGCGAGCGCTGAGGCGAACTGCGCGACGAGGTAGTCCGTCGGGTTGCCCGTGTCGTACCAGTGTCCGTCGATGACCTGTCCGTAGACGGCTCTGGTGGCGGCATAGGCGTTGATCGCGTCGGTGAGGTAGACCTCGCCGGTCTGGTGTTGCGCCCAGCGTTCGGTGATGGCCTCGATCTCCTCCACGATCGGCGGTGTGACCACGTACCCGCCGATGGCCGCGTACTCCGACGGTGCGATGTCGGGCTCGGGCTTCTCCAGCAGCCTGCTGATGCGCAGCAGGCCGTCGCCGAGGTCTTCCTTGACCTCGGGAACGCCGTAGCGCCCGGAGTCCTCCCGCTTCATGGGCATCAGCGCCAGGACCGGGCAGCCGGTCTTCTCGTAGGCGGCGATCAGCTGCTGGGCGCGGGGGACCTTGGCCACGAACACGTCGTCCGGCCACAGCACCAGCATCGGCTCGTCGCCGGTGCCGCGCGCGGCGTTCAGGACCGGGGTGCCGTTGCCGTACGGGCCCTGCTGGTCCAGGTACGTGATGTGCCCGGCGCGCGCCAGTTCCGCGACGTCCTGCACGGCCTTGGCGTACGCGTGCTTGTTCTCGGCGTGGAGCTGGTCGACCAGGGCGGGGTTCGGGCGGAAGTGCTGTTGGATGAGATCCTTGCCGCCGGACACCACGATCGTGATGTCGGTGATGCCGGATGCGACCAGTTCGCGGACGGTGTGCTCGATCACCGGCCGGTCGCCGACCGGCAGCATCTCCTTGGGGATGGCCTTGGTGAGGGGCAGGAGGCGGGAGCCGATGCCGGCCGCGGGAATCACGGCTCTTCGGATCGCCTGCGTCATCGAATACCTCCGGTAGCGTCAGTGCAATTCAGGTCCGTCGCATGTCCTGCTTGAGGCTCTTCAAACAGTCTCGTGCATGTCAAACGGTCTCGTGTCCCGGCCGGGCCTGCCGCTGCGCCAGCAGATCGGCCAGCATCACCGCGACGTCCGCGGTGTCCGGCACGGAGTACTCGGCCAGGCTCCGGCCGGGGCCGACCTTCACGCCCACGTCCGGGCCGGCCAGGCGCGCGAACGCCTTCTCGTCCGTGACGTCGTCGCCGACGAACAGCGCCGCGGTGGCGTCGGCCTGACGGCGCAGCATGTCCAGGGCCGCGCCCTTGTCGGTCTCCAGGACCGCGAGCTCGATCACGGCCTTGCCCTCGGTGACGTGGATGCCCGCCCAGCGCGCCGGGCCGGAGCGGACCGCTTCCAGGACGGACTCCCCGACCGCGGGCTCGGCGCGGCGCACGTGCACCGCGACGCTTGCCGGCTTCGTCTCCAGGAACACGCCGGGCGCGTGCCCGACGAGTTCCTCCAGGCCGGCCTCCAGCTTGCGACGCAGTGCCTGCGCCTGGTCGTCCAGCGCGTCGGCGAACCCGGCGTCGAACTCCGCTCCGTGGCTGCCGACCAGGTGCACCCCGGACGACGCCCCGGATGACCGTGATGACCCGGACGACCCGGATGACCCCGACGGCCCGTTCGACCCCGAAGCACCGGACAGCCCGGACAGCGCGGCCAGGTCGCGCAGGGCCCGGCCGGAGATCAGCCCGACGCTCGTGTCGGGCAGCTCGGCCAGCGATCGCAGGGCCCGCATCGCCTCCGGGCGCGGAACCGCCTTGGCCGGGTCCTCGACGATCGGCGCGAGCGTGCCGTCGTAGTCGCACACCACGAGCAGCCGGGGCGTGCGGGCCAGGCCCGCGACCGCCTGGCGCAGCGGTGCGGACAGCGTCTCGGCGGCCATCAGGCGGCCGGTTCCGCGCCGGCGTGGTCGGCGGCGTGGTCGGCGGCGTGCTCGGCGGCGTGCTCGGCGGCGTGGTCGCCGGTGTGGTCGGCAGTGTGCTCGCCCAACTCGGCCGTCTCGGGATCCAGGAAGTCGAGGAACGATCGCGCCCACCGGTCCACGTCGTGGGTCATCACCTGCCGGTGCATCGTCCGCATCCTGGAGCGTTCCTCCATCGGGTCCATCGTCATCGCCCGCTCCAGGCCCCGGGCGACGCCGTCCAGGTCGTGCGGATTGACGAGCACGGCGCTGGTCAGCTCGGTCGCGGCCCCGGCGAACTCGGAGAGCACCAGCACGCCGTCGAGCCCGCGGCGGGTGGCGACGTACTCCTTGCAGACCAGGTTCATCCCGTCGCGCAGCGGCGTGACGACCATGACGTCGGCCGCGGCGTACAGCGCGACGAGCTCCTCCCGGCCCACCGGCTGGTGCAGGTAGTGCACGATCGGGCGGCCGACCCGGCCGAACTCGCCGTTGAGCCGCCCGACCTGCTCCTCGATGCTGCGGCGCATCGCGATGTACTGGTCGACGCGCTCGCGGCTCGGGGTGGCCAGCTGGACCATGGCCACGCTCTCCGGGTCCACGCGCTTGGCGACCAGCAGCTCGCGCAGGGCCCGCAGCCGCACGTCGATGCCCTTGGTGTAGTCCAGCCGGTCGATGCCCAGCAGCAGGTGCTCCGGGTCGCCCATCTCCGCGCGCAACTGCTGGGCGTGTTTGATGATCGCGGGCTGCCGGGACATCGCGTCGAAGGAGGCCGCGTCGATCGAGATGGGGAAGGCCCCGACCCGGACGTGGCGGCCCTCGAACGGCACCGATCCGGGGCGGCTGCGGACCTTCACCGCCGCCCTGGACGGTTCCAGGTCGAGCAGGCGCCGGGCCAGCCACAGGAAGTTCTGGGCACCCAGGGGCATCTGGAACCCGACGACGTCGGCCCCCAGCAGCCCGCGTACGATCTCGGTCCGCCACGGCAGCTGCATGAACAGCTCGACCGGCGGAAACGGTATGTGCAGGAAGAAGCCGATGTGCAGGTCCGGACGCTGCTCGCGCAGCATCGCCGGGACCAGCTGGAGCTGGTAGTCCTGCACCCACACCGTGGCGCCCTTGCCGGCGGCGGCCGCGGCGGCGTCGGCGAAGCGCTGGTTGACCTCGACGTACCGGTCCCACCAGGCGCGCTCGAACACCGGCTTGACCACGACGTCGTGGTAGAGCGGCCACAAGGTCGCGTTGGAGAAGCCCTCGTAGTAGTCCCGGATGTCAGCGCCGGACAGCCGCACCGGGTGCATCGACAGGCCCTCGTCCTCGAACGGCTCCACGTCCAGATCGGGCTGCCCGGACCAGCCGACCCAGGCGCCCTTGCGGCTGCGCAGGAACGGCTCCAGCGCGCTGACCAGGCCGCCCGGGCTCGAACGCCACCGCTCGGTCCCGTCCTCCAGGCGCTCCAAATCGACCGGCAGCCGGTTGGCGACCACCAGGAACTCCGCACCGCGCACCGTACTCACTCCCACGCGCCAATCGCCTCATCCATCGCTACTGGCCCCCGGCAGATGCCGCGAGGTGGCGAGTCACTGCCGGCAGGGCTCGGGTCACCGCCGGCAGGGCTCGGGCCGATGTCGGTCTTCAGCAGGTTTCGGACTCCGGAATCGATTCTCGGCATCCGCCGCGCGACACGCATCCCCAGCGCCCGGAAGGCGGGCGTCCGGTCGTCGGCGGTTCGGCCGTTCGGTGCGGTGGCAGGGCATGGAACCACGCCAGTGCTCACAGGTCTCACGCATCCCCTTCTTCCGCGGCACGACGGCCAGTGGATGGCCACAGTCGCGGTAAGGGTTCAGAGTGCCCAGCACCGGCAACTTCAAACGGACTGGATCACGCGTCGTCACGGCGTGACAAACGGGTGACCCTCCCGATTCGGTTCGGATAAGCCGGGCATCTGTCGGTCATTGCCGTCGCCGCCGGGTCGATTCGAGAGGTCAAGTGATGAGTACTGTCGCGGGAGAACCGACCGGAACAGTTCATCGCAGCCTGGTTCCCGCGCGCATGGACCGGCTGCCGTGGAGCAGATTTCACTGGCTTGTCATCGTCGGACTCGGGGTGTCGTGGATCCTGGACGGCCTGGAGATCCAGATCGTCTCCCAGGCCGGCTACCAGAGCTCGCTGGGCCTGACCAACGCCGAAGTCGGCGCGGTCGGGTCGGTCTATCTGGCCGGTGAAGTAGTCGGGGCGCTGGTCTTCGGCCGGATCACCGACCGGCTGGGACGCCGCAAGCTGTTCATGATCACCCTGGGCATCTACCTGGTCGCCAGCGGCCTGGCCGGCTTCTCCTGGGACCTGTGGTCCCTGCTGATCCTGCGGTTCATCGCCGGAACCGGCATCGGCGGCGAATACACCGCCATCAACTCCGCGATCGACGAGCTGATCCCCTCCCACTACCGGGGGCGCGTCGACATCGCCGTGAACGGCACCTACTGGGGCGGCGCGGCACTCGGCGCGGCCGCGAACCTGTTCCTGCTCTCCGACGCGGTCCCGCAGAACATCGGCTGGCGGATCGGGTTCCTGATCGGCCCGGCGATCGGCATCGCGATCATCTTCCTGCGACGCCACATCCCGGAGAGCCCGCGCTGGCTCATGACCCACGGCCGCCAAGAGGAGGCCGAACAGGTCGTCGACGACATCGAGGCCCGCGTGGAGGCCGACGGGGTGCGGCTGCAGGAGGTGCCGGACAGCCAGGCGCTGGAGATCACCCCTGAGAAGAGCATCAGCTACCCGCAGATGGCGAGGGTGTTCTTCGGGCAGTACCCGCGGCGGTCCATCCTGGGCTTCTCGATGATGGTCACCCAGGCCTTCCTCTACAACGCGATCTTCTTCACCTACGCCTTGGTGCTCCAGCATTTCTATGGCGTGTCGAAGGCTCACACGAGCTACTACTTCTTCCCGTTCGCCCTGGGCAATCTGGCCGGACCGCTCCTGCTGGGGAAACTGTTCGACAGCGTCGGGCGGCGCAAGATGATCCTGCTGAGCTACGGGCTCTCCGGGGTGCTGCTGCTGGTGTCAGCGTTCTTCTTCCGCGCCGGTGTGCTGAACGCCACGACGCAGACGGCGTTCTGGTGTGTGACGTTCTTCTTCGCCTCGGCCGGCGCGTCCTCGGCCTACCTCACGGTCAGCGAGATCTTCCCGCTGGAGCTGCGTGCCCAGGCGATCTCCTTCTTCTTCGCCATCTCCCAGGGCGCGGGCGGCGTGGTCGCACCGTTCTTGTTCGGCCACCTCATCGGCGGCCAGAACAACCCGCATCCGGACCGCGTGCCGCTGTTCTGGGGCTACGTCATCGGCGCGGTCATCATGATGATCGGCGGCGCCGTCGGCTGGTTCCTCGGGGTGAACGCCGAACGCCAGTCCCTGGAGAACGTCGCGCCGCCGATCTCGGCCCGGGGCACGAGCAGCGGTGCCGCTTCCGCGGCGAGCGCGTAGCCGGACCGGCGGACGAGAAGGCTGTAGCGGATGCCGCGGATCCCGGCCCGGGTGGCTTCCTTGGCGCGATACCGCCACGACCCGGTGGTCATGTGGACGCTGCGCGCCACCGCGGCGGCGGTCATCGCCTACGCCGTCGCGCTCCAGCTGAGTTCTTCCTCGGCCCCGCTGACCGCGCCGCTGACGGCGCTGCTCGTTGTCCAGGTGACGCTGTACTCGACGCTCACCACCGGGGTCGAACGGGTGATCGCCGTCGTGGCCGGCGTGCTGATCGCCGTCGGCTTCAGCATCGTGGTGGGCCTGTCCTGGTGGAGTCTGGGCCTGATCATCCTGGCCTCGCTCACCGTCGGCGAGATGATCCGGGTCGGCGACTTCGTCAACGAGGTCGCGATCAGCGCGATGCTGGTGCTGGGCGTGACGCAGCTGGCGTCCCAGGCGTGGGACCGGGTGCTGGAGACGCTGATCGGCGCGGGGGTCGGGCTGCTGTTCAACGTGCTGCTCGCCCCGCCGGTCTGGGTCGATCCGGCCGCCGAGTCGATCGTCGGGCTGGCGCGCCGTACCCGGAACCTGCTCCTGAGCATCGGCGAGGAGCTGGACAACCCGGTCCCGGTCCACCAGGCCGCCGACCGGCTGCACGAGGCACGCCGGCTCGACCAGGCCGTCACCGACGTGGACGCCGCGCTGCGCCAGGCCGAGGACAGCCTGCGGCTGAACCCCAGGATCAGCGAGGGCCTGCTGGCCCGCATCGTGCTGCGCACGGGGCTGGACACGCTGGAGATCTGCGTGGTCGTGGTGCGGGTCCTGGCCCGGTCGATGACCGACCTGGCCAAGCGGCGCGAGCAGGGCGAGCCGCTGTTCCCCGCCGACACCGCGCAGGCGCTCCAGGAGCTGCTGGCCGACGTGGGCGCGGCCCTGGTCAGCTACGCGGTGCTGGTGACGACGCCGGTCAGTGAGAACGCCGAGGTGGCGGAGGACCGGCTGGCCGCCGAGCTGTCGGCCGCCTGGGACCGCCGGGAGCCGGTCGCGCAGCTGCTGCTGCGAGCCGTCCAGCAGCACCCTTACGCCTGGCAGCTGTACGGGTCGCTGCTGGCCGAGATCGACCGGATGCTCGACGAGATGGACCTGGAGCACCGCTCGCAGCGCCTGATGGAGGAGCTGGACCGGGCCGCGGCGGCGCGGCACGCGAGGAAGGAGCGGCTGGCCGGGCTCAAGCGGTTCGCGCGGATGGAGCGGCTGCGGCGTCCGGCGGGCTGACCGGCTGAGGTTCTGAAGTTCTGTGGTTCTTAGGCTCCGAAGTTCCAGCGGCGCCGGTCAGGCGTCGGAATCCGACTCGTGCCAGGCGGTCCCGCCGTGTCCGTGGTCGTGGTCGGCGTCCAGGCCGGCGGCGATCCCGTCGTCGCCCCGGCTGAGCTTGGCCAGCGCCTCGCCGACGCGGGTGGCCAGCATGCCGGAGATCATCGAGGGGTTCAGCAGCGGCCCGCCGTCGATGACCCGGGGCCTGGGGACGCCGCTGCCGGGTCCGAAGTCGGCGGGGATGACCGCGACGCGCGCCGCGCCGAGCTGCTCGCAGCGCTCCAGCACCTCGGCCAGGCTCGGGTCGCCGCCGCGCAGCGCGACCTCCACCCACGGGACCTCGGCCTGCACCCGGACCAGGTGGGCGATCCGGAAGAGCTCGGCGTCGTCGAACTTGTTGGCGGCCTTGGCGGTCAGCACGACCGCCAGGTCCTTGGCCTGGACCGGGTCGGCGACCTGGGCCACCGCGACCCGGAGCCAGCCGGTCAGCAGGGTCGCGGTCCCGAACGGCTCGGCCAGGAACACCCGGCCCGCGGCGGCGCCGTCGGCCACCACCATCAGCGTGCGGGCGGCGTCGGCCACCAGCTGCGGGTCGCGGCCCAGCGTCATCGGCACCACGCACACCGGCAGATCGGTCCTGTCAAGGGCCTGACGCACGACCTCGTCGAGCGGCTGGCGCGCCGACGCCGAGCGGAACAGCGGCCCGCGCTCGGCCAGCGGCTCCACCTCCACGGTGGCGCCGCCCTCGTGGCCTCCGACGATGACCACGGCGGCCCGGCCGGCCTCACTGCTGCCCGGGAGCGTCACCGTCGGGACCCGGCCGTCCCGCCGCCAAGCGCGGGGTGCGGCTCGCCGTCAGCAGGGACTGAATCCTCGGCGCGCTGAGTTATCACAGATCATGTATATATCGTCGACCCGGCGAGCGCACCGGCCGATGACACAAACGGGTGACAATTCTGAGATTGACATCACACCCGCCGTCCGGCACTCCGACCTGCCCGATCGGGTCCGCCGGGGCCACCGGGTTTGCCGCCCCGGATCGGGGTCACCAGGAGCGGGACCGGGGCCGCCCACCACGAAGGGAGCCGGCGATGAATTCCCGACCGGAGACGAGCGAACGCGACGACCGCGACGACCGCACCGAGCGCACCGACCGCCCGAAGACACCTCCGCCGTCCGAGGAACACCTTAAGGAACACCTTGAGGAGATGACGGAGGAGACCGCCGAGGTGATGGACTCCGCCCGGCGGGACGTGGCGCGGGCGAAGGCGACCCTGCACGACCAGATACTCCCCGACTCCCCGGCCGCTGTGGAGACGGCCGAGGAACCGCCCTCGCACTGAGGGCACTGAGGTGATCGCGTCGTCCAGACAATCCGGGGTAACAGTGCCAAGCACTGGAAGAGGGGGGTCCGCGTGGCGGAATCGAAGGCGCTCGAGACGTCAGGGAACGACGACCGCAGCCTGCGCAGCCGGGTCGGGATATCCGCGGACGCGCTCCTGGACCAGGTCCTGGCCCGCGCCCGCAAGCTGCCGGTCCGCGACCGCGCGACGCTGCGCGCGCACTATCCGGACCTGTCGCCGGACCAGGTCGCCGAACGGCTGATCAGCACGGCGGCGCGCGCCTCCTCGGGGGCCGGTGCGGCCGTCGGGGCGTGGGCCGTGCTGCCGGTCGTGCCCGCGTTCCCCCTGGAGCTCGCCGCCGAGACCGTGGCCGCGGTGGCCATAGAGATCAAGCTCGTCGCCGAGTTGCACGAGGTCTACGGTCTGGCCGTTCCGGGCCCGGCGCCGCGGCGGATGACCGCGTACACCGTGGCGTGGGGAGAACGGCGCAGTGCGGTGTTGGCGCCGGCCGGGCTCGTCCTCACGGCCGGTTCCCGGCTCCAGCGCAAGCTGTCGCGCAGGGTGGCCGCGCGCGCCGGGCGAAGCGCGTTCTCCCTGGCGCCGCTGCTGGCCGGTGCCGCGTTCGGCGCGTTGTTCAATCGGCGCGAGACGCTGGGGCTCGGGCGGGCTGTGCGGGCCAGTCTGCTTGAGGAACCGGGGGTCAACAGGACTTGGGACTGAGCCCCGCCGCCGCGCGGCACGCATGAACTTCGGCAATCGGGACATGAAGCGCGGCGACAACGCCACAGCCCCGCGAGAAGCTGGAGCCCGAAGCGATGACGACGAACACTGCCGTGCACTCCGTACCGACCACCTGCCCAGCACGACCAGGATCACCGTCGAGCGCCGTCACCGACCGGTGAGGGGGCTTCCGATGCGCACCACGCTTCAGCAGCTCGCCGCCCTCGGCCAGACGCCCTGGATCCACCACCTGTCCCGCGACTGGATCCACGACGACCGCCACGGCCTGCGGCGCCTGATCCGCTGCGGGATCACCGGCGTGGTCGCCGATCCGGCGTCGCTGGCCGCCGCGCTGGCGCACACGACCGCCTACGACGACCAGATCAGGACCCTGTCGCCGCTCATGGACGACAGCGAGCGGGTCCGCCGCCAGCTGGTGCGCGCCGACGCCCAGCAGGCCTGCGACCTGTTGCTGGAGACGGTGGTCGCGGACAAGCCGATGGACGGCTGGGTCGCGGTGGACATCGATCCGCGCCGCACCGCCGACGCGGCGGCGGCCGTGGACCAGGCGCAGTGGCTGGCCGAGGCGATCGGCCGCCCGAACCTGCTCATCGGCATCCCGGCCGCCGGCGGCGGGCTGACCGCGATCCAGGAGGCCACCGCGCGCGGGCTGTCGGTCATGGCCACCGGCGTCCACTCCCCCGGGCGCTACCGCCAGACCGCGATCGCCTATCGGCGCGGCCTGGCCAGACTGGTGGCCGCCGGCGGCGATCCGGGCGCGGTGACCTCGGTCGCCTCGGTCCCGATCGCGGCGCTGGACGAGAAGGCGGACCTGCGGCTGCGCGCGATGGGCCGGCGTCCCGACCTGGCCGGCACCTTCGGGGTGGCCACGGCGGCGTTGATACGCGCCGAGTACCTGGCGTTCTTCACCGGGGAGGCCTGGGAACCGCTGGCCGCGCTCGGGGCCACCCCGCAGCGCTGTCTGTGGTCCGGGCTCACTGTGCCGGACGCCCGGCAGCCGGAATCGCGGTACGTGGAGTCGCTGATCACGCGCGGGAGCGTCGCGTTGCTGAGCCCTTACACGGCTGACGCCTTCCTGGCCGGCGGCCATGCCCGGCCGATGGCCGACGCGCAGATACCGGCGGCGCGGCGGACCCTCGCGGCGCTGGTCAAGGCCGGGATCAGCCCACTGGTGATCGCGGGGCTGCTGGAGGCGGAGGCCGTGCGGCGCGGGGCGGAGGCGTTCGAGGGTGTGCGGGCTCTGATCGCCGAGAAGCGCGCGCTGCTGGGTGTCGGGGTGGGGCGCTGAGCCTGCCCGCGGGCAGGCTCAGCCGACGTCGGAGGGACCGTCTGCCCGCCGATCGCGAACCGAGGACAGCATCTCCGCCGCGTCGCAAGGGTCCGCGCCGAGCTCCAGGAGCTTGCGGCGGTCCCGCTCAGCGGCCCGCGCGCGCTTGCGGGCGGCCCGGATCAGGCGCAGCTGCTGGTACTCCAGCGGCTGCTGGTTGCCCGGGTGGGCCTGGACCGCGTAGACCAGTTGATCGGCCCAGGCGATGGCCACGATCTCCTCGGCCTGGCGCACCGATGCGCGTGCGTGCAGCTCGGCCAGGGCCGCCAGCCGCTTCTGCGCCCTCGTCGGACGCCCATGCATGAGGAACCACAGCATTGGCACATCACCCCATCGATCCCGGTCGCCCCGACGACGGCCGCCACACGCTCGGCTGAGTGCCTGGTGTCCAAGTCGTCAGCGCACAAACGGGGCAGGCGGGAGGGAATGGAGCTCTGCAATGCCATCCCCTCCCGCCGCGCATCAGCGGGAATCAGCGGGCATCCATCAGCCCGCCGTCCCCCGCACGATCTCCCCGATCTCCTCCGACACGGCGTCGGCCACCGTCACCGACCGCTCGATCAGGCCGTTGGCGAAGAACAGGTCCGCGGCGTGCTGCTGCTCGGCGACGAAATCGGCGTCCAGCGGGAGCAGGCCCCAGGGGCGGGTGCGCAGCGCGTGCTCCCATTCGGCGGCCGGGCGGCCGTCGTCGGCGGCGAAGAACTCCGCCGCCTCGGCCGGGTGGGCGGCGGTCCAGGCGTCGGCCTCCTGGAGGGCCGCGATGATCGCGGCGAGGTCGTCGCGGCGGTCGGTCGCGAAGGCGCGGCTGGTGAACCACAGTGAGCGGTGGCTGAACAGGCCGTCAGTGGGGATCAGTTCCCTGATCTGCGTCTGCTCCTCGACCTTCGTCAGGTACGGGTAGGAGCCGACCCAGGCGTCGACCTCGCGGGCCAGGAAGCGCTCGGCGGCGTCGCCGTAGACGTCGACCGGCGTGATGTCGGACCAGCCCAGGCCCGCCTTCTCCAGCGCCAGGAGCAGCAGCGTGGTCTGCCAGGATCCGTGGCCGAGGGCGACGCGCCTGCCCTTCAGGCCCCCGGGGTCGGCGATGTCGGAGTCGGCGTGCACGACCAGGCGGCCGTTCTCCACGCGGGGGCCGGAGACCGCGACGTAGACGATGTCGTGCCCCTTGGCCTGCGCGGTGACCGGCGGGGTGGAGCCGGTGCCGATGAAGTCGTAGCCGCCGTCGAACAGGTGGTCGCCGTGGGCCGAGGGCAGTGCACGGGTCGGGTCCACGCGGGGGCCGTGCTCCAGGCTGCGCAGGTCGACCCACTCGACGCCGGGGAGCCGCTGCTCCAGGATGCCGAGGTGGCGCAGCACGAACAGCGAGTTGTTCTGCGGGAAGTAGCCGACGCGGACGGTCATTGCGGGTTTCCTTTCAACAGGGGCAGGACGTGGCGGCCTACCCGGCGCGCCTCTTCCAGGTGCGGGACTCCGGCGAGGATGAAGGCGTCCACGCCGAGCGCGATCAGTTCGTTGAGCCGGTCGGCGACCTGGCGGTAGTCGCCGACCAGGCCGAAGGCGGGTCCCGGGCGCAGCCGGTGGAAGCCGCCCCAGACGTTCGGCGCCACTTCCAGCGCGCGGTGGGAGCCGTCGGCGCCGGCGGTGAAGTCCTGGCTGCGCCGCCAGCCGACCGAGTCCCCGGACGCTCCGCCCTCGCGCTCGGCCGCCGAGCCCTCAGCACCCTCCTCGGGCAGCCCGGCCCAGCCGCGCCGGATGACGTCCCAGGCCTCTTCCTCGGTCTCGCGCGCCAGGATGTCGATCCGGACGGCGAACTTCGGCGGCTTCGGACTGCGCTCGCGCACCGCCGCGAACTTCGCGGCCAGCGCCTCGAACGGCTCCAGCCACGACAGGTAGTAGTCCGCATGACGCCCGGCGGCCTCGATCGCCGCCGGGGACGAGCCGGAGAAGAAGATCTCCGGGAACGGCTGCCCGGCCAGCGTCGGGGGCAGCCCGCCGTCGGTGACCTGGTAGAAGCGCCCGTCGTGCTGGAACAGGCCGTCGCCGGTCCACACACCCTTGAGGACGTCGAGGAACTCCGAGGTGCGCGCGTAGCGGTCGTCGTGCCCGGTGGTGTCGCCCCACCACAGCTGCGCCGGTCCGCCGCCGCCGGAGATGATGTTGTAGACCAGGCGTCCCCCGGTGGCCTTCTGCAGCGTCGCCGACATCCGTGCGGCCTGCACCGGATGCAGGAACCCGGGCTGGAAGGCGACCATGAACCGGTAGTTCCGCGACTCGGCGGCCAGGGTCGCGGCGGCGGCCCAGGGGTCGTCGGTGTGCGGGAAGGAGGGCAGCAGGCCGCCGACGAAGCCTGATTCCTCCGAAGCTCGGACCACTTCGGCCATGTAATCGGCGTGGGTGAAGCCGTCGTCCGCACCGTGGTCGCGGTTGCGGCCGGGAGCCAGCCCGCCGGACAGATGCGGGGCGAATCCGCCCCGGGTGCTGCCCGGCTCGTACAGCGACTTCTGGTCGCCCTCCATCGCGATGCGCCAATAGATGTCAACCGACATGGGCCGGCTCCCCTTCACCGATCCGGTAGACCTCGCCTGGGTCGTGGCTCACGGCGAAGAAGGACTCTTCGTTCCCTGCGAAGGCGATACGCGGAAACGCGTGCTCGGACAGCACTTCGGGCAGGCCGTCGGGACGCTGCCAGAAGTCGCGCGCGGTCTCGACGAACGCCGCGGATTCGGCGTCGTCGTCCAGGTACCAGCCGAGGCGTCCGCCGGAGAAGCGTTGCAACGTGGCCGACAGTTTCGCCGCGTACTGCGGGGTGGCGATCCACGGCTGGATGCCGGCGAAGACGGTGATGTGCCGAGTCGCCCGCAGCAATCCCGCAGCGGTGACCAGGGGTTCGGGACCTTCGGGATCGTAGGGCACGACGACGCCGGCCAGCCCGGCGAGATCGGCGGCCTTGGCCAGAGCCAGGAACGGATCGGACGCGGCGGGGCGCAGGTCGGTGATGAAGTCCGGGAGCGTGACCGGCGGCGGGGCCTCGGCCGCCGGAGGCAGCACTATGTGGATGCGGCTCATATCAGGGGTCTTCCTTCAGAGTTCTTGCGGGGCGATCGCAACGCGAGTTCGGCGAGCAGCGCGGCTCCGTCGGCCAGGACGGCGTCGTCGAAGACGGCCAGCGGCGAGTGGTTGGGCGCGGCACGTTCGGCGTCCAGGTCCTGCGGACGGGCGCCGAGCGACACCATCGCGCCGGGCACCTCGGCCAGCACGCGTCCGATGTCGTCGGAGACCAGCGCCGGCCGTTCGGCGGCGGCGTGGCGTTCGGCGCCGAACACCTCGGCGCAGGTGTCGGCGACGAAGTCCGCGGCGTCCGGGGCGTTCACCGTCACCGGGTAGCCCTGGCTGTGCACGACCTCGGCTTCGACACCGTGCGCGGCGGCGATGCCGTGGACGACGCGCTCGATCTCGGCGGCCAGGCGCCGGTGGGCGTCGTCGCTGAAGGCCCGCAGGGTGGCTGCCAGGTACGCGGTGTCCGGCACGATGTTCGGCGCGGTGCCCGCCGACACCCGGCCGACCGAGACCAGCACCGGTTCCAGGGCGTCGAAGCGCCGGGTGACCATGGTCTGCAACGCCCCGATCGCCGCGCCGAGGGCCGGGATCGGGTCGCGGGCGGCGTGCGGCCAGGCGCCGTGCCCGCCGCTGCCGCGGAACACCACCTCGACGGTTCCGGACGCGGCCAGGGCCGGACCGGAGCGGGTACCGAAGCGGCCGAGCGGAGAGGAGGATGACGCGTGCAGCGCGTAGGCGGCCGCGGGCCGGGTTCCGGCGGCGTCGAGCAGCCCTTCCTCCAGCATCAACCGCGCGCCGTCGTGTCCTTCCTCGCCGGGCTGGAACATCAGGATCACGTCCCCGGGCAGCCGGTCGCGGCGGGCGGCAAGGAGCCTGGCCGCGCCGACGAGCATCGCCGCGTGCAGGTCGTGGCCGCAGGCATGGGCCGCGCCGGGGGTTCGGGAGGCGAAGTCCAGGCCGGTGGCTTCGGTCAGCGGGAGCGCGTCGAGGTCGGCCCGCAGCAGGATGGGAGCAGCCGGTGTGGAGGTTGGCGCCGGTTTTGAGGCGCGCACCACCGCGGTGACCGAGGTCAGAGCTTCGCCAAGTGTGACCTCCAGACCGAGACCGTCAAGCGCGGCCAGGATTTTCTCCTGGGTACGCGGCAGGTGCAGACCGATCTCGGGGTCCGCGTGCAGATCCCGGCGCAGGCGGGTCAGGTCCGGGTGCAGCTGCCGGGCGTCGTCGAGGACTGTCATGCGGCGCTCTTTGTGCCGACCGACGTCACGCCGAGTTCGGCGAGCAGCCGGCGACGCAGCACGGGGAAGGCCGGATCGGCGTCGTCACGGGGCCGGCTCAGGCCGACGGGCTCGTCGAGGACCAGCCGCCCTCCCCCGCCGAGCACCACGACGCGGTCCGCGAGCCGGATCGCCTCCTCGACGTCGTGGGTCACCAGCAGCACCGCCGGGCGGTGCCGCGCGACCAGGTCGGC
The DNA here is from genome assembly GCF_041262705.1 of Catenulispora sp. MAP12-49. Classification (NCBI taxonomy): domain Bacteria; kingdom Bacillati; phylum Actinomycetota; class Actinomycetes; order Catenulisporales; family Catenulisporaceae; genus Catenulispora; species Catenulispora sp. MAP12-49. The sequence continues at coordinate 133,073 of NZ_JBGCCP010000004.1, read as the reverse complement.
CACCAGGTCCTGCATCTTCAGGCGGGTCAGCGCGTCCAGCGCCGCGAACGGCTCGTCGAGCAGCAGCAGCCCGGGTTCGCGCACCAGGGCCCGGGCCAGCGCCACGCGCTGGGCCTCCCCGCCGGACAGGGTCGCGGGCCAGGCGCGGGCGTGGCCGGCCAGGCCCACCTCGGCCAGCGCCGCCAGGGCGGTGGCCCGGGTGGCGGCCCCGCGCGGCAGGCCGAGCGCGACGTTGCCCAGCACCCGCTGCGACGGGATCAGGCGCGGCTCCTGGAAGACCACGGTCCGCTGCCGGGGCACCAGGACCTCGCCGCCGTCGGGCCGGTCCAGCCCGGCCAGCAGCCGCAGCAGCGTGGTCTTGCCCGAACCGCTGGCGCCGAGCAGCGCCACGAACTCCCCGCGCCGGATCTCCAGATCCACGCCGTCGAGCACGGTCCGTCCGCCGAACTCGCGCCGGACGCCCTTGATCTGCACAGCCGTGCTCATCGGGTGCCTCCCACCGCGTTGCGCCAGGGCATCAGGACGCGTTCCAGGGCCCTGATGAGGACGTCGGCGGCCAGGCCGAGCAGACCGTAGATGAGGATGCAGACGGTCAGGATGTCGGTCCGGGAGAAGTCCTGCGCCTGCGCCATCAGGTAGCCCAGGCCGGCGGTGGAGTTGATCTCCTCGGCGGCGATCAGGGCGATGACGCTCAGCGTGGTGGACAACCGCAGGCCCGACAGGATCGCGGGCAGCGCGCCGGGCAGCACGATCCGCCGGACCGTGGCCAGCCGGCCCAGCCCGAAGGCGCGTGCCGCCTCCACCAGCTTGGGATCGGCACTGCGCACCGCACCGGAGGTCGACACGTACATCGGGAAGGTCGTGGCCACCGCGATCAGGATGATCCGGGCGGCCTCGCCGATGCCGAACCACACCATGAACAGCGGCACCAGGGACAGGAACGGCAGGGCCCGCAGGGTCTGCATGGCCGAGTCGAGCAGGTCGTCGCCGACGCGCGAGAAGCCCGCCGCGACACCGAGCACGAGCCCGGCCGTGACGCCCAGCAGCAAGCCCGTCCCGGCGCGGGCCAGGGAGACGGTGAGTGCCTGGGACAACTGGCCGCTGCGCCACAGGTCGACCGCCTGCCGCAGCACGTCCGGCGGCGAGGCGAGCAGGTCCTTGGTCAGGACACCGGTCGCCGAGGCGGTCCACCAGCCGGCCAGGATGACCAGCGGACCCAGCGCGCGCAGCACGAAGGCCAGGCCGCGGGGGCGGCGGCGGGTGCGGCGGACGTGCGGGGTGACGAGGTCGAGGGGTGCGGCTGAATCGATCGGCTCGGCAGGCGAGATCGGTTCACCGGCCTTGGTATCCAGCGCCGTCATCACGACCCCCCCGCCAGGGTCGTCACGTCGAGCACGTTCGGGGCGAGGTCGACCACGCCGGGCGTCACCTTCTCGTCGGCGAAGAACTGGGCGACCTCCTTGAAGTTCGCCTGGTCCGCTGCGGTGATCGGGGAGGTTGGGCTGCCTGCCTTGTAGTCGGCGATCGTCAGGTCCTTCTCCTTGCCGGACACGGCGTCCGGGCCGGAGGTGTGGAACACGTTGATGTAGGCCTCAGGGTTCTGCGCCTGCTTGGTCTCGGCATCGTGCAGGTAGTCATAGAGCGCCTTCACCACTGCGGGGTACGCGGTCGCGAACTCGTTGCGCACGGCCCAGACCGCGTAGTTCTGCGAGCCGATGTCGCCGCCGGTGACCAGGAAGTGCTCGCCGGCGTTGGCGCGTTCGGAGATCGAGAAGGTGGCCCAGGTGGCCCAGGCGTCGACCTGGCCGGAGTGCAGGACCGCCGCGCTCTGGTTCGGCTGCAGGTACACCCGCTGGACCGAGGAGTCCGGGATGTGGTTCTGTGCCAGGGCCTTGAGCAACAGGTACTCGCTGGAGCCGCCGTGCCAGACCACGACCTTCTTGCCGGCCAGGTCCGCGACGCTGTTGATGCCGGAGTTGTCCTTCACCAGGATGCCCTCGCCGACCTTGTCCGGGGCGACGGCGGCGAACAGCTTGAAGCCGGGTTTCTGGGCGAGCGCGGCGACGGCGGAGGTGATGGAGCCCTCGGCGACGTCCAACTGGTCCCCGTCCAGTTCCTGCGCCGCGGGGGCGAAGGCGCCGGCGCTGCCGGTCCAGGCGACCTTGGCGCCGACCTTGGCCAGCGCGGCGGCCAGGCTGCCGTCCTTCTTGCCCAGCGCGAGCGCGCCGGAGTTGCCGGGGTCCGGGATGCGGATCGTGACGCTGCCCGAGCCGGCGAGCGCGGCGGCGCCGGTGTGCGGATCCTGCGAGGAGGCGGACTTCGAGGAGGAGCAGGCGGCTGCGGAAGTGGCGAAGAGAGCCGCGGTGAGGACGGCGGAAATCCGGCGGATCGAAGCATTCATCAGGGGTTCCTTGTCAGGATGGGAAATGGAAAGGCGGCGCGGGAGGCGGATCAGCGTGCTGCCGCCAGCGACCGGGCGGCGGCCAGCGCCTCGGGCGCGGCCCAGGCCGCGACGTCCACCGGGCCGGCCAGGAAGCCCTGGCCGCGCAGGAAGCGCTCCTGCCGCGCCAGCAGCTCCAGGCGGTGGTCGGACAGGTCCAGATGCAGGTCGGAGGACCCCGCGCCGCGATAGGCGCCGGCCACGCCCTCGGGCCCGGCGCCGGTCTCGGCGGCCAGGATCCGGGCCAGGTCCCGCGGGTGCGATCCGGCCCAGTCGGCGGCCTCGACCAGCACCCGCAGGAAGCGCACGACCAGGTCGGGATGCCGGTCCAACAGGTCCTGGTGCACCGTCACGGGACGCGGCGTCCCGTTGTTGACCCGCACCGCCGGGTCCTCGAAGGTGTCCAGGTCGATGCCGATGACCGCGCCGTGCGCCGCCGCGGCCTCCACCGCCAGCGCGCCCTTGACGTACACGGCGTCGACCCGGCCGTCGCGCAGCGCTTCGAGCTCGGCGATCCACTGTCCCGCCGACGGCGCCGCGACGACCTCCACCGGTGTGACATCGGCCAGGCCGAGCCCGGCGGCGGCCAGCGCGCCGTGGAACCCGGCCAGCGCCATCGCGCGCCAGAAGTCGATCGCGATCTCGCGGCGCGGGACCGCGATCCGGAGCCCGGCCAGATCGGCCGGTTCGGCGACGCGCCCACGGTCCTCGGCGCGCACCAGGATCGCCTGCCGCTCCTCGATCCAGGTCAGCCCGATCAGCCGCGTCGGCTCCCCCGCCGCCCGCGCCCACAGCGCCGGGACGTTCCCGCCCTCCCGGAACAGTCCGGTCAGCGCGTGGGTGAAGTGCCGCTCGCGCGGTACGTCGCCGCCGGCGTCCTGGAGCGAGCGGACCACCAGGCCGTCGGCGGCGAATTCGGCGGCCAGCCAGCCCCGGTCGGCGGCGATGCCGGTGGCGGTCGGGACCGGGCAGCGGGTGAACCACAGGGTGTCGAGCGAGGTGGCGGATGCGGGCATGGCGGTGTCCTCACAGGTGGACGCGGTGGACGCACCGGCGCAGCACTGAAGAACGCAGGGCGGCGCCGGAAGGCGAAGAAGAAGAAACGCGACAGGAGCGCGGGTGTGACGAAGAGATCGGTGCGTGGCACAGAGCCTGTCAAAGACAGACGCAGAGCCTGTCAGAGACAGACGCAGAGCCTGTCAGAGACAGACGCAGAGCCCGCCGATGAGATCAGACCGGACAGATCGCGCTGGAGACGCGCACCAGATCGACATGGCGTCGCACGGTCAGAACGAGCCGGACCGGCGGGCAGGCAGGCCGCGGACGCAGAGGGCCGGTTACGTATCCGTACATCGCGGTCCTCCCCTCAGCTCCCCATCCCGGTGTGGCGCCGACCGGGCGCCTGGCTTCCACTATCCGGGAGGAGACGAGCGAAGACAATCGCCGCACGAGAATCGTCCACACTGCGGGATTAGTTCGGTGCCAGAGACGTTGACAGCACTCAGAGCTTCCACACTATGGAATACTCCAGCGCATGGACCGAGATTTCGCGCCGACCCCGCCCCGCGAGGGCGCGCAGGCGGTGCACCGGACGCTGGCGCTGCTGCAGTGCTTCTCCGACAGCCCGCAGGACCTGTCCGCGTCCGACCTGGCGCGGCGCACCGGCCTGGCCCTGTCGACGGCGCACCGCCTTCTGAAAGTCCTGACGAACGAGGCGCTGCTGGAGCAGGACCCCGCGACGTCCCGCTACCGCCTCGGCCCGGTGCTGGCCGAACTCGGCCGCCTGGCCTACCACCGGCGCGGCCTGCACCGCGCCGAACCGGAACTGGCCGACCTGGCGACCCGCACCGGCGCGACCGCGGACCTGGCCGCCCGGGTCGGGGAGCACGCCGTGATCCTGGTCGGCGGCTCGCTGGACCGCGACGGCGCCCGGGCCCTGCGCCGCCCCCTGCACTCCACCGCGCTGGGCAAGGTCCTGCTGGCCTGGGGCGAGGACGCGGACCTGGCCGCGCTGCCGCTGGAGCAGCTGACCCAGCGCACCATCACCGATCCGCAGGAGCTGCGGGACGAGTTGGCGCGCGTGCGCACCGCGGGCTTCGCCCTCAACGAAGGCGAGTCCACGGCGGGCGTGCGCACCGTCGCCGTCCCGGTCCTGGACCACGAGAACCGCGCACGCTTCGCGCTGGCCCTGCGCTCCTCGCCCGAAGCGATGGCGAGCGCCCGGCTCGGCTGGTTCGCCGAGCAGGCCGCGGCGTGCGCGACCGCGTTGGAGGTGCTGTTGCTGCCGCCCGGCCAGCGGCGCACGCAGCCGCGTCCGCCGATCGCTCTGCCATAGCGGCGCCCGGTGTCGGTGTCGGTGTCGGTATCAGCGTCGGCGTCACTTCCTGACGCGCGCCAGGAAGGCATCGATACTGGCGTTCATCCGCTCGATCTTGTCCTCCAGCGTCAGCGTCTCGTAGTAGTCCGGATCGGTGGCGGCCACCTTGGCGCCGCGCAGGAACAGCGAGCACGCCAGGTCCACGCACATGTGCTGGCCGACCGAGTTCCCCTGGCGTCCGGCCTCGCCGGTGCGCCGTGCGGTCATCAGCGCGACGTCGCCGCCGGTGCGCGCGGTCTGGCACAGGGAGCAGATGCCGGTCGCGGTGAAGCCGCGCGAGGTGCCCGAGCCCGCGACGCGCAGGGCGACGCCGACCAGGCCGCCGTCGCGCTCGGCGACCAGGTAGGCGCGGTCCAGGGCGCCCGGTTCGCGCCAGCCCAGGAAGTCCAGGTCGTCCCAGGGGCGTTCGTCGAAGTCCCGGGGCATGCTCAGGCGCTGGGACTCGCCCTTCGAGAGGTTGATGAAGGATCCCCGGATCTGGCGCTCGGTGAGTGGTTTCATAGAGGGGACCGTAACTTTCCTAGAGCCTCTAGGCAATTGGTTAAGGGGTCTCAACCGGCGGAGGGCTGCGCATGGCACGGGCGGGACTGACCGCGGAGCGCCTGGTGCGCGCGGCCGCGGACATGGCCGACGAGGTCGGGTTCGAGAAGGTGACGGTCTCCGCGCTGGCCCGGCGCTTCGGGGTGAAGGACGCGAGCCTGTACTCGCACGTCAAGAACGCCCAGGAACTCCGCTCCGGGGTAGCCGCACTGGCCCTGACCGAGCTCGCCGACCGGGCCGGCGAGGCACTGGCCGGCCGCTCCGGCAAGGAGGCGCTGCGGGCGTACGCCGACGCCTACCGCACCTACGCCAGGAAGCATCCCGGCCGCTACGCCGCGTCCTGGCTGATGCTGGAGGCTGAGACGGCGGTCGTCGGCGTGAACCGGCGGCACTCGGAGCTCACCCGGGCCCTGCTGCGCGGCTACGCGCTGCGGGAACCGGACGAGACCGACGCCGTGCGGATGCTGCACGCCACCCTGCACGGCTTCGTACGGATGGAGGCGGCAGGCGGCTTCGAGCACCACGCGCGGTCCGTCGCGAAGTCATGGGCTCGGACGGTGGACGCGTTGGACGTGGCGCTGCGCAACTGGCCGGAGGCGGAGTAGTCGAGAAGCAGACGAGGAGCAGTCCCCCACTCACCCGCGGTGCACAGGAGCCAGATCGGCGAGCCCGGAGATGGTCAGCACCGGCTCCAGCAATTCGGTGGCGATCAGCTCGATGCGGTCGGCGTGGGTGAACAGGACACTCAATCCCGCGCTGTCCAGATACTCGATCCCCGTGAGGTCCACGACGACCGTCCCGGACTCCTGTTCCAGGGCCGTGGCCAGGACCCCGGTGTTACTCATGTCGATCTCGCCGACCGCCGTCAACACGGTCACGCCGTCCGGGCGCCGGCTGGAAGTCAGAGCAAGAGGTGTGGTCATGAGTCGATCCTCATATGCATGCGAACGGTGGTCCCGGTAGGTCCCGGTGTGACGACGACATGGTTCATCAGGGCACGCATCAACTTCAGACCGCGGCCCCGGTCGGTGCTGCCCTGTTCCTGCGGCGGCTTCCAGCTGCCGGTGTCGACGATGGTCAGGTACAGGCTGTCGACGTGCGCCTCGGCGCGGAAGAAGACCATGTCTCCGAGCGCGTCGCGGTGGCCGTGCTCGACCGCGTTGGCGCAGGCCTCGCCGACGGCCACCAGGATGTTCTGCGCGGTCCCCGGCGGCAGGTCGCACTGGCTGAGCCAGCCGCGCAGCGCCTTGCGGACCGGCGCGAGCTGCGAGGACTCGGCGGCGAAGGAGATCCGCAGCGGGGCCGGGTGCCGGTACAGCAGCAGCGCGACGTCGTCGTCGTAGCCGCCGGCCGGGGCCAGGCTGGTCATGAGATCGGTGGCGAGGTCGTCGACGGCGGCGTCGCGGCCGGCCCGGACCACCGCGCCGGCCGCGTCGATGCCCGCGCTGATCGAGCGGCGGCGACGCTCGACCAGGCCGTCGGTGTACAGCAGCAGTGTGGAGCGCGCCGGGATGGCACAGACCCCTTCGGCCCGGGCCAGGTCCGATTTGACCGCCAGCGGCAGCGAACGGCCCTGCTCCAGCAGGTGGGTGCTGCCGTCGGCGTGGACCAGGATGCCGGGCGGATGTCCGGCGCTGGAGTACGTCAGGGTGCCGGTCCCGGGGTCCAGCACACCGCAGAACACTGTGGTGCACACCGCTCCGGGCACGCCCACGGCGAAGTCGTCCAGGGCCTTCAGCACCCGGGACGGGCTCGCCTCCTGAAGGAGCAGCGCACGGCAGGCGCTGCGCAGCTGGCCCATGACGCTGGCGGCGCTGAGCCCGCGTCCCACACAGTCGCCGACGACGATGCCGATCCGCCCGTCCGCCAAGGGGATGGTGTCGTACCAGTCGCCGCCGACCTCCAGCGGCCGGGTGGCCGGCTCGTAGCGGACCGCGAACCCCTCGGGAAGCAAAGAAGGGCCGAGGATCGCGCGTTGCAGGGCTATGGCGGTCTGGCGCTGCTGGTCGATCTGGTGCGCCCGCGCCAACCCCTGAGCCAAGTGGCTGCCCAGCAGGGACAGCAGGAGCAGATCCTCGACCGAGAAGGGCCGCTGCTCGCCCAGGTCGATCCACAGGACCAGCGGGCCTTCCGGATGCTCCAGCGCGACGCTGGCGCCGCTGTCGTCCGCGACGGTGGTCAATGCGGGCTGATCGCGCAGCTCGGTGAGCACCCGGCGGCGCTCGGCGGGCAGATGCTGCCAGGCCAATACAGCATCGGTGGAGGTGAGCGCGGGCTCCTCGCCTGACTCACCCCCGGGTCCGAAGACGGCGGCCACGACACAGCGGGCATGCCACAGACTCTTGAGTTCCTCCAGCGCGCCGTCCACCGCTTCGCGCAGGCTGGTGGCTCGCGCCAGGCATCCGGCCAGAGCCGCCAGCGCGCTTTCCCGCTGGACCGCGTAGTGGTCGGCGGTCACGTCGCGGAAGGTCCCGACGATCACGGTGCGGTCCGAATCGGGATCGCGGACCTGGTTGCCGGCCACGCTGATCCACAGCCGGCGCCCGTCGCGATGGGTGACGGCGACGGTCTGCGCGCCCCGGTCCCGGCCGGGCAGCGCGGTGAAGGCCTCGGCGGCACGCCGGTGGGCCTCCGGCTCGGTGGCGGCGTCCGGCCACCATGGATGGGCCGGTCGGTAAGGCAGACCTTCGGGACCGTAGCCGAGGATGCCCTCGAAGGCCGCGTTCGCCTCGATGACCGTGCCGTCCTGCTCGCCGACGAAGAACGCCTCCTGCAGCGAGTCGACCAGCACGTTGCGCCACCGGATGTGGTGGCTGCGCAGCCGCGCCAGTTCGATGTTCGCCCGGACCCGGGCCAGGAGTTCGGCCGCCGCGAACGGTTTCACCAGGTAGTCGTCGGCACCGGCCTGAAGTCCTTCGATGGACGCTTCCTGGCCGGCTCTGGCCGACAGCAGCAGCACCGGGATCGAGGCGGTCCGCGGGTCGCCGCGCAGCGCCGCGACCAGGGCCAGGCCGTCCAGGTGCGGCATCATCACGTCGCTGATGACCAGATCGGGCAGGTCGCCGCCGACGGCTCGCAGGGCCGCGCGGCCGTCCGGGACCACGGTGACGTCGTAGCCCGCGCCGTGCAGGAGCCGGGCGAGGTACTCACGCATGTCGGCGTTGTCGTCGGCGATCAGTACCCGGCCGGACTCCGAGGCCCGCGCCGGCCCCAGCTCGGTCACGGTCTCCACGGCCTGCTCGCCGCCGTCGGCAGGCAACCAGCGCAGCGCCTCCTGCACGAACGGATCGGCACCGGCGCGCGCCGCGTCCTCCCCCGGCTCGGAGAAGACGGCGTCGGCGGGCAGATGCGCCGAGCCGAACGGCAGGCGGACGGTGAGGCTGGTGCCCTGGCCCACGACCGACGCCGCGGAGATGGAGCCGCCGTGCAGGGCGATGAGCTCCTTGGCGAGCGCCAGCCCGATACCGCTGCCCTCGGTGGACCGGGAGCGTGCGCTCTCGATGCGGTGGAAGCGCTCGAACAGCCGGGGCATCTCCTCGGGGGCCACGCCGATCCCGGTGTCGGCCACCTCGACCCGCGCCTGGCCGTCGACGGCGCGCACCGTCACCCGGATCGAGCCCTCGAAGGTGAACTTCAGCGCGTTGCTCAGAAGGTTGAGGACGACCTTCTCCCACATGTCGCGGTCGATGTAGACCGGCTCGGGCAGGGTCGGGCAGTCGACCTCGAAGTCCAGGCCGGCCTTGACGACCGCGGAGCGGAAGACGCTGGTCAGCTCCCGGGTCACGGCCGCGAGGTCGACGCGTTCGTAGACGGCCCGCATCCGGCCCGCCTCGATGCGGGAGAAGTCCAACAGGGTGTTGACCAGCTTGCCCAGGCGCATGCCGTTGCGGCGGACGACTTCCAGCTCCTCGCGGATCTGCGGGTCGGCGTCGGCCAGCTTGCTCTGCAGCTCCTGGACCGGGCCCATGATCAGGGTGAGCGGCGTGCGGAACTCGTGGCTGATGTTGGAGAAGAACGTGGTCTTGGCCCGGTCCAGCTCGGCCAGTTCCTCGGCGCGGCGCTGCTGGTCGCGGTAGCTGCGGGCGCTGCCGATGCCGGTGGCCATGTGGCCGGCGACCAGTTCCACGAAGGCGCTGTAGCCCTCGTCCAGGACGCGGTAGCGGTTCAGCGCCGCCGCCAGGAACCCGTAGGGCTGCCCGCCCTGCTGGCGCAGCGGCACCACCATCGCCTGGAGCGGCGGCAGTTCCCCGGCGCCGGTCGGCAGGTCGGCGAAGGCCGGGCCGTCCAGCGGCATCACGACCGACTCGCCGCGGGCGGCCGCCGCCACCGGCCAGATGGCGGCGGATCCGGCGGTCGGCGCTTGGGCGGTCAGAGGTTCGGCGGCCAGTGGTTCGGCGGCCAGAGGTTCGGAGGTCGGCAGTTCGGCGTCGATCGGTTCGGCGGCCAGCAGTTCGGCGGCGGCCGGGTGGCTGTCGGCGATGCCGGTGGCGGCGATCAGGTGCGCCGTGCCGTCTTCCTGGAACAGGTACGTCAGCGTGAACGGCAGGTCGTACGGATTGCGGTCGAGCTGAGCGACCGCGAAGTCGAGCATCTCCCGCTCCGTGCGCACCACGCTGAGGTCCGAGCCGAGATCGCGCAGGGTGGCCATCCGGCGCTCGCCGATGACCCGCTCGGTGTCCTCGCTGACCACGCAGAGCATGCCCACGATCGCGCCGTCGTCGTCACGCAGCGGGCTGTAGGAGAAGGTGTGGTAGCTCTCCTCGGGGTAGCCGGACCGTTCCAGGAACAGCAGCAGCGCCTCGTCCCAGGTCGCCTGGCCGGTGGCTAGCACCGTCTGGATCCGGGGGCCGATGGCGTCCCAGATCTCCTCCCACACCCGGCTGGACGGCCTGCCCAGCGCCCACGGGTATTTCTGGCCCAGGGTGTCCCGCCGGTAGGCGTCGTTGCAGAAGAAGGTCAGCTCCGGGCCCCAGGCCATCCACATGGGGAACCTGGAGGCCAGCAGGATGCTCACGGCCGTCTGCAGGCTGACCGGCCAGCCGTCCGGCCGGCCCAGCGGCGTCGCCGCCCAGTCCACGCGGGCCAGGTCGGCGCCGACTTTCGGGTCGGCGGCGAAGACCTCGGCCCAGCCGTCATCGTGAGGCACCACTGGAAACCCTTCGTCCACCGAAGCTCCTCGACAGCGCTCGGCGCCATGGCCTTCTATTCTTGGGGAACGTGTAAAGGTACCCCTCAGCCGCCCAGGAGCACAGGTGACCGACAGTACTCTGACCGTTCTCCGCCACGATGACGTCTCCGGAGCCGCCGTGGTGGCCGTGAGCGGCGAGCTCGATCACCACACGGCTCCGGAACTGAGGACGGTCCTGCGCGGCGTCCCCTGCACCGCGGACGCCCCGACGGTCGTGGACCTGACCGAGCTTGCCTACTGCGACTCCACCGGCATAACCGTCCTGGTCGCCGCGTACCAGCGGGCCAAGGCGGAGAACAGCGGGCTGGTGGTCGCCGGGCTGAACAGCGGGCTGACGCGGGTCTTCCACATCGCGGGTCTGGATCAGATCCTCACCTTCGTGCCCACGGTCGCCGAGGCGGTCAGCCTGCTGAAGCCGGCTGCCGGGCCCTGATCGCCGTCGCCACCGCTGCCTACCGCCGAGCGCGCCGGCCGGTCAGGGCGTGGTAGACCACCAGCAGCACGACCGCGCCGGCCAGGGCGGTCAGCCAGGTCGAGATGTTGAAGAAGCCCTTGATGTCGTCGACGTGGAACAGCTTGGTCGCCAGCCAGCCGCCGACGACCGCGCCGGCGATCCCGATCAGGGTCGTGATGATGAGCCCGTGCGAGTCGCCACCGTTGACGATCTTCTCGGCGAGCAGGCCGACGACCAGTCCCAGCACTATCCAGGCGATGATGCCCATCGTTTTCCGTTCCTTCCTGAAGTGGCTCTCGACGTGCGGATCCGTATGGCTGGTTCGCGGCGGATCAAACATATGTGCCATGTCGCGACGCGCGAACCATCCGGCCTATCCGGCCTCGACCTTCTCCCGCAGCCGTCCCAGGATCTGCGACAGCAGCCGCGACACCTGCATCTGCGAGACGCCGAGTTCGGCGCCGATCTGGGCCTGGGACATGTTGCGGAAGAACTTCATCAGCAGGATCTTCTTGTCCCGGGTGCTCAGCTCGGCCAGCAGCGGCTTGAGCGCCTCGCGGTCGACGACCAGGTCGAAGCCGGGGTCGACGTCGCCCATCAGTTCGCCCATGCTGGCGCCGTCGCCGTCCGTCATGGACACCGGGACGTCCAGCGAGGCGGCGTGGTGCGCGGCGCTGGCCTCGTAGGCCTCGGCCACCTCGTCGGCCGAGAGCTCCAGGCGCTCGGCGATGTCGGCGGCCGTCGGCGGGTGGCCGAGCTGCTGGGAGAGCTCACGCTCGGCGGCGCGCACCGCCAGGGCGTTCTCCTGCACCCGGCGCGGGACGTGCACGTCCCAGGTGGTGTCCCGGAAGTGCCGCCGGACCTCGCCGGCGATCATCGGCGTGGCGTAGGTCAGGAACGCGGCGCCGTAGTCGGGGTCGAAGTTGTCGACGGCCTTGACCAGGCCGAGGTAGGCCACCTGCTCCAGGTCCGACTGGGCCTCGCCGCGCTGGCGGAACTTGCCCGCTATGTACCGGGCATAGGACATGTACTCGCCGATGACGAACTCGCGCAGGCTGCCGTACTCCGGATCATCGGGCGGCATCTTTCGCAGCCGGACCAGTGCGGCCCGGGCCGCGGCCCGTTCCCGGGCATAGTCCTCTTGCTTGGCGGGCGCGTTCACGGTCACTCTCCTGCCGTGCGGCGCTTCAGGATCTCCACGTGCACCGTGGGACCGTCCACCCGCCACTGGATGTCATCCACCAGCGCGCTGAGGATGGTCCAGCCGAACTCGTCGTCCTGCGGCCGGGCGGCGTTGCGCGCGTCCCGGCTGAGGACCACGCGCAGCGCCGAAGCGTCGAGGACGAAGCGGCACGACAGGTCGCCGAGCCCGGACAGCCCGGCCCGCTCGTCGCGCACCGTGTGCCGCAGCAGCAGCCCACAGGCCTCGTCGACGGCCAGGCGCAGGTCGGCGACCTCCGGAAGGGTGCACCCGGCCCGGGTCGCCACGTGCGCGCTGGCCGAGCGGATGACCGGCAGGTAGTCGGCGTCGGCGGGGACCACGATCAGCACCGATTCGGCGTCGGCCTCGGCCACGCGGGATGTCCCCTCGGACTGTGTCTCAGGATCCATGTCTGCTCTCCGGCGGTGTCTGATTGTGCGGGCCGCTGCCGGTTCACCCGGTGGGCGAGGAGCCGCTGTACCCAAGGCGATGCGAACCAAACGGTGGTGCCGAGCGTTACGCGCGTCACATCGCCGGCGATGGTCGTGTGGCAGCCGAACGTGTCCGGCGAACGTGTCCGAGGTCTCGTCTAGCGTCGGCCGCATGGAGATCCTCACCGAGGTCGCGGTCGTCGTTCTCACCGACCGGGCCGGCCGGGTATTGATGCAACATCGCGGTCACGACGCGCACCCGGAACCGGACCGGTGGACTCCTCCGGGCGGACGGCTGGAACCCGGCGAGGACGCGGCGACCGCCGCACACCGCGAACTCCTTGAGGAGACCGGGCTGACCGCCGTCCTCGAGTTCGACCGGGTCGTGGAACAGCTCGACGTCGACGGTGCCGGGGTCCGCTTCCACGTGTTCACCGGCCGTACCGACGCCTGCCAGGACGACGTCGTCCTGGGCGAGGGGCAGGCGATGCTGTTCCTCACCCCGGACGAGATCGCCGCGAAGGAACTGGTCGGCAACGCCCGCATGCTTTTCAGCCCGGATGTCCTCGGGCCGTTCAGCTAGGGCAGCCGACGCCTTCTCCGGGCGGGCCTTCGACGGTTGAGCTCCAGCAGGCGCTGGACCACGGTGCTCATCAGTTCCTCGCGGCGGCGGCGCTCATACTCGGCCCGGACCGAGACCCAGAGGCAGAAGAATCCCAGGGGCAGCTCGACGCACAGGGCCAAGGCCAGGGCCACCGCGAACTCCTTCGCCGTGGGCGCCGACAGCACGTCGAACCAGGCGTCGATGAACAGCATGACCGCCGTCATCGCCGCCGTGACCTCCACGTAGGCCCGGCGGCGGAGCAGCGACCAGCCGGTGCGTATCAGCAGCGCGCACAGCAGCAGGTCGAATCCGACCCATGAGGCGTTGTAGTGCGCCGCCTCGGACTTGTCCGGCAGGTCGATCGCCAGGTTCGCCGTCCAGGGCAGCGTGAACACGCCCAGAGCGAGCAGCAGCCACCCGGTCCAGTGCGGGACGTTGCGCGGCGGGGTGACCACCGCTCCGTCGACGGTCGTACCGTTCGCCCGGTCTGCGCCGGACACCGAATCAGCACTCACATCCCCTCCCGAATCCTCCGCCCCGCAACGAGTACCAGTGCGGCACTGCCCACACCGAGCACCGCTCCCCCGGCCACGTCACCGGGATAGTGCACGCCGGTGTGGACCCGCGAGTATCCGACGACCGCCGCCAACGCCCCCAACGGGGCCGCCGCGGCCGGCACCACCTTCCCGACGGCGACGGCGAACGCGACCGCGGAGGCCGTGTGTCCGGACGGGAACGACGCCGAGCGCGGCATCCCGACATACCGCCTCGGAAACAGTCCCGGCTCGGCGCGCGCCGGACGATGCCGGCGGGCCAGCCGCTTGGCGAGCAGGTTCGCGGTCACCGAGGCGACGGCGACCGCGCCCACCCCGGTCGCGGCGGCCAGCCGCGGCGCTCCGGGCCGGCAGGCCAGCACCGCGGCGACGGTGAACGAGATCTTCGAATGGTTCGCGGCCCGCGAGAGCTTGCGCAGCGCCACGTCGACCGCGTCGGAAGTAGGCGTGCGGGCCACGGCGGCGTACGCCTGCGCGTCGAGGTCCCCGAGCCTGCGCACCAACGACGGGGCGCTCACTGCTCACCGCCGGTGTGCGGGTTGGTCCCGGCATGCAGATCGGTCCCGAAACGGCCGAGCGCCAAGCCCAGCACGGTGCGCCACTCGGTCCGCAGCGGCCGGTGCGGTGCGGTCCGGGGCCGGTTGCGCGGCACCCGGACGCGCAGCGCACCGGGGCGGATCGTGCAGATCACCGGCGTCTCCAGGTTCAGAGCCTCGCCGTCCACGGCGACCGGTATCGTCGTCCCGGCCCCGTCGACCCGCACCTCGCGGGCGTCGCGCACGGTCACCGCCGCGGACCCGGCCCCCAGCAGCGCCGTCTGCGCCGCGCTGAGCGCGCCCTCCACCCGGACCGCCACCACGCCCAGGACTCCGCGGTCCAGGCGGGGACGGCGCCCGCCGCCGAGCGTGCCGGACTCCAGATAAGGGTTGTTGCTGACCAGCAGCACCTGCGGCGGCGGCAGCCGGTCGCCGTCCGCGTCCACGGTGATCGCCGCCTCGTCGGCGGGGAGCAGGTCGGGCAGGCTGTCCAGCGTCGTTCCGGCCTTCGAGTCCCGATACCGCGGGTTCTGGACGACCTCGGCATAGGCTCCGAACGACGCCGTGTTGACGAACGGCCGCCCCGCCACGCTCCCGAGGTCCACGCGCAGCTCCACCCCGTCGCGCAGGGCGTCCAGGCCCGCGGCCGGGTCGTCGCGGTCCAGGCCCAGGTCCATCGCGAAGTGGTTGCGGGTGCCGGCGGAGAGCACCAGGAACGGCAGGCCGTGCTCGGCCGCGACCGCCGCCACCAGCGCCTGCGTCCCGTCGCCGCCGGCCACGCCGAGCAGGTCCGCGCCCTCGGCCACGGCCCGGCGCGCCATCGCGGCGACGTCCTGGTCGGCGTCGGGGTCCAGCAGGAGCACCCGTGCGCCGAGGACCTCGGCCTTGTCCACCAGACCGAACTCGCCGACCTTGCCGCCCCCGGAGGCCGGGTTCATGATCAGCACCGGCCGGCGGGGCCGGGCGGTACGCCGGTAGCGCGGCCGCGCGAACTCCGGCGGCCGGTCCAGCCCGCGCACCGCCGCCCGCGCGCACAGCAGCCCGGCGCCGCCCAGCACCGCGACCGCGACGCCGTCGAGCCAGAAGCCGGCCACGGCGGACAGCACGATCAGCACCGCCGGCGCGGCCGCCGCCACCGCCGCTCCCAGCCATCTCAGGACTCCGCGGCGCGCGATGAACCACCACGCGCCGACCCCGGTCAGCAGCACCGTGGACAGCACCGCCGCGACCATGATCAGGCCGTGGTAGAAGATGACGGTGACCACCAGCGCGGCCACGGTCGCGAGCAGACAGACCACGGCGATCTGGGCCAGCGTTCGGCACCGGCGATCGACGCTCACCCGGCTCCTCCCGGCGGACGCTCGGCCCGCCGTCACAAGCGCCGCCACCGTGCCTCGCAGAAGGAGTAGGCACCGAACGCGGCCAGGCCCAGGGCCATCACGATCAGCGCGACCGTGCCGAGCGGAGCGGCGGCGAGGGCCCGCAGGGTGCCGTCCACACCGCGGGCGCGCGAAGGATCGAACCTGACGGCCGCGTCGATCAGGAAGCCGCCCGCGCCCACGACGATCGCGCCGCGCGCGGTCTTGCCGACGGTGCCGAGGATCAGCACCCTGCGCCGCGCGGGGCCGGACAGCGAGTCGGTCCGCAGTTCCTTCGCGAACTTCTTCTGCAGCGCCCCCTTGATCATGAACAGGCCGCCGACCACCAGCCCGGCACCGACCGCGCCGACGAGCCACCGGCCGCCGCTGTGCCGCATCAGGTCGGTGGTGAAGTCGGTGGACTGCTGGTTCGAGGAACCGCCCGCGTGGCCGGTGGCCGCGAACCGGGCCGTGGTGTACGCGGCGACGATGTACAGCACCGCCTTGCCCGCCGAGGTCAGCCGGGAGCTTGTTTTGTCCTTGTCGGCCCGATGCGGGCGCACCGCCAGCATCGCGCGCCACGCCGCCATCCCGGCGAAGCCGACGACCAGGAACCAGAGCACCACGAAGCCGAACGGCTTGCCGGCGATGAGCTCCAGGGCGCCGGTACGGTCGGCCTCACCGGAGCGGTGGTCCAGCGCGATCAGCAGCGTGATCCAGCCGATCAGCAGGTAGACGACGCCGCGGGCGACGAAGCCGGCGCGGCCGAGGCCGTCCAGGACCTTGTTGTGTGACACCGCGGACGGCGAGCCCCGGTGCCGGGTCCACGAACCCGGCCGACGGGTCCGCGATACGGCGCGTGTACTCATCCCGGTTCCCTTTCCTCAGCAGCCGGCGCGGACTTCGACGCGGATTTCGACGCAGCCCGCCGGCGTCGGCTCCGCATGCCCCTGACCCGGGGAGGCAAACGAGATCGGACATACTGATGTGCGAGAAACGGGTCGCGCGACCGGATCCGGCCGGAATCCGTTGTCCTGCAACGGTTCCGGCCCGTACGCTGCCGCCATGCCGCAGGACAGGCGCACTCAGTCGGTGCTGGCGATGACCCGCGACAAGGCGACTTTGTGGGGTCGAGCGACGCCGGCCGGCGAGCTCCGTGCATACCGCTGGTTCCGCAAGTTCAACCGCGCCGGTCTGGCCCTGGGGACGTTCACCAGCTGCTTGCTCGCGATCGGACGCCATGGTCTGGGCTTCGTCACGTGCGTTGTCCTGATGGTGGTCGTCCTGCCCGTCGGCTTTCTGCTCGAGCTGGCCCTGCGGCCACCCGGCGGCGACAAACCGGTATCCGGACGGCAGGTCGCGATCGACCGGAAAGCAGCGGCCCGCTCGGCAGAGATCTTCCGACACGACTCGGCCCATCCCCGCCGGATCGACTACCTCGCCCCGGGCAAGGCCAGTCCCGACCGTGCCTCGGCGCGCGCGGACACCGTGTATCAGCGTGCTTGTTCAGAGATCCGCTGGACCGGCGAGACCCTGATCATCTTCGACGGCCGGGGCCGCCGCCACCGCCGCTCCGTCTCCGCCGGCGGCGTCGAGTCCGATTTCCTTCCGCCGGCGATGGGCAGCGGCAAGGGCGTCCCGACAGCACCGCCCGCCGCCCCCGTCGTCGCCGGCATCGCCCTGCTGAAGCCGGGACCGCAGCCGATCGAGCTGCTGGTGCTTCTCGACAGCCGCTCACGGCACCTGGGGACATTCGACGTCCGCGGCTTCACCGAATCGGCGATCACCGACGTGGCCCGCAAAGCGGGCGTGGAACTGAGCGTCTACAAGCTGCCCGCCCGCTTCGGCCACTCCCGGGAGGCGTTGGCCGAAGCCATGTTCCCCGAGTCCGTCTTTCATCGTCTGCACCCGCGCTAGAGAGACCGCCGAGAACTCACTAACTGGGCAGCGCGGGCCTGCTCCACAGGGCGCGGATGGTCTTCCCGGTGCCGGCGGGATGTACCGCCGCCTCGTAGCTGGTGACCAGTTTGCTGATGATGTGCATGCCCAGGCCGCCGGGGGTGCCCTTCATGTCGAGGTGCCGGATGGTGGGGACGTGGCTTTCCTTGTCCTCGACCTCGATGCGCAGCTGTCCCGGCGAGGCGGTCACGAGCAGCCGCCACCAGCCGCCGCCGTGGAGGACCGCGTTGCTGAGCAGCTCCGAGACGACGAGCAGGACCGCGTCGCGGTCGACCCAGTCGCAGCAGTCGCCCAGGTGGTCGGCCGTGATCTGGCGCGCGCCGGCCAGGTCGGCCTGGTCGGAGGTGATGACCAGCCTGCTGTCCTCGGGGGCGCCGTGCTCCGGGGTCTGGCGCTCTTGCTCGCTCGTCAAGGGGCCACGTCCTGGGCGCCGATCGCCTCGTCGAGGCCGTCGGCGATGCGGAACACCTCGAGCAGGTCCGTGATCTGGAACAGCAGGCGCACCGGGGGACGCAGCGGGCCGGCCAGCACCAGCTCGCCCGACGCCCGGGCGCGCAGCAGGACGTGGAGCGTGGTCGAGTCCGCGAACTCCAGGCGGGACAGGTCCACGACGATCCGTCCCTCCCGCGCGCCCTCGCGGGCCTCGGCG
Organism: Catenulispora sp. MAP12-49; assembly: GCF_041262705.1. Taxonomy (NCBI): domain Bacteria; kingdom Bacillati; phylum Actinomycetota; class Actinomycetes; order Catenulisporales; family Catenulisporaceae; genus Catenulispora; species Catenulispora sp. MAP12-49. Next base: position 114,782 of record NZ_JBGCCP010000004.1, on the reverse strand, counting down.
AACGCGGCGGTGATGTCTTCGACGCTGTCCAGGTCGACCTGTCCGGACAGGGTGATCACCGGGACCGGGCCGGCCCAGGCCACCGCCACCTCGGGCCGTTCGTCGTCAGGGTCCTGCGACAACAGGTCACTGACGCCGCCGACCGAGAGCAGCGCCGCCAGCTGCGGGCTCTGCCGCTCCAGGACCAGCTGCGCGCCGATCTCCGCCGCTTCGCGCCGCGCCATCAACAGCGCCGACAACCCGGCATAGTCGCAGGAGCGCACGTCCGCGCAGTCGATGCGGATATCGCTGCCCGCGGCACGCAGGTTTGGCAGGGCCGCGCGAAAGGCTTCCAAGAATTCCTCGGCGTTGTCTTGGTCGAGGACTCCGCGCACGCGCAAGCCCAGCACCGCGCCGTCGCCACCGCAACCGTCGTCGCCGAGAATCGGTTCCACCGCGAGCTCGGTCATGCCGCCTGTGCCTCCATCGCCGCGTGCCCGGCCGAGTTCAACCTCACAGCCCGGGGGAAGTCCCGCAGCTGCGTGCCGAGCAGATCCAGCGCGCTGGTCAAGGCATGCGCCGGGACGCCGCGGTCGGTGAGGATCGCCCGCGTCCAGGCGATGAACGCCGCGAACAGGGAAGCGTCGTCGACGTACAGCGCGCAGGCCAGAAAGCGTACGACATGATCGATGTCCTCGATCGTGTACTGCATCTGCTGCGGGCTGTACTCGCGCATCGCCGGGACGCGTTCCTGAAGCGCCGCCACGATCGCCGCGACGATCCGCGTCCGGTTGGCCGCGACGTATGTGTACTCCTGGTCGGCCAGATGCGGGAGGTCGTCCACGGCCTGATGCGGAGGACGCGGGCGCGGCATCGGCCGGTCGAGCACGGCCAGCGCCGAACGCGCGTCGCGGGCCCAGGCGTCCGCGCCGAGCAGACGCGCGTACTCGCCGTTCGGGCCGAAGGCCGCGCCGCCGGCCAGCACCGGGACGGAAGCCGCCTGGCACGCGGTGATCGCGGCGTGCGCATCGGGCAGCCGCAGGGCCAGACTCGCCGACAGGGCCACGACGTCCGGCCCGCTTTCGTGAAGGTGCGAGATCAGGTGCGGGCCGGGGACGTGGGCGCCGAGGAAGTCCACCCGCCAGCCGCCGAGCGAGAGCACCTCGGCCAGCAGCCGGGCCGGCATCGCGTGCCACTCGCCGTCCACGCAGGCCACCGTGACCCGGCCGCGCGACTCGGAGGCGGAGCGCCGATAGGCGGGATGTCCGCCCAGGGCGGCCAGGACGCGGTCGCCGAGTGCGGTGGCGGCGTGTTCCTGGGCGACGCCGAGCCGGTTGGCGGCCCATTCGGCGCCCACCCGGGACTGCGCGGCGCCGACCAGGTCGAGCACCACGCTCTCCGGCGGGACGCCCTGGTCCAAGGCGGTCCAGGCCGCGGCCAGCGCGGCCGACTCGTCTCGGACCATCAGGGCGTTCCAATAGTCGCTGACTGCTTGCGCGCTCACAGCGGTGGGAACACCGTCGGCAGCCTCCCTGCCCGTGTCCGCTCCGCTGAACCAGTCGGAGTACTCACCCACTCGCGTTCTCTCCACTTTTAGCTGTGATCACCGTTACGGGCTGCCCGGATATCCCCGACCGCGGCATTCGAAACCGGAACTGTGATCGGCGTCATGGGCGCGGTGATGGCCACGACGGCCATGTCGTCGCGCCGGTTCGAGGCCAGCCACTGTTCGGCCAGCATCTGGACGCGCTCGACGACGGCCTCGGCGGGCAGTCCCGCGCAGCCGGCCAGCGCCTGCTCGAGCCGGTCGGAGCCGTAGAACTCGGTCCCCGTGAGACCGCCGACGGCCTCGGTGATGCCGTCGGAGTACAGCAGGCAGGTCTCCCCCGGGGCCAGCAGGATCTCGCTGCTGGTGGCCCGCACCGGTTCCACCGCCCCGATGAGCGTGCCGCGGGTCGTGGTGCGCTCCACGGTCCCGTCGTTGCGCACCACCAGCGGCGGCGGGTGGCCGCCGCAGGTCACCCGGACCGCCACGCCGTCGGCGACGCGCCGGGCCGAGGCCAGCACCAGCGTGGCGAAGCGGGTGTGCCGGGAGCTGAGCAGCGCGCGGTTGAGCAGCTGCAGCATGCGTTCGTGATCGCTCTCCACCGTCCGCAGCGCGGCGATGCTGGTCCGGATCTTCCCGGCGAGCATCGCGGCCGCCACGCCGTTGCCGCAGACGTCGCCGAAGACCACCAGGACGCCGGGATCACCGGGATCACCGGGATCGTTGGGATCGCCGGGCACAGGTCCGTGGACGTCGTAGAAGTCGCCGCCGAGCCGCTGCTCGTCGCCGGCCGGCCGGTATCCGCCGGCCAGCTCCACACCCTGCATGCGGGTCAGGCGCGGCGGCATGAGGTCCTCGGCGAGTGTGCGCGCCAGCGCGGACTGCCGCGTGAACAGCAGCGCCGCGCTGATCGCGGCGCCGGCGCGCGCGGCGAACACCCGGGCCAGCGCCTCCTCGGCTTCGGTGAACCGCTCCTGGCCCCGGCCGCGCAGCAGGATGAGCGCGCCGGCCGGGATCCCGTTGCCCGGCAGCGGGGTCACGATCAGCGAACCCGGTTCCTCCAGGCCGTGGGGCACCAGCCAGTCCGGGGCGGTGGCCGGGTCGATCCAGCGCGAGGGCACCGGCGGGAAGCCCTGCAGCGCCTCGGACAATCCGGGCACCTCGGCCGGGTCGACCCGCAGCACCTGACGCTCGACGGCGCCGCCCCGGGTGGCGCGGGTGATCGAGATGCGGCGCCGGGACGGCGGCGCGACGACCACGGCGACCTCGGCCAGGTGCCGGGCCGCCAGGGTCGCCGTGATCTCCAGGGACCGCTCGACGTTGAGGGAGGACATCAGCTGGTTCGACGCCTCCACCAGGAAGGCGGTGCCGCCGGGGTCCTGCACCGAGCCGGCCGCGAGGAGCGAGTCAGGACTGTCCGTCACCGATACGATGCGCACCGCGCTCTCCCCCTACAGCTGCTCCGGATCCGGCTCCCGCACCGAGAAGCGCTCGAGGGTGCCGGACAGCTCCAGCACGCGCAGTACCGGCGCCGAGGGCGCGGCCAACGCGAAGCCCAGGCCCGCGTCCTCGGCCGCGAGCAGACCCGCGACCAGGGCGCGCAGGCCCATGGAGTCCATGAACGTGATCCCCGCGCAGTCGACGACGACCGGGCGTCCGGCCCCGACCAGCGCGACGACCTGGGCCTCCAGGTCGGCGTGGGCCGCGAAGTCCAGATCGCCGGCAAGGGTCACGAGCGCGTGGTCACCGTGGTCGGTGACGGTATGGAGGAAACTGTTCATGTCACGATCCTGCGTGCGGGGGGCACGGGGACCCCTGGTCGGCGTCGGACGGACGCGGTCCGCCTTGCGGCGGCGCGGTCGACCCGGGCGGCGGGTGCCGCCCGAGTCGACTCTAGATTCAATCGTTTACATGTAGCAACATTCCGCCGGTCCCCGAAGCGCCGCCGTCCGCCACCGCGCGGCGTCATCGCGGTCAAGACCATCGCCAGTACCGCCGCACCGTCACGCCACACCGCTCTCGTGATCGCCGTCCGGTCCCGGGGCCCGAAGGCGCTCCTCGATCGCCGCCCGCAGCAGGTCAAGATGGATCGACAGCCCCGCCAGCGAATCCGGCGGCAGCGTCTGGACGACCTCCTGCAGCTCCCGCAGCCGGGCGGAGCGGACGTCGGCGAGCACCCGGCGGGTCCGCGGGCTCAGCCGCAGTTCGACCTCGCGGCGGCTGTTGCTGCTCGGGGTGCGCTGGATGAGGCCGTCGGCCTCCATGCGGTCGCACAGCCGGCTGGCGGCCGGGGGCCGGGTTCCCAGCACATCCGCCAGGGCGCGCAGGTTGATGCCCTCGGAGCGCTCGATGGCGCGCAGGGCCCGCAACTGAGAGGGTGGAACCGGACCCCCGGGCAGCGACTCCAGGCCCCGCCCCTGCAAGGCGTCCAGCAGTTCCACGACGGCGGCCGCCGTCCCAGCGACCGTCTCGAACAGCGGCGGATCCTGGGGCACCCCACCACTGTGCCACTGCGAAGCCGAGGCAACCACCCGCACCCGCCCGACGAGACCCGCCACGACGGCCCGACGACCGACACAGAATCAGGAACCGAAGTGATCGACTACCCAGCAGTGCAGCGGGCGCTGCACTCGGCCGCCCCCGAGGCGCTGCCGGAGACGCTGCGGGCCGTCCTGCTCACCATGGGTGTCAGCGACGCGCAGGTGCACCTGGTCGACTACGGACTGCGGGTGCTCATCCCGGTCGCCGGCCCGCCGGACTCGGTCCCGCTGCCCGTCCGGGACAGCGTTGAGGGCCGGGTGTTCGCCGGGCAGCAGCCGCTCGTCCATCGGCCGGACGACGGCACCACCGTCGTGACCGTGCCGATGACCGTGCGCGGCGACCGGCACGGAACCCTGACCGCGCGCCTGCCCTCCGACGACGCCGGCAGCGCCGAGGTGGAGGCGCTGGAGGCCGTCGCCCGCCTGCTCGGACACGAGATCGTCGTCGCCGACCGGGACACCGACCGCTACCAGCGGGCCCGCCGCGCCGCCCGGCTCACCCTGGCCGCGGAGACCCAGTGGGAGCTGCTGCCCGGCCGCTCCAGCCGGCGCCGCGAATACGCCCTGGGCGCCCAACTGGAGCCGGCCTACGCGATCCGCGGCGACGGCTACGACTGGGCCGCCGACGACACCAGCCTGATTCTCACCGTCGTCAACGGCATGGGAGAGGGCATCACGGCGGCGCTGCTGACGTCCCTGGCCGTGAACGCCCTGCGCAACGCCCGCCGCGCGGGCCTGACCCTGGCCGACCAGGCGGCGCTGGCCGACCAGGCCGTGTTCGCGCAGCATCGCGGGGACCTGTATGTCGCGGCCCTGCTGATGTCCTTCGCCTACGACACCGGCGAGGTGACGGTCGTGGACGCCGGCTCGCCGCAGATCTGGCGGCGCCGCGGACGCTCCATCGAGCAGGTCACCGTCGAACCCCAGCTGCCGCTGGGCATGTTCGAGGAGACGGCCTACAAGCCGCAGAGCTTCCAGGTGCGACGCGGCGACCGGCTGGTGATCGTCAGCGACGGCGTGCACACCGCCAGCTCGCCGCTGGGCGAGGCCTACGTCGAGAAGGCCCTGCACCGGGGCATCAACGACTCGGCCCTGCTGCCGCCGGCCGAGGTGCCCATCGCGATCCTGCGCGAGGTGTCGGAGCACAGGTCGGCCGACGCCGACGACGACGCGGTCGTGGTGTGTCTGGACTGGTTCGGCGACGAGGCCCGGGACTGACCGGACTTCCGCGCGGCGAAGATCGTTTGTTAGGCCGCCGTCCGGCTGGGTACCCGGTGCCCTCCCGAACGACGAGCAGGAGCAGCCATGATGCCGTGGAAGTCCCGAAAGAGGCAGGCTACGTATTCGCGGGTGCTCGACCAGATATCAGAGCACGACGTCGTCTGGGCCGCCGAGACGGTCGTCGGCACGGCCTGGATGACCACGCTGGACGACAGCGAAGAGCAGGCCGCGACGGCCCCGGATCTGCTCCCCGAGCAGCACGCCGCGCTCCGGCAGTTCGCCGAGCAGGAGCGCGCACGCTGGGAACAGGCACGCCGGATCCGCACGCTGGAAATCCTCTCCGACCGGGACCGCCTGGCCGCCGCCGAGCCACCGCCGGCGCGGCAATACGAACATCCGAGCGGTTGAACCTCCGACGCTTGGGTACGCGGGGGCCTCCTGAAAACCACTGACCGAGAGGCGGCACCACAATGGGTTTGATCGCGGCGGTACTGTTCGGCATCGCCTACTTCATCCATGGCAGCGGCACCTCGACCAACATCTGGTTCGACCCCACGAGCCTGATGCTCCTGGGCCTGGTCGCCCTGGCCCTGCACCTGCTCGGCGTCGGCACCACGTGGACGGCCCGCCGCCGCCGCTGACCGGAAGAAAAGCCACCCACCGCCCCGTGTACGGCAGAGAAGTATCGGGCTCTGCCGCACACGGGGCGCGGCCGTTTATTCCGGATCACACGCCGACCGTCACCGAGTGCTGCGCGGGCAGCGGCGCGTCCGCCGGCGGCTGGAGGGAGGAGACGACCTCCGCCAGTCGCGCGATCGCTTCCGGCCGGACCGAATAGCAGATCTTCGTACCCTCACGCCGGGTGCGGACCAGGCCCGCCTCCCGCAGCACCTTCAGATGCTGGGAGATGGTCGGCTGGCGGACGGCGAACAGGTCGGTGAAGTCGCAGGCGCAGGTCTCGGGCGTGGCCGCGAGCCGGCGCAGCATACCCAGGCGCGTCGGATGGGCGATCGCTCGCAGCATGGCCAACGGGTCGTCGGAGGAGGGCACCAGGTCATCCTATCGCGCGGCGACATGCCGATCACCTGCATATATTTGACGGTGCCTATATAGGGGTTCTACTATCTAAAAGCTCTGATAGTAGACCGGCGCCAGTCGCCGGTCCGACCGATGAGGAGCTTATGAGCGGGGAAGGTCCACACGCCGCGGTCACCCGGGAGCGGCGTCCGACCCGGACGGCGATGCTCGTCGCGCTCGGCATCGACGCGCTGGGCAGCGGTCTGTATCTGCCGTTGTCGCTGCTCTACTTCACTCTGGTGGTGGGGCTGCCCCTGCGGGAAGTCGGGCTGGCGCTGAGCGCCGCGACGGCCCTGACGCTCCCGATACCGCTGCTCGCCGGGGCCTGCGCCGACCGGTTCGGCGCGCGCCGCATCGTCGTGACCGCGCAGGTGCTGCAAGGCGTGGGGTTCTGCGGTTACCTGTTCGTCCACGGCGTCGTCGCCCTGCTCTTCGCGGCCCTGCTGGTCGGGATCGGAGAGCGGTCGTACTGGACCACCGTCTTCACCTTCGTCGCCGAGACGTCGGCCGGCCGGCAGCTCGACGCCTGGTACGCCCGCATCTCGGTGACCCGGAGCCTGGGGACCGGGTCCGGCGCGCTGCTCGCCGGTCTCGTGGTCGGGTCGGGGCGGCACTGGCTGTACCAGGTCGCGATCATCGCCAACGCCGTGAGCTTCGGGGTGGCGGCGATCCTGCTGGCCTCGATGGTCACCGACGACCGGACCGCGGACGACAACGCCGGTCGGGCCGGGAAGGCAGGCAAGACAGGGAAGGCCGACAAGGCCGACAAGCCCGCCAAGGCCGCGCACGGCGGCTATCGCACGGTCCTGCGAGACCGCCCGTTCCTCGCCTTCACCGCCACCAACCTCGCCTACTCCCTGTGCCTGACGATCGTGGTCGTCGCCCTGCCGGTCTACGTGGTCAAGGGCCTGGCCGGGCCCGGCTGGCTGGCCGGGACCCTGTTCACCGTCAACACCGCCCTGCTGGTCCTCACGCAGGCCCTGGTCACCAGGACCGTCGCGACGCGCCGGCGCACCAGAGTGCTGGCGGCGGCCGGTGTCCTGTGGGTCCTGTGGTCCCTGGCCATGGCCGCCGCCCCGCATGTCCCGCACGCCGCCCTGATCCCGTTCCTGCTCGTCGGCATGCTGGTGTTCACGGTCGCGGAGATGATGCAGTCGCCGACCTCGACCGCGCTGGCCGCCGCGGCCAGCGTCAGCGAGCTGCGCGGCCGCTACATGGCCGTCTACCAGTACGGCTACCAGGTCGCGAAGATCATCGCGCCGGTCCTTTTCACCCAGCTGTTCGTGGTCAGCCCCGGCCTGCCCTGGCTCGTGCTGGCGATCCTGACGGCCTGCGCGATCCCCGCCCTGCTGCTGCTCGAACGGAGCCTGCCCGCCGAAGCCCTGCGGCCCAAGCCGCCTGAGGAAGCCGCCCCCTCGGCCGCCCTCTCGGAGGAAGAACCCGCGGAAGAAGCTGGAGAAGGAGCCCCAGCAGAAGCCCCAGCAGAAGCCGCCTCGGAGAAGGAGACATCCCGATGACCAGTGGCCAGACCGACTACTTCGCCGATGCCCTCGGCGGACTGCCGGACACGGTCTGGGACGAGATCGCCGGCGAGCGCTTCTACTCCACCGCGCTGTGGCTGCGCCTGTGCGGACTCCCCGCCGGAAGCACCTCCGGCGGCCTGCACGTCGACCTGCCCGGCGGCGGCCGGGCCGCGCTGCCGATCGCCTCGGTCCAGCGCGAACCGAATCCGAACTCACGCTGGCAGGACCTCCTGACCGCCCGGGGACTGCCGAGCCCGGCGCCCGAGGGCATCCTCGTCGGCGCGCGCCGCGGCTATCTCAGCCACGTGATGACGACCCCCGGCGCGGATCGCAAGGTGGCCGCGGAGTATCTCCTCAAGGCCTTGCGTTCCCTGCCAGCTCCGCGCGCCGACGTCCCGCCTGCTCAGGTCGCGATGTACCTGACCACCGAGGACGTGCTCCTGCTGCGCGCCTGCGGCGTGGACACCCTCCCGGTCGCCCTGAACTCCGACGCCTGGATCGCGATTCCGGAGGGCGGCTTCGAGGACTGGCTGAGCACGCTCTCGGCCGGACGCCGCAACAGCGTCCGCCGGGAGATGCGCAGGTTCGAGGAGGCCGGCTATCAGGTCGAGGAAATGAGCCTGGGTGAGGCCCACGAGCACGTGGCACGCCTGCTCGCCCGCACCGAACTGCGCTATGGCCGCTCCCCCGACGTCGAGGCGCTCATCCGGTCCTTCCGCACGCAGGGCGAGGTCGCCGGCGAGCATGGCAGGGTCCTGCTGTGTTCCAAGGAGGGACAACCGCCCGTCGCCTTCTGCCTGTTCTACCGCCGGGACGACACCGTCTACCTGCGTGCGGTCGGCTTCGACTACGACCGACTGGACGGGGCCGGCGAGTACTTCAACCTCGCCTACTACCTGCCCATTCAGCGTCCTGGAGTGCGGTGGCTGCACGCCGGCATCTCCTCCCAGGAGGTCAAGGCCGCGCGGGGCGCGGTACTGCGCCCGCTGTGGCTGCTGGACCTCAGCGAGCGCAGCGTCCTGACCGGCCTGGACGCCGAGATCCGGGCCCACAACGCGGGCTTCGTGGCGAAACTCAGCGCATCCTCTCCGCTCATCGACCGGGCGCTGGACTCCGAACTCTGGGACGCCTTCAGCTGAGATCCACCAGGTCCTCCGGCCGGATCGGCACCCTGCTCACCGGGCGCCCGGTCGCCGCGCGCACGGCTGCGGCCACGGCCGCCGTGGAGGAGATGGCCGGCAACTCCCCAATCCCCCGGACGCCATAGGGCGCATGCGGATCAGCCAGTTCCAGAAGGTCCACGTTCACCGACGGCACATCGGCCATCGTGGGGATCAGGTATCCGGACAGAGACGCGTTGAGCACCTGCCCGTCGGCCACCTGGAGCTCCTCCATCAAGGCCAGCCCGACCCCCTGCACGGTCCCGCCGCTCAGCTGGCCCCGCAGCGCCAGCGGGTTGACCGCCCGCCCGACGTCCTGGGCGATGGCCAGCTCGACGACCCGGACCAGCCCCAACTCCACATCCACGTCCACGACCGCGCGGTGCGCGGCGAAGCCGAACGTCACCGCGGAATCGCCCTGTCCGTTGACCGGATCCAGCGGCTCCGTGGTCCGGTGGTGGAACCGGCTGGTCCGGTCGATGACGTTCTCCCCCAGCAACTCCGCGAGGCCGATCAGCGGCTCGCCGGCCGCGTCGACGACCGAGTCCTCGGCCAGGTCCCAGTGCTCTGCCGGGTCCCAGTGCTCTGCCGGGTCCCAGTGCTCAGCCGGGTCCCCGTGCTCGGCACGAGCCTCGCCAAGCCGCGCTCTGGCCAGCGTGAACACCTCCTCGCGGACCTCCAGGCACGCCGCGCGGACCGCGCCGCCGACCATGTACGTCTGCCGCGACGCCGACGCCGGCCCGGCGGACGGGAACCGCGTGTCCGCGCCGACCACCTCGACGTCGCCGACCCCGAGCTCGGTCCGGACGATCTGGCGCTTCACCCCGAGGACGCCCTGCCCCACCTCGGCCGCCGCGCTCGTCACCGTCGCGACCGGCGCTCCGCCGACCACGCGCAACCGGACGTTGGCTGTGGAGTGGTCGTCGAAGCCCTCGGAGAACATCGCGTTCTTCAGGCAGCTCGCGTAGCCCACGCCCCGGACGATCGCCGGATCCTGCGAGGTCCGCTCCGGGACCGGCAGCGCGCGCAGCCGGGTCAGCAGTTCGGCCACCGGGGCGGCGCTGTCCAGCACCTGCCCGGTCGGCAGGCTGCCGCCCTCGCTCAGGGCATTGCGAAGCCTGATCTCCACCGGGTCGACGCCGACCGCCTCGGCGAGCCGGTCCATCTGGCTCTCGAAGCCGAAGCACGGCTGGACGGTGCCGAACCCCCGCATCGCGCCGCACGGCGGGTTGTTCGTGTAGACCGCCACGGCCTCGGCGTGCACGTGGGGCACGGCGTAGGGCCCGACGGCGTGCGTGGCCGCGTTCCCGGCGATGGCCGGCGAGCTGGAGGCGTAGGCGCCGCCGTCCAGGAAGATCTCGGCTTTGACGTAGACCAGCCGGCCGTCGGGATCGGCGCCGTGCTCGTAGCGCAGGACCGCCGGATGGCGGTGCACGTGGCCGAAGAACGACTCGGTCCGGGAGTAGACCATCTTCACCGGGCGCCCCAGACGCAGGGCGATGAGACAGGCCGGGATGTGCACCGACAGGTCCTCGCGTCCGCCGAACGCCCCGCCGACCCCGGCCATGCTCACCACGACCTGGTCGGAGTCCAGAGCGAGCGAGGCGGCGATCTGTTCCTGGTCCACGTGCGGCCACTGCGTAGCCACCTGCAGCCGCACGCCGCCCTCACCGTCGGGGATAGCCAGCCCCGACTCGGTCCCCAGGAACACGTGGTCCTGCATGCCGACCGTGTACTCGCCTCGCACGACGACCGCGGCCGCCGGGAACTCCCCAGACTGCGCCGAGCCGCTGCGGATCACCTTGCGGGCCACCACATTCCCGCCCGGGTGCACTTCGGGGGAATCCGGTTCGGCGGCCGCGACAGGATCGGTGACCGGCGTGAGCACCTCGTACTCGACGCGGATCAGCTCGGCCGCCAGGCGCGCGGTCTCCGGGTCGTCGGCCGCCACGACCGCGACCGGCTCGCCGTGATAGCGCACCACGTCACCGGCCAGCACCGGCTGGTCGACCATCATCTGGCCGTAGAGCCGCCGGCCGGGGATGTCCTCGTGGGTGATCACGTCCCGCACGCCGGGCAGCTTCCGGGCCGGTTCGGTGTCGATGGCCAGGATCCGCGCGTGGGCATGCGGACTGCGCAGGGTCGCGGCCCACACCATGCCGTCGCCGACCAGGTCGGAGGAGTATTCGAAGACCCCTGAGATCTTCGCGGCGCCGTCCGCACGCCGCGGGCTGCCGCCGATGACGTCGTTCACGAAAGCCGTCCCTCCCCTGCGCGTTCGCCTGCGCGTTCACCGCCGGCCGCCGAGAGGACCGCGTCCACGATCGCCTGATAACCGGTGCAGCGGCACAGATTGCCGGCCATCTCGGCCCGGACCTCGGCCTCGGTCGGGTCCGGGATCCGGCGCAGCAGGTCGTCGGCGGCCATCACCATGCCCGGCGAGCAGAAGCCGCACTGCACGGCGCCGGCCTCGAGGAACGCGCGCTGCACCGGATGCAGGCCCGGTCCGTCTCCGACCGCGCCGAGCCCGGCCACTGTGCTCACCTCCCGGTCGTCGGCCTGCACAGCCGGGACCAGGCAGGCGTTCACCAGAACGCCGTCGAGCCGGACCGAGCAGGATCCGCATTCCCCCTGTTCGCACGCGTTCTTGACGCCTGTCAGGCCCCAGCGATCCCTCAGCAGGCGCAGCAGGCTCTCGCCGGCCCAGACGTCCTCGGCGCTGTGCGTCTTGCCGTCCACGGTCACGCTGATCCGCATGAGACCTCCTCGCCTCGCCGGTCGTCCCAGACTTTGCGCAGGCTCCGTCGTACGAGCACCGCGGTCGCGTGCGCGCGGTACGCGGCGCCGGCTCTGAAGTCGGTCCGGGCGTCCAAGCCGCCGGCCGCCAGGTCGCCGCACCGCCGCAGGAGGTCGTCGGCCGGCGGCTCGTCGGCGTCCCAGGCCTGCTCGTCCAGTCCGGCGGCCAGGAAGTCCTCCGCGACGAACGCCCGGCACGGCATGTCCCCGACGGCCCCGATCCCGATCCGGGCCCGGCGGCGCCGGACGTCCAGCTCGACGGCGACGGAACACACCGCCTTCACCACGCCCCGGCGCTGCCCGATCTTGACGAAGTGCTGCGGTCCGGTCGGCTTGGGAACGCGCACGCCGACGATCAGCTCGTCCCGCGCGAGGGCTGTGCGCTCTGAACCAGAGGCCAGATAGAACTGCCACGCCGGAACCCAGCGGGCACCACGGACCGAGCACAGTCCGACCTCCGCGTCGGCGGCCAGCATCATCGGATGCAGGTCCCCGGTCGGCGAGGCGGTGCCCAGGGCTCCGCCGATCGTGCCCCGGTTGCGCACCTGGCGGGAGCCGACCTCGCGCGCGGCCATGGCCAGGCCCGGCAGCCGGAGCGCGTGCCGCTCGCCGATGCCGGTGTAGGTGGTTCCGCAGCCGAGGTGTATCCGGTCCCCGTCCTCCTGCCAGTCCGCGATCCCCGGGATCAGGCTGAGGTCGAGCAGCGCGGGAGGGTGGAAGTGGTCCCGGCTCAAGGCGACCATCACGTCGGTGCCGCCGGCGATCGGGACGGCATCGGCGTGCTCGGAGCGCACGGCCAGCGCCTCGTCCCAGCTCTTCGGCCGATACAGTCGCATTCGTCCCCCGTTCAGTCGGGCGGACCGGCCGGGCCGATCCGCTGGGTCACCGCCGCCAGCCGGAAGCCCTGGTGCCGGGCCGCCGCCAGGACGTCGTCCTTCCGGAGTCCGTCGCGCGCGACGTGGAGCGTGCCGTAGGGATTGCCGCCGGCGACGGTCACCACCGGATCGGTGTAGCCGGGGGCGACGATCAGCGCCGACCAGGTGTGCATCGCCGTGTAGACGGACAGCAGCATCGATTCGCCGCCGGCGTGCACGTCGAGCGTCGTGCCGAAGGCCGTTACCGCCTTGTTCGAATACCTCTCCGCAGGCAGGGCTGCCTCGGTCGCCTGCAGGAAGCGCATGAGTTCCGGCGGCGCCGATCCGGCGGCCGGGTGCGCGCCCCAGGCCAGGGCGTCCGCCCAGGCCACGTCGTGGGGATCGGCCAACGGTATGGCCGGGGTCGTGGCCGTGGCACCGTGATCCGGCCCGTCGCCGCCGGCCAGACAGGGGATCCGCCGCATCCGCACGTCACCGCCCGCGTCCCGCACCCCGGCGGCGAGCGCCTCGGCCAGCTGCGCCAGCGCCGCGTCCCCGTCTTGGAACAGGACGGCGACCCGGGTTGTGCGGCCCTGTCGCAGACCTCTCATCGTCTGTCCGCGTATCCGGTGGTCCCGCAGTGCACGGACGCGACCGGCGAGCCGGGCGACGCGGCGGCCGGTCTCGTGCGCCGCGTTCTCCTCGACGTCGAGGATCTTGCCGTAGCTGGCGCACACGGACAGGCCGAAGGGGTTGGCTCCGGTGGCCTGCCATCCGGGGGCGGCGGGATCGGCCGACATCACCAGCGCGCCCCAGTGGTACATGCTGCGGTACAGCGCCGACAACGTGGCCTCCTGGCCGCCGTTGGGGCTGGTCGAGCTGGTCATGCCCGTGACCGCGCAGTCGGCGAGCAGCCCCCGGGACCACAGGTCGCTCGTGGAGTCGATGAAGCGTTTGAAGGAGGCTGAGACGTTCCCGTAGTGGGTCGGGGTGCCCCAGACGATCCCGTCGGCCCAGAGCAGGTCGTCGTGGGTGGGCGCGGGAGGCCGCCGGCCGTCGTCGTCGAACAGGACCTGGGAGTCCGCGTCGATGGCCGGTATCCGCAGCAGGCGCACGGTCGCGCCCGCGTCCCTGGCCCCGGCCGCGGCGGCCAGGGCCAGGGCGTGCTGCGTGCCCTTGCGCGAGTGGTAGATGACCGCCACGTTCGCCGCCGGCTCAGTCGACCACGACCTCGATCCCAGCTCGGACACGGTCGGCCTCCCCCGCGATGTCCGCGATATCTGTGATCCCCGTGATGCCCGTGCTGTCCGCGTCCAGCGGCGCGTCGGCCATCACAGACACCGCCCGCGCGTCGCCGTCGACGAAGGCCGCGAGTTCGTCTCCGGGCACCTTGCTGACCAGGACGGCTCGGCAGCGCGCGGGCGCAGCGGGCGGCGAGGGCTCCAGCAGCGGCCAGCGCGCGTCGCGCACCGTCCAGCTGACCGGCGCGTCCTTGCTGAGGACGTCGACCAGCCGGCCGGGCGGGTGCTCGACGAAGACGTGCCGGGCCCGCCGGATCGGCCGCGGGTACTCGACCGGGCGGCCCAGCGCGATGTCGACGATGCGCTCTTCCAGGGAGCTGCCGGTCGCCAGGCCCCACAGGATGCTGATTCCCCCGCCGGGGATCCGCAGGGCCACCTCCATCAGGACCACGCCGCGGGGCGACAGCCGGAATTCGGCGTGGGCTACGCCGCTGTGGAATCCCAGTCGCCGCAGCACTTCGGTGTTCACCCGTTCGAGCTCCGCAGCGTCTTCCGGCGACAGGCCGGGCGCCGGGAGGGTGTGAGCGGTCTCGACGAACCGGCCGCCGCCCTCGTTCGTCTCCTTGGCCGTGATCCCCGACCACAGCACCTCGCCGTCGGCGACGAGCGCCTCCACCGAGAACTCCGGGCCGGCGACGCGCTCCTCGATCAGCAGGGTCTCAGTGGCCGGATAGCCGGCGAGCAGAGCCGGCAGGTCGGCCAGTTCGGCCGCCGAGGCGACCTCCCGCACGCCGGAACTGCTCATCCGGGACGTCGGCTTCACGATCAGCGGACCGCCCCAGTCCAGGTCCGCGCCGGCGATGTCCGAACGCGCGGCCGGCGCGACCGCACGCCACCTCGGTGCGAACTCGGGCAACAGGAGGCGCTGGTAGAGCTTGTTCCGGCTGATCGTCGCGGCGCTCCAGCCGGAGCCGGGCAGGCCGAGCAGGTGCGCGGTCGCGGCCGCGGGTTCGACGAAGTACTCCCCGCAGGAGATCACGCCTCGCACGGAGCGGCGGCCGGCCAGTTCACCCACCTCGGCCAGGACCGACTCCACGGAGGCGTCGGCGACGAGCCGCAGGTCTTCTAGATCGGACAACGGGTGCCCGCTGTCCTTCATCAGGGCTCGCAGACGCCCGGTGTCCGCGCCGTCGGTGGCGACCATCACCGGGGCCACCCCCAGCTCGCGCGCGTAGGTGACCAGCCGGAGGTGGCGGATCAGCATCTTGAGCGACGTCATGATCAGCAGGGTCGGCGTGGCGGTGGCGGCGGCGGTGCTGTCGGTGGTGCTGTCGGTGGTGTCGGTCATGCGGTGCCCTCCCTGGAGGATGTCGCCCGGCCGTTGGCCCGCGCGACGTGCCCCGCTCGCTGCCCGATCTCGCTGCGGACCGCGGAGACCAGCGCGCCGGCCGGGACGTCGTCGACCACGTACGCCTTCGCTCCGATCCGCACGCCGTCGCCGATGTCGACCGGGCCGAGGATCACGGAGTTGGCACCGACCACGACATCGGAGCCGAGCGCGGGATGCCGGCGCTCGCCCGGGGGCCGGCGGTTGTCCCGCCGCCAGCCCAGGGCGCCGAGGGTCACCTGGTGGTAGAGCGTCACGTCGTCCCCGATGACGGACGTCTCCCCGATCACCGTGCCGCAGCCGTGGTCGATGAACAGCCGGCGGCCGATCCGCGCGCCGGGATGGATCTCGATCCCGCCGGACAGTCCCCGGCCGACCACCGAGATCACCCGCGCCAGTACCGGCCGCCCGGATCCGTGGACCTCGTGCGCGACGCGGTAGGTCCACAGGGCCACCAGGTGCGGGGACAGCAACGCCTCGGCGGTGGTGTGCACCGAGGGGTCGCGCTCGACCACCACGGCCACGTCCTCGCGCATGCGCTCCACGCATTCGCGCGCCTGCATCACGGCCTTGCGCAGCGCCTTCACCGGCCGAGCTCCACCCACTGCTCGGGCGTGCCCGAGCAGGGGAAGACGGTGACGACGACCGCCGACGGCGGCATCCGCGCCGCGTAGTCCTTGGCGATCAGCCAATTGGCCGCGGCCGAACTCCCGATGCGCATCCCGGTGGCGTCGAAGAACTCTCCCATGGCATCGAGCGCGCGCCGGGTCGGCACGTGGCGCTGCTCGTGGATCCACTCGTCGTGCGCTTTGACGAACGGCTGCCGGATCCCGAAGCCGTGGCCGCCGGATCCTTCATAGGTCGGTTTGCCGCCGGGTGCCTCGGGATTGCCGTACGGCGCCTCCTCCGGCGTGACGCCGACGGCCCGGACGTCCGGGAACCGCTTGCGCAACGCCCGCAGCACGCCGACCAGGGTGCCTCCGCTGCCGATGGAGGCGATCCACAGATCCGGTCTGCGCTCGCCGAGCTGGGTGAGGATCTCGGCCCCGGTGGTCTGCTCGTGCATCGCGACGTTGACCGGGTTGCTGTGCTGGAAGACCAGGGTCCAGCCGGGCTCCTCGACGGCTATCCGCTGCGACCTCCGAATGACCCGCAGGAACCCCAGTTCCTTGGGGACGAGGTCGACCAGGGAGCCGCGGCCCTCCAGCGTGTCGATCAGGCTTTTCGGGACGAAGGATCCGAGGACGAACCTGGTCTGCACCCCGGTCCGCATCCCCAGGAACGACATGGCCTCGGCCAGGTCGCCGCCGGAGTACGCGACCAGGCGCAGGTCCCGCGGGTCGCCGTCGCCGTGGGTCCGCAGCGCGTCGGCCATCAGGGCGTAGGCGATCCGGTCCTTGATCGAGCCGATCGGGTTCTCCCACTCGCATTTGGCCAGGATCCGCGCGCCGCCCTCGACGGAGGGCACCTCCTTCAGCGGGGTGGCGCCGAGCCGGGCCCGGAAGTCCGCGAGCACCGGGTAGCGGCGGTGGACCTCGGTGAAGTCCAGGACGGCGGCCGGGTCGGCCGCGGAGAACGGTTGCTGGAGCTGGTCCCCTGCCGGGGCGGACTCGTCGACGAGCCCCGGGCCGGTCTGTGCGGTCACGAGTCCACCTCCTCGGCCAGGCGGAATCCGATGGCGTAGATGCGCCGGTCGAACCAGCCGTGGCGTCTTGTACAGCGGGCCAGGTCCCCGAAGCGGGTGAAGCTGCCGCCGCGGGCCACCCGGTAGGCGTCGGCCGTGGCCAGCAGGTCGTCGGCGACGGACACGCCGCCGGGGTAGGGCCGGTAGTCGTCGGCGACGAACTCTTCGACGTTGCCGGCCATGTCGTCCGCGCCGAACGGGCTGCGGCCGGCCGGATAGATCCCGACCGGAGTGGTCGTCAGCGGACCGGATTCGACGGTGTTCGCACAGTCCGGCCGGAACTGCGCGCCCCACGGGTACTCGTGCTCTGGCTCGCCGCCGCTCGCCGCATACTCCCACTCGGGTTCGGTGGGCAGCCGGAAGCGGCGGCCGGTGCGCGCGGCGAGCCACGCGGCGTAGGCGTCGGCGTCCTCGGGCCGCACCGTCCAGACCGGGTGGTTCGCACGGTGTGCGGGGTAGCAGCCGAGTTCCCACGAGGTGGGCAGGACGTCCAGGCCGGTGTCCTGCAGGAAGGCCCGGTACTCCAGGTTCGTCACCGGGTAGCGCATGATCCGGAAGGCGTCGACCTGGACCTCGTGGCGTGGGCACTCCTTCTGGATCCAGGCGTCCACGACCCCGACGCCGGACCACCGGTCCACGACCGTTCGCACCTCGTCCGGCGGCAGGCCGATCGGCACGCGGGCGGCCGGGACGGCGACCAGCTCGGGATCGTCGGGGCGGATCCGCGGATCGCCGACGAGGGCCAGGATCGAGCCGGCGGCGCAGCGCCGGTCGAACTCCTGCGTCCGGCTCGCGCACACGATCGCGAGGTGCTCGGCCGGGAGCTGGAACAAGTCCAGGTGCTGGGAGAAGAGGTCATGGGGCAGCCGCTCCACGAGCGAGGCGGGAAGGCCCATGGCCGCGCGGTCGTCCAGCTTGTTCGGGTCCTTCACCGTCAGGGCCGGTGGGGAAGTGGTCGTCACGTCGCCTCCCCGGCGATCTCGGCGGTCCCGGAGGTCCCGGCGATCTCAGCGATCTCGTAGACCGCGCCGTCGTAGGAGCCGGCCAGGAACAGCCGCCGGACGGGGTCGTGGGCCAGGGAGGAGATGCCGGAGGTCGTCGGCCGCTCCTGGACGGTCCAGGTCCCGCTCCGGCGGTCGTACACCTTGACGTGTCCGTGGTAGGAACCGGTGGCCACCAGGCGGCCGGTGTCGTCGGCGGTGACGCACTTGATCGAGTTCGGGTGCGCCGTGGCCACGACGGCCGCGGTGAAGTCCGGCTCCCAGATGCGCAGCCGCAGGTCGCGGCCGACACTGGCGAACCGGCCGCGGCCCAGGCCGACGCAGCCGTTGGCGATCCGGTCGTGCGCCTCCTCGATCCGGTGCACCGGCTCCAGGGTCCGGGTGTCGTGCCAGGCCACTGAGGTGTCGGCGCACACCGAGAAGAGCAGGTCGCCGGAGACGGCCACGCCCTTGACCGCGTTCGCGTGCAGCGGCAGGTCCACGACGTGCCGCAGCTCGCCGTCCGGGTCGAGCCGGAACACCAGGCCCTCGCCGGTGTAGGCGCCGACAAGCAGGTGCTCGACGCCGTCCGCCGAGAAGGTGACGCCGCAGTTCAGCGGCGAGCGGTGCTGGTGCAGCAGCCGTCCGGTGCCGGCGTCCATGAGCCGGCCGAGCTGGCCGCCGGTGACGACCAGCGAGCTGAGCGGGGTGAGGAAGTTGCACAGGCTGCCCATCGACGCCTGCGCGACGCCGTCCCGCAGCACGATGCCGGCGTCGCCGACGGTCAGGACGCTGCCGTCGTGGGCGCAGACCGCGTTGACGCCGGGAGTCGGCGGGACCTCGCCGGCCTTCCAGGCGTCCCTCTCGTAGTCGTAGGTCCGGTAGGTCGCCCCGAACGTCCCGAAGACCAGGGTGGATCCGGCGGCGAACGCGCAGGAGCGGGGCCAGACGTCGTCGGGGATGTCGGACTGCCCGACGCGGCGCGGCTGGTCGCCCGCGGTGTCCCAGAGGATCAGCTTCCGGTCGTAGCTCAGGCTGACCAGCAGGTTCCGGTCGGCGTCGAGCACCAGGCGCTTGATCCCGGCGTCGTGGCCCGGGACCACCGTGCGCCGCTGCCCGCTGATCGCGATGATCCGGCCCTCGTCGTTTCCGGCGTAGATGGTGCCGTCGGGGCCGATCACGACGGTGTCGGTCTCCACGCCGCCGAGGTCGATGTCCTCGATGAGCTCGCCGGTGGCCGAGGACCAGCGCTTGACGGTCCCGTCGTCGCTGGAGGTGACGACCTCCTTGCCGTCACGCGACCAGTCCACGGAGATGACGTCCGCGGTGTGGCCGGCGCACCGGTGCACCAGGTTCCCGGCGAAGTCGTAGACCCGCAGCCCGTGGTCCCGCGAGGCGGTGGCGACCAGTTCCAGGTTCGGGTGGAAGGCCGACATCTCGACGTCGTCGGTCTGGTCGTTGAGCACCGCGCGCAGCCGCAGGTCCGGGACCGACCAGAGCCGGGCGGTGTAGTCGCTGGAGGAGGTCACCAGCAGGGTGCCGTCGGGGCTGAACGCGCACTGGTTGGCCAGGTGGTCGTGCAGGACGCGGGTCACGGGCCGCTCAGTGGCCTGATCCCACAGGATCACCTGGTTGTCATAGCCGGCGGTGGCGACGTACTTGTCCTGATACGCGGCGATGCCGCTGATGGGGCTCTTGTGACTGATCACGTTTCACCCTCCTGCCCGGTCGATGCTGATCGCGTGTCCGGCGTACTCGACCTTGGCGGTGAGATAGCGGCGGTTGGCCTCGGTGATGTGGACCTCGGTGAGGCGCTGCCGGTGGACGCGCACCCCGGCGGCCCGCAGCTGCCTGACCTTCTCGGGATTGTTCGACAGCACGTCCACCTCCCGCAGCTCCAGGGCGATGAGCATCTGCGCCGCCACGGCATAGGTGCGCTGGTCGTCGCCGAAGTTCAGGGCGCGGTTGGCCTCGAAGGTGTCCATGCCGGTGTCCTGGAGGACGTAGGCGTCGATCTTGTTGTACAGGCCGATCCCGCGCCCTTCCTGGCGCAGGTACAGCAGCAGGCCTCCCTTGTCCTGCATGAGCAGCATCGCCTCGCGCAGCTGCGGCCCGCAGTCGCAGCGCCGCGACCCCAGCACGTCCCCGGTCAGGCACTCCGAATGGAGCCGGACCAGGGGCCTTCGCTGGGACAGAGCGTCGCCGAAGACGACCATCAGGTGCTCGCCGCCGTCGCTGAGGCCGTCGAACGTGATGACCTCGCCGGCGGCGATCACGCCCGGGGAGACCTCCAGGGGGACGTTCACCCTGGCGCGCACCCGCGGTGGTCCGGTCGGTGCGATCGGTCTGGCCGATGCGATCGGTGCGGTCGGTCCGGTCTGTTTGTTCGGTCCGATCGGGACTCCGGCGGCGAGGTGCCGGACCGGAGCGTCGTCGGTCGGGAAGAAGTCGTCAACCATCCTCATCCCCCATGTTCGCCCGTCGGGCGCGGGGTCCTCCGCTGTGAGGATCTGCGCCGCACGTCAAACCGGTGCAGTGAACAGCCTATCTCAGGATTCTTATATTCGCGCCGATGTGACGGGTTCCTGCCACCAGGTGCAGGTCAGGGGGTATTGTCCGGAATCAGACATGGATCAGGGCACTTATTCGCGCTATACTGTCCGCACACACTCGGGTGCGGGGCGTTAGAGACGCCTCAAACCGCGGCTTCCCCCGGGGCCCGGGCAAGGATCTCCTCGACGCTCTGCTCGACCGTCTGGTCCGAGGTGTCCAGCCACAGGCCGATGCGCGGCGTCTCCCGACGGAGGTACCCGTCCAGATCGTCCACGCCCTCGTCACCGGGCTTGTAGGCGACCTTCCCCCGCGCCGCCCGGCGGGCCCGGTCGCGCCGCCGCACCACCTCGGCCCCGGGCACGAGGACCACGACGTGGAGCGGCCGGGTACGGATCGCCGCGACCATGTCGGCGAGGTGCGCGCCGAGCACGACGTCCTGCAGCACCACGGTGAAACCGGCGTCGGCGTATCCGTCGGCGACCTGGGCCGCGAGCGCGTAGCGAAGGCGAAGCTGGCGAAGCGCCTCAGCCGGCGGATCGGCCGGTCCCATCTCCACCCGGCCGTTGACGACCATCCGCCGGAACAGGTCGCCGCGCACGTGCACGGACTTCTCCAGCCGCTCGGCGAGCGCCTGCGCGACGGTTGACTTGCCCGCCGCTTGGATGCCGGTCACCAGGAAGATCGCCATGGCGGGAACCCTCGCATCCTCGCCCCCGGTCCGCCAGCGGCTTTCCGGCCCGGCCCGTTGACGCCCCGCCTCAGAACGTCCCGCCCGCCGCCAACTCGCCGCTGATCAGGGCCTTGACCCGCGCCCCGGTTTGCTGGGGATCCGCACCGGACTCGACGGCGGCCATCGCGGCCGAGAGCAGCCCGCCGAGCAGGCGCGCGGTGAGCTCGGGCTCGGGAACGCCCAGATCGCGGACCGCCGCGACGAGCGGTTCGGTGGTGCGGCGATGCAGCTCGGCCAGCCGCCGGCGGGCCTCGGGCGGGAGGTCGGCGTTCAGCAGCGCGCCGGCCGCACGGTGCCGCCCCTGCGCGGTGAGCAGCAGGGTGGTGTCGATGTAGGCGGCCAGACGCGCGGCCGGCACCTCGACCCCGGCCAGGGCGGCCTCGAGGGCGGCGTCCCACGCCGGGAACGCCTCCTCGATCACCGCCGCGAGCAGGGCCGCCGTGGACGGGAAGTACTGGTAGACGCTGGAGCGCGCCAGCCCCGCCCGGCGGCCCACGGCGGCCGGGGTGATCGCCGCGGCACCGTCGGCCAGCAGCGTGTCCATCGCCGCGCCGACCAGCGCCCGGCGCTGGGCCTCCTGGTGCTCGGCGAGGGTCGCGGCGGCGATCTTGGGCATGTGGCGGTCTCCGGGCGGTGGGCTGCGGCGGTCGGGCTTCGGGCCTTGTGCTTCGGGCTTCGGGCTTCGGGCTTCGGGCTTCGGCGGCCGAACCGGTCAGGCCAACCGGCCGTCGCGCAGCTCGTGAACACGATCGGCGTACCCCAGTATGTCGTGATCGTGCGTCACGATCAGCGTCGCACACCCCGTACGCCGCGTCTGGTCCGCGATCAGCTCCGCGATCCGCGCCGACCCGGCCCGGTCCAGCGCCGACGTCGGCTCGTCGACCAACAGCACCTCCGGCCTTGCCAGCAGCGCCCGGGCCAGCCCCGCCCGCTGCCGCTCCCCGCCGGAGAGCTCGTGCGGCCGGTGCCCGGCCCGGTGCTCCAGACCGACCGCCGCCAGCAGCTCGTCGGCCCGGGCTCGATCGTCGGCGGTGATCCGGCTGCCGATGTGGCCACGCAGCAACAGCTGCTCGCGAACCGTCAACGCGGCGAACAGATTCGCCTGCTGGAAGACATAGCCGACCCGCTCACGCCGCAGCCGGGTAAGGCCGGCGCCGGACAGCTCAGCCGTGTCCCGACCGCCGATCGCGACCGAGCCCCGCGTCGGCAGCCGCAAGCCGCCCGAAACGGCCAGCAGGCTGGACTTGCCCGAGCCACTCGGTCCGACGATCGCGACCGCTTCGCCGGGCGCGACCGTCAAATCGACGTCGTCCAACACCGTGACCGCCGTCTGGCCGCGACCCAGGACCAGAGGGCTAGATACATGGGTGGGCAGCTCCCGGCGCTGGACGGCGTTCCCGACAGGTGTGTCGGGAACGCGGCCAGCCTAGCCCATCATCCCGACAGGGGTGTCGGGATGATGGGCCGCGGCGTTTTCCTGTTGTCTCGGAACTGCTCGCTCAGACCGGCTTCACCGCGTCGCATTCGTTGGTCGACGAGGATGACGATGCCGATGCCGATGCCGACGACGACGGCTCACTGTCCGGCGCCGACGGCGGCGGCGTGGTCGCGTACGGGTCGACGGTCTTGCCGGTGTTCACTCCGCCGTCCGTGCCGAACGACGGGTTGATGAACCCGTCGGCGACGTTGCACCGGTCGTTGGCGATGTCGTACCACCATCCGGAGAGCCAGTAGCCGCTGGCGCGCGCGGCGGTCGTCGGCTGGACCTCCAGGTTCCACACGCGACGCACCAGGCTGCGGTCCACCTCTTGCCCTTGGCTGCCGGCCGGGGCGAGCGCGTAGACGAAGGAGTAGTCGCCGGTGACGATCAGGTTCCCGTCCTTGTCCAGGGCGGCGGACATCGAGCCGTGCACCTTGACCGTCTTGCCCAGCACCGCGGTGGTCTTCGGGTTGAAGCGGGTGGCGAACGCCTTCGGGTCGTTGGTGGCACCGTCGCGCCCCGGCTTGGCGATCCGCTTCTCGTAGTCCTTCTGGATGCCCTCGCTGGGATCCAGCACCTTGAACTCCGCGGTCGGCTCGGCACCGCCGAGCACCGCCGGGTCCAGGTCCGCGGTGATCAGCATCTGACGCAACGCGCCGTACGCGTCGCCGACCGCCTTCGCGGAATAGTCGCCGATCCGGGCCGCGGCCGGCACCACGATGCCCGCCTCGCCGTTCTGCCAGTCCATCGACTTGGAGCCGTCGAAGTACCGGTCGTCGGGGTTCGTGTACGTCGGGCTGGCCGGCGCGGACCCGCTGGAGCTTGAGGTCCCGGCCGGAGGCGTGCTGCCGATGGGAGAGGTGCTGCCCGGAGTACTCGACGTGGCGGCATCAGAGCTCTTCGACGAGGAGAACATCTTCGGCCCACCGATGGCCACGACCGTGACCACCAGCGCGACCAGCGCCCAGGCCAGGTTCCGGATCCAGGGCCGGCGGCGCCTGCCGGTCGAGGCCCCGGACGCGCCGGAACCGCCGGACCCGCCCGAGCCACCACCGGGCTTCGGACTCAGGTCTGCCCGCGCCCCATCAGTGCGCCAACCGGTGTCCTTCGGCTGATCCTTCTTCCACTTCTCGGTCAGCTCACGCTGCCGCGCCGACGGCTCCTTGTAAGCCGCACTCTTGGTCGAGTCCTTGGTGAACGACCGCTCGAACTCGGCCCACTCCTCATCGGACAGGCTCGACCCCTCCCCGGACCCGCCCGAACTCTTGTCTTTGTTCCTGGCCACTGACGGCCTTCCCCACCCTCGTCGAGCACGGCGCCCACCGCCGCACTGTGGATATGACCGCGGAAGATTATCCTGAACTGGCCGAATCCCGAACGGCAGGGCCCGGTTCCGTTCAGCCCGGACCCCGCCCCGAGCCGACAGCGATGACGTCCAGAATCCGCTGATGGAGCGCGAAGGCCGAAAACAGCGCGCTCCGGGCACCGTCGCTCCGATGACCTGACAGATCGCTGTACGCGCCGCCGGCTTCCTCGACGATCGGAATGAGCGCGGCGATGTCCCAAGGGCCGGCGCCCAGCAGCAAGAACGCATCGATCTGGCCGGTGGCCACGAGCAGCGCGCCGTGGCAGGTCCCGGATCCGGTGGACGGCTTGCGGACGGCCGCCGATGAGGTCGTGTCATGCCAGTCCACCGCGGGGACGGTGGCCCGGGCCCGGGCGGCCAGGCCGGCGGCCAGGCGCCGGTCGCGCGGGGTCAGGCGCGCAGGCGGGGGCCAGATGCCGATGGTGGCGTCGCGCAGTTCGGTCGCCGCGGTGACGGCGAGCCTCGTGGGTGGTACGGCCGGCGCACGCGGCAGAGCGGCGGCCCAGGCCCCGGATTCACGCACAGCCCACCACCGTTGGCCGCACGCCGGGGCGGTGACCATGCCGAGCCCGACATCATCACCGTCGGCCAACCCGATCAGCGTGCCCCACTCCGGTTCCCCGGCCAGGAAACTCGCGGTCCCGTCGATGGCGTCGACGATCCAGCGGCGGCGGCCCTGCCCGAAGCCGCCGAACTCCTCGCCGAGGAACGCGTCACCGGGCCGGGCGTCGTTGATCAGGGCACGGACGGTGTGCTCGATGTCGAGATCGACCGCGGTGACCGGGCTGCCGTCGGCCTTGGCCCGCCCCACGATGCCGCCGGCCCGGAAATGGCGCGCGGCGATGGCGTCGGCGCGGTCCGCCAGCCGGTGCGCCAACTCCAGATCAGCCTGGACGCTGTGCGATCGCGCGGATTCATCGCGAATGAGGTCTCACCCCCACCACACCGGAGCGCACGCCACCGCGGCGTCGATGAGGTCTTCCTTGCTCCCGGCGCCGTCGGCGAGCCAGGCCTCGATGGCTCCGGCGAACCCGTGCGCCAGGAACGAGGCGATGACCTTGTGGTTCGTCCGCGGGGTGGCCGGGTGCGCCGATCGCGTGATGTGCGCGAGCGCGTAGTCGGCGAAGTGGCGGACGAGGGCCTCGTACACGCCGCGGTCCGCTGGGTCGCGCATGGCCTGGCGGTATACGGCCTCGAAGCGCTCGACGTGGTCGACGACCTCGGCGGTGGCCAGACGCAGGAGCTGCGCGCCGGCGTGTCCGCCCCGGTTCCGGAGTTCCTCCTCGCGGCGGTGGCCTCGTTCCAGGTCCGCGGCGAGTACCTGGACGAGCAGATCCAGCGGGCCGGCGTAGCGGTTGTAGAAGGTCGCCCGCGTGATCCCGGCGTGCTCGGCCAGCTCGGCGACGGTGATGCGGGAGACCGGACGCTGCCCGGCGAGCTCGACGATCGCGCCGGTCAGGGCCTCGGTCGTGCGGGCGACGCGGGGGTCGGTGCGCTCGGCCACCGCTCAGCGCGCCTGCGGTTGCGGCTGCGGTTGCGGCGCACCCGGCCAAGTGTTTCAGGAACGCCTGGACCGCATCGGTCCGCACGGTCTCCACTTCCAGGTCGGTCAGCCACGCGGCCGCCTCGACGACCGTGATGGTCATGATGCCGTCCTGCTTTCCGCCGCCAGGTGTGCGGCACCGAGAAGAGGCGCGTCGGCCAAGTGCTGCGCGCGCTCCAGCTTGCCCGCCGAAGCCGCCCAAGATCCAGTCTCGGCGAGACCCTCTTGAAGCGGCCCGGAGACCAGATCCCAGGAGGCTGCGATCGAACCGCCGACCACGAGGATCGTCGGTTCGAAAGCGGCGATCCACGGTCCGAGGACCATGCCCAGGGCGCGGAACGTATGGCTGAAGACCTCTGCCGCGACCCGGTCGCCGCCGCGGGCACGCTCGGCGATCTGCCGCACGTCGATGCCGGGATCCCCGTCGGCCGCATGTTCGTAGGCCCGCAGGATCGCCCGCCGCGAAACGGTCTCCTCCAGCGGCAGGCCCGCGTAGCGCAACAGATCGACCCGGCCCTCCGGCGGCACCCCTGGTCCGTCGGACAGAGTTCGGCCGCCGATCAGGAAACTCGAGCCGACACCGGTCCCCAACGTGACCCCGACCGCGCGGTCGTGACCCTGAGCCGCACCGGCCCACCATTCCCCGGCGAGAAAAGCCTGCGCGTCATTGTGGAAAGTGACGCCTGCGGAACCCGGCAGCCGCGGCGACAACGCGGCACGGACATCGACCCCGTACAGAGCGTCGAACTTGCCGACCGCCGAATGCCGGGCTGTGCCGCTTTCGTAGTCGAACGGCCCGGGTACGGCGATGGCCCAGTGCGTTCCGGGCGCCGTGGCCAAGCGTGAGGCGCAGCGGATGAGCGCCGAGAGGATCTCCTCCGCACTGCCGCCAGCGTTCAGCGGCTCGCGGAACGACTGCCCGGCGACGACCGAACGCGACCCCAGGTCGACCTTCGCAGCTGTGACATGCGTACCGCCGACGTCCATGACCGCCATACCGGTCGGGTAGCCGCCGCTCACGGAACAAGGGCTTTGACATACCTGACCGCACCGGAGCCCAACGCGCTCACCCGGTAGTCACCGGCCGCTGCGGGAACGGTCAGGGTCTCGGCGTAGGCGAGCTCGTACCGGTGTCCGCCGGCGGTCTCCACCGCGATCCCCTCGCCCTCGACGACGTTGAGCACGTGGAATCCCGGGCTCGCCGAGTCCTCGACGACCGCACCGGAACCCACCTCGATCCGCCGTACCTCGAAGAACATCTCCGGCAACCGGCCGATGACGTCCTCGCTCCACCCCTGCCCCGCGCGCGAAGTCCGGGGCTGCTGGACCAGATCGCGGGCGACGGCCTCGCCGGTCCGTCGGCGGTTGAGGTTCTCGAAGGCGTGCCCGACATGGACCGGCCGCGGGTTACCCGCGGCGTCCTTCCGGAGCCAGTCGTAGAACCGGAGGCTGTAGAGGTACGGCGTCGCGCTGATCTCCAGCACCACGTTGCCCTCGCCGCTGCCGTGCGGCGTGCCCGCCGGGATCAGGAACAGCTGGTGCTGCTCGGCCGGGAAGGTCTGGACGTAGCGCTCGACGTCGAACGGCTCCCCGTCGTGCACCGCGCGGTCGGCGTCACGCTGGAAGGCCTCGACGTCGGCATCCTGGCGCAGGCCCAGGAAGACCTTGCGGTCGGGCCCGCCGAGCATCATGTAGTAGGTCTCGTGCTGGGTGTAGGGCCAGCCGAACACCCGGCTCATGTAGTCCGGCTGCGGGTGGCAGTGGACGGACAGGTTGCCGCCGCCGACCGTGTCCAGGTAGTCGAACCGGATCGGGAACGAGGTGCCGAACGTCGCGTGCCCGGCGGTGCCGAGGACCTGCTCGGGGTGCCGGGCCACGAGTGCCTGCAACGGGATCTCGACCCGCGCACCGTCCGGACCGCCGACCAGGATCCCGCTCTCCGGCGCGATGAGCTCGTAGCCCAGGGCGGTGTTCGGCGCGTCGCGGTTTAAGCCGAGCTGCTCCTGGCCCCAGTGCCCGCCCCAGGACGTCGTGTTGAAGGTCGGCCGGGTCCGGAACGGCCGCGCCGCCAGCTCGGCCAGGACCGTGTGCAGGACCGAGCCGTCCAGCCAGGCCGGCGATTCGGTGTCCTGGGTGTCCAGCCACAGGTCGACGTCGCCGATGACGGAGTCACGGTGCCGGTCCAAGACCGGCCAGTCGATGTAGAACAGGCGGCGCGTCGTCCCCGACCCGGTTCCCGCCGGCTGGCCCAGGTTGCGGCCGCTCCCGCCGGTGATCGCGGCCTCGGCATGGCGTTTCGGCAGTTCCGCGTACCAGAGCACGTCGTGCGCGGCCAGCGCCGCTCCCGGCCCGAGCACGACGGTCACCGCCTCGTCGGCGGAGTCCGGCTCCGGGACGGCGGCGAAGAAGTCGACCAGCCCGGCCTGGGACAGCGGGGCGAAGTCCGGGTCGTCGTGCAGTACGGCGGACGCGGTGCGCCGGAGGATCTCGGGCCACGCGGCCAGATGCTCACGCATGTCGACCTGCTTGACCGGGATCCGCCGGGCAGCCAGCGCCCGGCCGATCCCGGCCGCGACGGCTTCCCAGTCGACGGCGGCCGGACCGTCGACGGCCAGGACGGTTCCCGGCGTGAGCCCGGCGACGGCCGACCGGTAGCCGGCCTCGACGCGCCCGGTGATGACATGACAGGGCTCGGCTTCGTAGCCTCTGGCTGAGGACATGGTGGTGCTGGCCTTTCTGCGCTCATGCAACGGGAAGGACGATCGGAAGGACGATCCGCGAAGGCTTCGCGGGGTCGTGGTGCACGGTGTGCCGGGCCCGAGACGATGCGGGATGGCGATCCCAGCGGGGGAAACAGCTGGAGGCGATCTGGACCCGGATGCGGTGGCCGGGCCGGAACACGTGGGCCGTGGACCACAGGTCGATCACGTGCTCTTCCGGCTGGTCGGCGCTCTGAGCGGTCCGCAGGACGCCGTCGGTGACGTTGCGGGACACGCCGTCGGGATCGACGTCGCAGAGCCTTGCGACCCAGTCGGCGCCGGCCGCTGTGGACTCGGCGAACAGGTGGACGCGGACCCGGCCGATGACCTCCAGCGGGGAGTAGAGAGTCTCGCTGGTGTAGACGAGCACGTCGTCACGCTTCTCGATCCGCGCCTGGTCATGGGGACCGGCTGGGAAGTCAGGCCCGATGAGGAGTGCGCCTCCGAGGGTGGGAACGGGGTCGTCGGCGTCGTGGTCGAAGGTGTCCGGCGCTGATTCCGGTGCCGGGCATGGCGCTAAGCAGGAATCAGGATGCAGATACCAGGCAGTGTCAGCACTCTGTGGCGGCCAGGAGGGAAAACTGCGCCACTCATCGACTCCCATGACGAACACCAGCGCAGTAAAGCCATCGCCGTGCTCGCTATGGTCCGGTTTGAGGAACGTGTCGAGGAAGTCGAGTTCTCGTCGGGCCGGCCACGGCGCAGCGTCGGCGGCGGGTCCGAAATCGACCTCGCCGACATGCCGAGTCTGGTTGTCGTGCGTCCAGGGGCCGACGATCAGCGCCGACGATTCCATGTCGAGCGTGCCTTGCAGGAAGCAGTCGAACCAGCCGCCGACGGCCAGGGTCGGCACATCAGTACGTTGAAGCGCTGCGGCGCACGGCTTCGGTATGGACAGGCCGAGCCGCCGAAGAGTGGGCATGTCATCAGCAGGAAGCTCCCACACCGTCCGTGCCGCGAACTCGTCCAGCGCACTGGTCAGCACCGCGAGCTCGGATTCCGACTCTCCTTGGTCTTCGGCGTACCGGCGTGCCAGAACATCGAAGCCGAGGTTCAACGTCCACCGCGTCACCAACCCCAGCTCGTACGCGCCGCCGCGCCGCAGGAGCCCGTCGTCCACGTCCGACCATGTGAACGCCGGGACGGCGGCGGCCAACCCGGGCGGCGACGTGGCCATCGCAGCCCGCTGCGTGTGGCCGAGGTAGCTGGGCCCATACATCCCGACCCGGCCGGTGGAATCCGGCAGGCTCGCGGCCCACGCGATCGTGTCGTAGCCGTCGGCGCCTTCGTGGAGCAACGGCTCCCACACCCCGTCGGAGGCGAAGCGGCCACGGCAGTCCTGGATGACGACCAAGTAGCCGCGTCGGGCAGCGCCCCATGGGTCGAGGCGCTCCAGAACCCCTTCGTTCTGCTTGCCGTACGGCGTCCGAGCGAGCAGGACCGGCCACGGCCCGGCGCCCACCGGGCGGTAGGCGTCGGCGCGCAAGACCGTGCCGTCACGCATCGGCACCTCGAGCCCTGATTCGATCCGCATGTCAGCCGATGGTCAGATCGTCGATGTAGCCGCGATAGCCGCCGGTGGAGCCGGGATGGTCGTAGCCGACCAGGATGCGGCTGACCTGTTTGTTCGAGTTGTTCGCCGCCAGGTTGACGGTGACGTGGTTCCACGTGTCGAGCGTCAGGTGACCGCATTGGTAGGCGGGGTGAGCGCGGTCGCCGTTCTGGTCCACGGCGCCGGAGTCGCGCAGCGTGGTGCCGTCGGTGAAGACCAGGTCGACGGCGACGCAGCTGCTGTTGGTCGAGCCGGCAGGCACCCAGCTGCTGGTGGCGTTGCTTTGGGGGTAGATCCAGTAACTCAGGGTCTTGCCGGTCCCGATGGCCAGTGGAGCCGAGCCGAGGTCGTAGAACTTCAGATACGCGTAGTCGTTGCTGCCGCCTTGCGCCGACCCGGAGTACATCAGCGCACCGCTTCCGGTGTGCGACGTCTCGCCGGTACGGATCCCGGCCTCCGGGCCGGACACGCCGCAGCAGATCCCGGTGACGCCGGTGCTGCCGCCGCCGCTGGAGTCGACGGTGTCGCTCCAGGTCAAAGCCGGGTCGGTCGATTCGAAGCCGGAGGAGAACGAGCTGCTGGAGCCGGTCTGCAACGGCTGCGTCAGCTCGGCCTGGATGGTCGCCAGCGATGTGCCGGCCGGGGCGAGGTCGATCGTGTCGCCGGCGGAGGTGGCGATGGTGAGCTTCGCCCCGGACACCGCGCCGGTGTCAGTGCCGTCGCGGTACACCTCGACGCCGCCCGACCAGGGGTTGCTGACGGTCAGCGGGCCGCCGTTCTGGCTCACGGCCCGGATGTACTGGACGGCGTTGCCGGACTTGCCGGCGGAGATCAGGAAGTCGCCGTAGGCGAGCAGGTCGCCGAACTTCGCGCTGGTGGCCGCCGGCCAGTCGGCGAAGACCTTGATGTCGTCCTGGAACGACTGCAGCAGCATCTCGTCCAGTCCGGAGGTGGTGACGTTGATGTTCTCGATCCCGCCGCCGTTGTGGTGGATCGCCATGTTCGGATAGCTCTGGGTGGTCGCCTCGTCATCGAGGTTGCCCAGGATCGTGCTCGGGGCGTAGCCGACCCGAGCCGCCGCGGCGTAGAACGTGGCCGGGGCGTTGCCGCCGCCCCAGGCGTTGGTGAGCGCGCCGATGGTGTTGCGGGCGGTCTGCTGCGAGGTCGGGTCGCTGTCCAGGCCGACGAGGCTGCCGGGGTAGATCGCCTGGGCGTCGATGTCGTTGCCGTCGTTGACGAAGTCGCTGCCGACCTCGGTCTCGCGCAGGATGGTCTGGCCGTTCAACGCCATCGTCGGCAGGGCGCTGAGGTGGGACTCGATGGTCTGCCACGTGGCGCGGGTGGAAGCATCCTGGTTCAGCGCGGTGCTCATGTCGACCAGGCCCTGGAAGAGCAGGTGGACCAGGCCGAGCGACAGGCCGCTGTTGGTCTGCGGGTAGGACTGGTCCTCGTGTGGCGCGTCGTTGGTGATGACGTACCGGTTGTTTGCGGCGTCCCACGTCAGGTAGTTCTGCCAGAACAGCCCGACCTGCTTGAGCCAGGGGTAGACCTTGGTGGCGTAGGACGTGTCGCCGGTGTACTCGAAGCGCATCACCATGTCGCTGGCGAGGTTGGCGGCGTCGGACTTCTGGTTGTGCAGGTTCGTGTCGGCGCTCGTGCCCTTCGGCGACAGGCCGACCGGGTAGAGGACCCCGGTGTAGCCGTTCTGCGAGGCCAGGGCCTGGCCGGCGGACTGCCAGTCCAGGACCGGCTGGTCGTAGGCGTCCATCTGCGCGATGTGGTTGGTGGACAAGGCGGCGTAGAACGGCGCCTCGTAGTTGTAGTTGGTGTGGTAGTCGCCGTTCCAGTTCATCGCGCCGGTGATCCAGTTGCCCCACAGCCCGGGGGCGTATTTCCCGGAGCGGGAGACGCAGGCCAGCAGGTACAGCGAGCCGTACCAGCTCTTCTCCACGGCCTTGTCGGGGATCTCGACGTAGGACTGCGACCAGTAACCCTGCCACCAGCTGCGGTGCGCGGCCTTGTGGGTGTCGACGTCGGACTGCGTCAGGGTGCTGACCAACGCGTCGGCGCTGTTCTGCCAGGAGCTGCTGTCGATGCTGGAGACGATGCCCGCGACCAGCGTGGAAGTGGTTCCCGGCTGCATGGTCAGGGTGATGGTGTTGCCGGAGACCGACTGGGTCTGGCCGATCGTGCGCGCGGCGATCCGGGCGTGCGGGTCGCTGCCGGTCCCGGTGTCGGCGGCCACGTCGGCGTCCAGGTCGTTGCCGCTGGTGCTCACGGTCGGCGTGCCGCCGGATCCGTTCTGCACACTGATGCCGATGCTCTGCGCACTGCCGCCGCTGAGCGCGAAGGAGGTGACGTAGGTACCGGAGTTCGCGTCGACCCAGCTCGTGGTGGTCAGGGTCTGGCCGCCCAGGGTGTAGGTGCCGCGCACCTCGGCGTGCGCGATGTCCTGCACCACGTTGTAGGACGAGCCGCTCAACCCGGCCGCGGTGACCACGATCCGCCCCAGCGGCTTGATCGCGTGGCTGGAGCCGGAGAAGAAGTCGTTCTTGCCGATGTACATCGTCTGATCCGCGATCGACCCGCCGATCGCCACGCCGATGTCGCCGTTGCCCAGCAGCGGCGCGTCGACGGTCTCGCCGCCGGTCAGGTTCGTGGGAGGACTCGTCCAGACGCCGGTGTACTGCTGGGCGATGCGCCAGGCCTGGTTGGCGGTGACGCCGTCCGCCCGGGCCGGACCGGTCGAGACGGTGGTGAGCATGGTACCCGCGAGGGCTGCGACAGCCCCCGCGGCGACGGTCCTTCTGGACCGCGGGCTGAGTTTCATGAATCGACCACTCGCTTCACGGGAGACGCCGGGCCGTGATTCCGGCCCGCGCGGAAGACACGGCGGGACTGCGTCTGCGGGGCGCCGCCGTATAACGTTATCTCGAAAGAGTGGAGCGACCGCGGGGGTCTGTCAAGAGGGCTGTCAAAGGGCGGTTACGACGCCGAAACAGCCGGGCCCGGAACCTCACCGGAGCCGCGCACCGTCAGCGAGACCGGGACCACGACGTTCTGCACCGGCCGCGAGGGATCGGCGATGCGGGCCCGCAGCAGTTCCACGGCGGTGCGCCCGATGTCGGCGGTGTCCTGCGCGATGACGGTGAGCGCCGGCTGCAGCAGGTCGGACAGCGGGACCTCGTCGAACCCGACGATCGCCAGCCGCGAGGCGGCCTGCGGACCGAGCCGCCGCAGGACCGCGATGGTGCTGTCCATGTTGCCGGTGACCAGCGCGGTCGCCGGATCCGGGCCGCCCAGGGCGGCGTCCAGGGCCGCGGCGACCCGGTCGGCGGCGATCTCGCCGGGGTGCACCAGATCGGCCACCGGCTGGCCGTGCGCCACCAGCGAGGCGCGGAAGGCCGCGGCGCGCTCGCGGCCGGAGAAGACCTGCTCGCTGTCGCCGATGTAGGCGATGCGGCGGTGCCCGTGCCGGTGCAGGTGGTGGAAGGCCATGCCGATGCCCGAGGCGTTGTCGGACATGACGCAGTCCACCGCCACGCCGCTCATCGGCCGGTCCATGGCCACCATCGGCATCCCGGCCTCGATCTCGGGCTGCAGGTAGGCGTGGTTCTCGGCGAACGGCTCGACGATGATGCCGTCCAGGCGCTGGCGGCACATGGAGACCAGGATGTCGCGCTCGCGGGAGGCGTCGAAGTCCGTGGAGGAGGCCATCAGGGTCAGGCGCGAGGCGCGCGCCGTCTGCTCGATGGCCGCCAGGGCCGGGTTGACCTCGGCGATCCGGCGGACCGCGGCGCCGATCGTGCCGGTGACGCCGGTGCGCAGCTGCCGGGCCCGCTCGTCGGGGCGGAAGTTCAGCGCGGCGATGGCCGCCTGGACCTTGGCGACGTACTCCGGCCCGACCGTCGGGTCGTCGTTGACCACGCGCGACACCGTGCGCAGGGCCACTCCGGCCTCGCGTGCGACGTCGACCATGGTCGGCCGCTTGGCCCGCCCCCCGGCCTCGTTCCCGCCCCGTGCAGGGCTCATCGGCGACTCCTCATCCTGTGCGTGCCCATCATGTAACAGCGCCGATATCCGGTCGAACCCTTGACACGCCTCAGCGCCGGAGGCCATCCTCCCGGATAACGTTATCTCGAAGACGGCCCGGCGTCGAGACACGCCCGCCGCCTCGATCGGCCTATCCATCCTCTGGCATCCCCCGGCATCCCCTGGAGACTCTCATGCGGCACCAGCTTCCCCCGGCAAGATCGACCCGGCTGCTCGCGGCGGGCCTGGCCGCGGGACTCCTTCTCGCCGGGTGTTCGGCGGCGACCTCCTCCGGCGGCTCGGGCGGCTCGGGCGGCTCGGGCGGCTCGAAGGGCGGCGGCTCGACCACGCTGTCCTACCTGACGTTCGAGACCCCCAGCCTGACCACGTCGTTCTGGAACACCTCGATCGCAGACGGCGAGAAAGCCGTCCCGGGCCTGACCATCAAGAAGCTGGTCGCGCCGAGCACCGACCGGGACGCCTACGCCAAGCAGCTCCAGGCCTCCGGGCAGTTCCCGGACCTGCTGCAGTCGATCACGCCCTCGACGTTCGTCCAGGCCGGGCTGCTCAAGCCGTACGACCAGAGCTGGGTGGACGCCAACTTCCTGCTGCCGATGGGCAACGCCTACAAGGGCAAGGTCTACATCCCGCCGACGAACTCGCAGATCATTCCGATGGTCTTCTACAACAAGACGCTGTTCGCCAAGGCCGGGCTCTCCCAGCCGCCGAAGACCTGGGCGGACTTCATGGCCGACTGCGCCGCGCTGAAGAAGGCCGGCATCACCCCGATCGAGCTCGGCGGCGGCGACCCGTTCTCCGCCTCGATGCCGCTGACCGGGATCCTGTCGGCCGACGTGCTGGGCAAGGACCCGAACTGGCTGCAGGAGCGCTACGCCGGCAAGGTCAAGTTCACCGACGCCAACGTCGAGACCGCGGTCGCCAAGTACCGGACGATGGCGAAGAACGGGTACTTCGAGGACGGCGCGCTCGGGGTGAAGTACGCCGACTCGATCACGAACTTCACCTCCGGCAAGGCCGCGATGTACATGATGGGCAGCTGGTTCCTGGGCTCGGTCCCGAAGGACCACGCCGACGACTTCGGCGCGTTCATGACGCCCACCGACGACGGCTCGCTGGTCGTGCCGTTCGCGGTCGGCGGCTCGATGGCGATCAGCGCGAAGACCCCGGCGCCGGACAAGGCGACCGCCTTCGCCGAGGCCTGGTCGCTGGACCCGGCCAACTACAAGGCCCTGATCGAGGGCGACGGCGCGTTCCCGATGCTCAAGGGCAAGACCCTGGCCGACTACAACGTGAACGTCTCCCAGGTGTTCAAGGACTCCTACGCCTACGTGACGAACCAGAACACGAAGGTGTCCTCCATCGGGTGGGCGTCCAACGACGACGCCATGCCCTCGGGCCTGAACGACGCCTACTACGCGGCCAGCCAGGCCCTGTTCGCCTCCGACGACGTCGCCGGCCAGATGGCCAAGCTCGACTCCGCCTGGAACACGGCGACCAAGTGAGCTCCGTGACCGGCCGAGCACGCCGTCAGCGCGGCGAGAGCGCCCTGGGCGCGATCGCCGTGCTGGCCCTCGCCCTGTACGCGCTGTTCATCGTCACACCGGTGATCATGAGCGCCTGGAAGAGCCTGACCGACGAGAACCCGCTGCTGGCGCACGCGCGGTTCGTCGGGGTGTCCAACTACACGGACATGCTGCACGACGACGCCCTGAAGTCCAGCCTCACCTTCACCCTGCTCACCGCCCTGGCGGTGACCGCCGTGGCCAACGCCGCCGGCATCGGGTTCGCGCTGCTGCTGAACAAGACCTCGCTGAGCTACCGGGTGATGCGCACCGTCGCCTTCCTGCCGCAGGTGCTCTCCGGCGTCATCGTCGGCTTCGTCTGGCGCTACATCCTGGCCCAGGACGGCGTCCTGAACCACCTGCTGCTCAGCGCCGGGCTCATCGGCAAACCGGTCACCTGGCTGGGCAGCCCGCATCTGGCGATGTTCTCGGTCGGGCTGGTCGCCGCCTGGGTGCTGACCGGGTTCACCACGGTCGTGCACCTGGCCGCCCTGCAGTCGGTGCCGGTCGAGCTGTACCAGGCCGCCACCGTCGACGGTGCCGGCCGCTGGGCCCGCTTCCGGCGGATCACCCTGCCGATGGTCGCCCCGGGGACCACGATCAGCGTGACCATCTCGCTGATCACGACGCTGAAGCTGTACGACATCATCGCGGCCCTGACCTCCGGAGGCCCCGCGAACTCCACGCAGTCCACCGCGCTGTACATCATCAACCTGGCCTTCACCGACGACCGGTTCGGCTACGCCTCGGCGGTGGCGATGCTGCTGCTGGTGGTGTCGGCGGCCATCGCGCTGACGGTGACCGGGCTGCTCCGACGCCGAGAGGTGGACCTGTGACCGCCATGACTCCGGCATCGAAGCCGGCACCGCAGCCGACGTCACAGCCGACGTCGCAGCCGACATCCGGTCTGGCGACCGGGTCCACGCCCGCGCCGCGAACCGGCGGGCCGGGCACACCGGCTCCGCGACCGGCATCCGGGCGGCGCCCGGCGCCGGCCCGCCGCCGGGCCTGGGCCTCGCGGGGCCACCTGACCGCGGCCGGGCTGCTCACGCTGGCCTTCGTCAGCCCCCTGTACCTGACGATCATCAATGCCTTCAAGTCCCAGGCCCAGATCGTGCGCAACCCGTCGGCGCCGCCCGCGCCGCCGACGCTGCACAACATCACCGACGCGCTGGGCCGCTCCGACAAGATCATCCAGATCGGGCTGACCAACTCGGCGGTCACGGTCCTGGCCTCGGTGCTGCTGGTCGTCCCGCTCGGCTCGGCGTTCAGCTTCTGGCTGACCCGGCGCTCGGCGGTGTTCCGCCGCGTCGTGCTGGCCGCGTTCGCCGGCGGGCTGATGATCCCGCCGGCCGTGGTGCTCCTGCCCACGATCAGGATCCTGACGATCCTGCACCTGGACCACACCTATCCGGGCCTGATCCTGTCCAACGTCGGCGGCGGGTACCTGTCGTTCGCGGTGTTCGTCTACTCCGGGTTCCTGCGGGCCGTCCCGGGCGAGATCGTCGAGGCGGCCGCCCTGGACGGCGCCGGGATGCTGCGGATCTGGTGGCGGATCATCATGCCCCTGATGCGCCCGGCCACCGCGACCGTCGCGATCTTCCTGTCCCTGTGGATCTGGAACGACTTCATGAACCCGCAGTTCATCCTCGGCCCGCTGCGGGGCCAGACCATCACCACCGGCCTGTATCTGTCGCTGGGCCAGTACTCCACCAACTACGCGCAGCTGTTCGGCGTGATGTTCCTGGCCGCGATCATCCCCGTCGCCGGCTACCTCGCCCTGCAGAAGCAGTTCATCGCCGGTCTCACCACAGGAGCCACCAAGTGACCGACCCCGTACCCGGCAGCGAGTCCGGCATCGAGGAGATCCTCGTCCTGCACCACAGCCACCTCGACGTCGGATACACGCACTCCCAGCCGATCCTGTGGCGCTTGCAGTCCGAATACCTCACGCAGGCCATGGACTGGCTGGAACAGACCGCCGACCTGCCGGAGGACCACCGGCCGAAGTGGACGTGCGAGGCCACCGAGCCGGTGCGCCGCTGGCTGGCCGACGCGCCGGACGATCAGCTCGTCCGGTTCAAGGACCTGTGCGACCAGGGCCGGATCGGGCTGTCCGCGCTGCGCTGGCACGTCAGCGCCACGATCGACCGGCCGGGCCTGCGCCGGCTGCTGGCCGGCAAGCGGGAGTTGGAGGACGCGGTCGGGCGGCCCGTGCGGGTCGCCTGCCAGCACGACGTGAACGGCGTACCGTGGCCGATCGCCGACGAGTTGCTGGACGCCGGCGTCGACCTGTTCGTCACGGCGGTCAACCGGCACCTCGGCGCGCCGGTGACGCCCCGGCCCGGGCTGTTCGCGTGGGAGGCGCCGTCGGGACGGACGCTGCGGGTGTTCAACGGCAGCCACTACACGATGTTCGACCAGCTCCTGAACGCATGGGACGACTCGGTGGAGCGGATGGCCCAGGGCTGGGCCGCCTTCCAGGATCGGCTCGTTCGCGACGGTTACCGGCTGCCGTTCGTGTATCTGACGTCGACCTGCTCCCCCGTCATGTGGGACAACGCACCGCCGAACCCGTTCCTACCGGACCTGATACGCCGGTGGAACGAAGGCGGGCACGGGCCGCGCATCCGCTACGCGACCTTCGACGATCTCAGAGAACGAGTTTCGCGCGTCCCCGCCGAAGACGTCCCGACGCTGCGCGGCGACTGGACCGACTACTGGAGCTTCGGTGTAGGCAGCTCCCCGGCCGCCACCGCGGTGAACCAGCAGTCCAAGCCGCTGCTCGCCGCCGCCGAGGCATTGGGCGCCGACCCGGTTCTGCTTGCCGAGGCGGCCGAACGCGTCGATCTGTTCGACGAGCACACCTGGAGCCACTGGAACAGCGATCCGGCCAATCCGCAGGCCCAGGCCATCGAGGCGATGAAGCTCGCCGGTGCGCACGAAGGGCACGAGCTGGCGGCGTTCGCGGTGATGGACTCCCTGGAAC
This sequence comes from Catenulispora sp. MAP12-49, assembly GCF_041262705.1. Lineage (NCBI taxonomy): Bacteria > Bacillati > Actinomycetota > Actinomycetes > Catenulisporales > Catenulisporaceae > Catenulispora > Catenulispora sp. MAP12-49. The sequence continues at coordinate 76,207 of NZ_JBGCCP010000004.1, read as the reverse complement.
GGCTGGCCGGGAACCCGGTCGCGGACAAGGGAATCAGGGGCATGCTGCTGGTCAACCCCACCGATCACCCGCGCACCGCGCACCTCGACCTGCCCGAGCCGTGGTTCACCGCGACGACGCCCGCCACCGAGCGGACGTACCGGGCCAGCCGGATGGCGTTCGAGCACCGGCCGTGGCGGACGCCGGGGCCGGACGAGGCGCGGCGCCGCTTCGGAAGGGTCGATCTGGCGCCGCGCAGCTGGCGGGTCGTCGGGCTCGAAGACCTGCCCGAGCCGGTCTTCGCCCATCAGCCCACGCATGCGGTCGTGCGGCACGGGAAAGCGGCCCGCGAGCTCAACTTCGCCACCGCCGTCGACCGCGTCGCGGCCACCGGGCACATCGAGTCCCCGTTCCACCACCTGACCTACGACCCCGCCTCGGGCCGGATCACCTCCCTGGTCGACCGCGCGACGGGCCGCGAGGTGCTGCGCCCGAGGCCCGGCATGGACCTGCTGTCGTTCGTCCGCGAACAGCCCGACGAGCTCGTCGAGAGCGGTCGGCGCGCGTTCTACCAGCGGAACCTGGACCGCGAGATGCTCGACGAGTCGTGCTGGCAGGCGTGGACGCCGCGCCACACGCCCGCGGAGCGGGTGGTGGACTGCTCGGTCGAGGAACGGCCGGGCCGGGTGACCCTCATCCGCCGCTTCGCCGCTCCGGGAACCAGGAGCCTGATCCAGCGCATCGGCTTCGACGCCACCGACCCGGTCGTCCACATCGACATCGCCGTCGACCTCGCCGGCGACACCTCCCCCACCGGGATCTATCTCGCGCTCCCCCTGGCCCTGGACCCGGGATGGCACGCCGCCTTCGACACGGCCGGCCAGAGTGTCCTGCTCGACGAGGAGCAACTGCCCGGCGCCTCGCGCGGCTGGGTGACGGCGCAGTCCTCGGCCGCTATGTGGGACGGCCGCAGCGCCGTCGCACTGCTCACCCCCGACGCCCCGCTGCTCCAGTTCGGCGGCTTCCACTTCGGCCCGCCGCCGGACGCCGTCCCCCGCGACCGGGACCCGCTGCTGCTGAGCTGGATCGCGAACAACTACTGGGACACCAACTTCCCGCACGTGCAGAACGGGCCGGTCAGGCTTCGCTACGGCCTGCTGACCCTCGCCGAGCCCGACGCCGACGTGATCGCCAGGCATGCCGCGTCGCTGCGGAACCCCCTGCTCGCCTGGCCGGTGACCGGCGGAGGGCGCGCGCCGTCGGAGGGCGGGCTGTAGCCGCCTTCCGCGAACTGCCGATACCAGCGGGATGAGGGCCGGTGCGGGGGCCTTAGTGAGCCCTCGCGTACCGCCGCTGCGCCGTTCGGACCAGCGACACGACCGCACGGGGTGACGGTCCGGCGCCCACAGGGCCTCGGCTCTTGACGTCGGGCCGAAACCGCCCGGCACCAGGAAGGAACCCCTACGGCCCGATTCTTCAGGCGCGCAGCGTTCTCCGTGACGCTCGCCGCCGCCCTCGCCGCCGGGCCGGTGGCCGCGTCCGCCGACACGGCCCCCGGCCCGGTGACGATCAACTGCTACCACTGTGTGATCATCTGGGGCGGCTCCGGCACCGGAGGCGGCACGGACGGCACCGAGCCGCCCGGCGTCGGCCTCCCGGCCCCCGTCGACCGGTTCGTGATCCAGACGAGGTTCATCCAGGGCGATCTGATCCGGGTGTCCCAGTCCGGCGACGTCGGCGACTTCTTCCCGTACCCCCCGTTCCTCGGCCCGAACTACAACGTCGCGCTGGACCGCATCCCGACCTCGGCGGTCTACCGGACCTCGAACGACGACGGACGGGTGACGATCACCACAGACCGGGACCGGCTCACGTGCACCGCCACCGGCACTCTTTCCTGCAGCCGCCCGTACAGCTTCAATTCGGATCCGATCGAGATCGACCAGCGCTAGGCGTTGAAGGTCGATTTCGCGCGGCCGGGACCGGAATGAGCCTGCCGGCCCCGGCAGCCCGATAGCCCGATAGCCCGATAGCCCGATAGCCCGATAGCCCGGCAGCCCTGTCGCCCAGGCTGCCGGGCCGTTCGTTCGCGACCCGCCTCAGCCGATGCTGAGATCGTCGACGTACCCCCGATATCCGCCGCTCGCCCCCGGCTGGTCGTAGCCGAGCAGGATCTTGTTGACCGCCGCTCCCGCCTTGACCGTGCCGAGGTTCACCGTGACGTGGTTCCAGGTGTCGGGCGTCAGGTGGCCGCACTGGTCGGCCGGATGGATGCCGTCGCCGGACTGATCGGTGGCACCCGCGTCCCTCAGGTCGCTGCCGTCGGTGAAGATCAGGTCCGCCGCGACGCACGAGCTGTCCTCCGAGCCCGCGGCCACCCAGGGCGTGGTCGCGTTGGACTGCGGGAAGATCCAGTAGCTCAGGGTCGTGTTCTTCCCCACCGTCAGCGGCGATCCGTTGAACGCGTACACCTGCAGGTAGGCGTGGTCGTACGAGCCGCCGTTCGCGAAGCCGGAGTACATCAGCGCAGCGGTACCGCCGTGTGCCTGCTCACCGGTGCGCACCGCCGCCTGCGGACCGGCCAGGCCGCAGCACACGCCGGTCACGTTGGCGTCGCCACCGCCCTTGGCGTCCACGGTGTCGACGGTGTCGGTCCAAGTCGGCTGAGGCTGTCCGGCCTCGAAACCGGTGCTGAACGAAGCGGTGGCCGAACCCTGAGCCGGCTGCGCCAGCTCGGTGCGGATCGTGGCGAGCGCGGTGCCGGCCGGGGCGAGGTCGATCGTCTCGCCGGCCGCGGTGTTCAGCGTGATCTTGGTTCCGGACAGCGTGCCCCGGTAGACGCCGTCCGCGTAGTAGGCGATGGCGTGCCCGGCCCAGGGGTTGGTGAAGGTGAAGTCCCCACCTGCCTGGCTGGTGGTCTGGAGGTACTGGACGGCATCGTCCTTGATGCTGCTGGAGACCAGGAAGTCGCCGTAGGCCAGCAGGTCGCCGAACTTCGCGTTCGACCCGGCCGGCCAGTCCGGGAAGACCTTGACGTCCTTCTGGAACGACTGGAGCAGCATCTCGTCGAGCCCGGAGGTGGTGACGTTGAGGTTCTCGACGCCGCCGCCGTAGTGGTGCACGGACATGTTCGGGTACGACTGGTTCGTCGCCTCGTCGTGCAGCTCGTCCATCAGGGTGCTGGGGTTGTAGCCGACCATGGCCGCGGCGGCGTAGAGCGTCGCCGGGGAGTTGTCGCTGTTCCAGTTGTTCAGCTGGGTAACGGTGTTCTGCGCGGTCTGCAGCAGATCGGCCGAGCTGTCCAGGCCCACCTGCATGCCCGGGTAGACCGCCTGGATCGCGATGTCGTTGCCGTCGCTGACCCAGCCCGCGCCCTGCGAGGCCTCGCTGAACACGGTCTGTCCGTTCCTGGACATGGTCGGCAGCGGAGCGAGCTTGCTGTCGATGTTCTGCCAGGCGGGGATGAGCGAGGTGTTCACCTTCAGGGACCGGCTCATGTCGATCAGGCCCTGGAACAGCAAGTGGACCAGCCCCAGGGACAGGACGCTGTTGGTCTGGGGATAGGCGTCGCCCTCCTGCGGGGCGTCGTTCTCGATCTGGTAGGTCCCGGTTGCCGGGTCCCAGGTGAGGTAGTTCTGCCAGAACAGGCCGACCTGCTCCAGGTAGGGCAGGACCTTCTGCGCGTAGGCGGCGCTGTGCGAGTACTCGTACTCCATGACCATGTCACTGGCCAGGTTCACTGCGTCGGACTTCTGGTTGTAGAGGTCGTCCACGGCGCTCGTGCCGTTGGGCGATATGCCCACCGGGTAGAGCACGCCCTTGAAGCCGTTCGCGGCCGCCTTGGCCTCGCCGTTGGGCATCCAGGCCAGCACGGGGGCGTCGTAGGACCCCATCTGGGCGATGTGGTTCGTGGACAGCGCCGAGTAGAACGCCGCCTCGTAGTTGTAGTTGGCGTGGTAGTCGCCGTTCCAGTTCATCTCGCCGGTGATCCAGTTCCCCCACAGGCCCGGCGCGTACTTGCCGGCCCGGGAGACGGAGCCGAGCAGGTAGAGCGAGCCATACCAGCTCTTCTCCACCGCCTGGTCGGGGATCTGGACGAACGACTGCGACCAGTACGTCCGCCACCAGGCCTGACTGGCCGCGCGGGTCTTCGCCAGCGAGCCGGGCGTCAGCCGGGAGGCCATGGCGTCGGCAGCGGCCTGATAGGCGGCGGTGTCGTGGCTGCTCTGGATCGCCGCGGCCAGGGTGTAGGTCACGCCCGGCTTCAGTGTCAGGCTGATCTGGTTGCCCGATATACCGGCCCGACCTCCACCCAGGACCGTGGTCGCGACCCGCGCCCGCGGGTTGCCGGGCGCCGGCGTGGTGCCGGCCTGGACGTCGGCGTCGAGCACGGCGCCGTGGCTGGAACCGGCCGGCATTCCGCCCTGGCCGTCCTGCAGCGTGACGGTCGCGGCCTGCGCGCTGGTTCCGGTCAGGCGAAGCGTGGTGACGAAGAGGTTGTCCTGGGCCGAGATCCAGCTGGTGGACGCCAGCGAGCTCCCGCCGAGCGTGTAGGTGCCCTCGATCTGGGCCTGCGCGATGTTCTGGACGACGTGGTAGCTCGACCCGGCCATCCCGGGTACCGCCAGCACGATCCGGCCCAGCGGCTCGATGCCGTTGGTCGCGGTGGAGAAGAAGTCGTTCTTACCCAGGTAAAAGGTCTGATCGTCGATCGAACCGCCGACCGCGACACCGACGTCGCCGTTGCCCAGCAGCGGGGCGTCGACGGTCTCGCCGGTGGTGAGGGAGGAGGGCGGGGAGTTCCAGACGCCCTGGAAGCGCGCGACGGTGCCGAGGTCCTGCGCCGCGGTCGGGTCGGCGGCCGAGGTATGCGCCTGGGCCGTTGCCGCGCTCGGGATCGCGACGAGACCGGCAGCCGTGAGCACGGCGGCGAGCAAGCCGGCGAGACGCCGGCGGGAGCGTGGATGACTTGTCACTGCGGGGTGACCTTTCGGGTGGCAGTGCCCTGCGGGACTGGGCAGGGCACTGGTGGTGAACCTTCGAGGGAGGCGAGATAACGTTATCTTCACAGGCCACGTTAAGGCTTTGCGGAGCCAGGTCAACCCTCTGTATTGTTACAGAATGATGTCAGAGGACGGGCAGACAACGTTATCGCCGAACGACGAACTCATCGCCGCGGCCCAGGCCGTCGTGCATCCGCACAAGGTGGGCGACCGCCTGCTCGGCGACGTCGGCGCCGCCTTGCTCACCGAGTCCGGCAACACCTACGTGGGCGTGTGCGTCGACACCGGGTCCGGCACCGGCTTCTGCGCCGAGCACGCCGCCATCGGCGCCATGGTCACGGCCCGCGAGTACCGCATCGCCCGCATCGTCGCCGTCTGGCGCGACGAAGCCGGCCTCTGGTACGTCCTGCCGCCCTGCGGCCGCTGCCGGGAGTTCATCCGCCAGGTCGACTGGGCGAACATCGACACCGAGGTGGTGTTGGGACGCCAGCTGACGGCGACGCTGCGCGAGTTGCTGCCCGCCAATGAGTGGCCTGACCCGCTCGACTGATCCGAGAATATCCCGCACTTCTCAGGAAACGTAGGAAACCCCCATCCCGGGCCGGCCATCTCACTTCCCAGCACTTTGCGATAACCTCGTCCACCCCCCACATCCCGTGCTAGGTTTTTCGCCCGGGGTTCGGGCTGGACCCCTTAAGGGATCGGCGCGGGAAAGCGTCACCTCATTTTCCCTTTCCCGCATTCCGGCGATAACAAGGCTTTGTCGTTTGGGGGGAGACCGTGAGTTTTCCACGGCACGGCGGATATTGGGGCGCGGGCGTGGCGACGACTCTGGTCGCCGGGCTTCTGGGCCTGGGCGGCCACGGGCTGAGCGCGCAGAGCGTCCACACGTTGCAGGGCAAGGCGTGGCTGTCCAACAACGGGAACGGCAGCGTCTCGCTGGTCGACGGCTATTCCGGCCAGGTCGGCGCCCAGGTGGGCGTATCAGGGCTCGGCCATCCGTTGCAGGTGGTCGACGCGCCGGACGGCGCCGTCGTCACCGACGACCGCGGCCGCCTGGTCAAGGTCGCCAATGACGACTTCCACACCAGCGGCACCATCACGCTGTTCGGCGGTCATGTCACGACCGCCGCGGCCGGGCGGGACACGCTCTACGCCGTCGATCAGGCCTCCGGCGACATCCAGCAGCTCGATCCCTCCGGGGCCGGGCTGGCGCCGATCGGGCCCCGGTTGCACGCCGGTGCCTCGATCACCTCGCCGGTCGTGGCGCCGGACGGCAGCCTGTACGCGGCGGTGCCGGCGAACGGTTCGGTGATCCACGTGGCCGGGGGCGCCGTCGCCGTGGTCAGCGGGGTGGGGCAGCCGACCGACCAGCTGGCCGTCGTCATCGCCGGGCGCACGCCGGTGGCCGTGGACCTGACCCTCGGGACCGTCTCGCGGGTCGCCTCCGGGCCCGCCGCCGTGCGGATCGCCAGCCTGCCGGCGGGCCACAAGGCCGTGCAGGTCACCGGTTCGGACACCGTGGACGGGCTGCTCGCGGTGGTCGGCGCCGACGCGGTCGACACGGTCGACGCCGCGACCGGCGCCGTCACCACGACCCCGCTGGCCTCGGCCATCGCGCCGGTCCAGGCCGTGATGCGCGGCTCCTCGGTGGTGATCATCGACAGCCTCACGCACCAGGTCCTCATGGTCGACCCGGCCTCGGGCCGGCTGCCGACGCCGTTGCGGGTGCCGGGCGTGCAGGACCCGGACACGCTGACCGTCCAGGACCGCCTGGTGTTCGTGAACGACAGTCAGGACTCTTCGGCGGCCGTCATCGACGGCGACGGCACCGTCGTGCCGGTCTCGAAGTACCTGCCGGATCCCAAGCCCGCGCCGTCGGTGTCGAAGCCCGCGCCGAGCTCCGCGCCCCCCGCCCCGACCGAGTCACACCCGACCGGGCCGCCCGGGCCGACCGGTACCTCGCCGACCGGGAACCGGCCCGGCGGTAGCCGACCGAGCAGCCCGCCGCCGCACAAGGCCGGGCCGCCCGGCGCTCCCGGAGCGCCCACCGCGACCGCCGGCAACGCCTCGGCCTCCCTGGGCTGGCGGGCCGCGGCGCCGAACGGCAGCGCCGTGACGCTCTACCACCTCGCCTGGACCGGCTCCGACGCCTCGACCGGAACGCTCGACGTGCCCGGCACCGCACTGGGCACGACGGTCCCCGGCCTGACCAACGGCGTCCAGTACACGTTCACCATCGCGGCGCAGAACGCCGTCGGCCGCGGCCCCGCGGCCACGAGCAACCCCGTGACCCCCTCCGGCAACGTCCCCGACGCGCCGACCGGCGTCACCGCCGCCACGCCCACACCGGACGGCACCGTGGCCCTGTCCTGGACCGCGCCGGACCACAACTACCACGTGGCCGCCTACACCATCTGGGCCGCCGGCTCGACGGTCCCGCTGATGAGCGGCGTCCCCGGCACATCGGTGACCCTCGGCGCCCAGCAGGGCCTGGCCGTGGGGACCCCGGTCCAGTTCCAGGTGAGCGCGACCGGGACCGTCGGCGCCGCCGAGGGCGACAAGTCGGCGCCGACCACGCCGGTCACGCCCTACCTGCCGCCGACCGCGCCCAAGGTCGCCGTCGCATCGATCGCCACCGACGGCACCTCGGCGCACATCACCGTGTCCTGCGACGCGACGTGCCAGCAGGGCAGCGCGCCCTCGAAGTACCGCGTGGCCCTGTCCCTCGCCGCCACCGGCCCGATCAGCGTGGACGCCGCCGCCGACGGCTCGCCGGTCACGGTTCCGCTCTCGGGCCTGACCGCGAACACCTCCTACACGCTCACCGTCGGCGTCACCGACGCCGCGCAGGCGACCGGTCCGACCAGGACCACGTCGCTGACGACCACCGGACCGCCGACGGTCAGCGGGGTGTCGGCCGGCGCCGGCGGCCTGACGCTCTCGGTGAGCGCGAACGTCGGACGCGGCGGCCTGGCGACCGACTGCTGGGTGACGGTCGACGGGACGTCCATCAACAGCCACTCCACGGCCTGCGGCACGATCAGCGTGGGCGTGTCGACGTACAACCAGACCTACACCGTGCACTACTACGCCCAGAACGCCGCCGGACAGGCCACCGGGCAGACCACGGTGATGACCGGGACGAAGGCCATCACGGCGGACGCGACCGCGATCTTCGGGACCTGCCCGACGAAGAATCCGCCCAAGTACTGCGGAGGCGACAGCCATGTGTTGTCCGCACCGGGCTGGAACGCCAACAACGAAGTCGTTCTCGTAAAGCAGGGCACGACTGTTCAAGCCCTCTGCTGGATGAACGCGAACCCGCCTGACACCGGCCCCAACAATGCCTCGTCGACCATCTGGATCAGGGTCTCCAGCCCCGCGAACGGCTACATGTCGAACTTCTGGATGCTGGACCCGAACTCCGCGACCGCCAACCTCCCAGGCTGCTGACATGCCCCGGCCGCGGCGCAAAACCGCCCGCCTCGACGAGAACGAGCCCCCGGAGATCCCGGGGCTCACCGACCTGACCCCGCTCGGCGTCGGCGGCAGCGCCGCGGTCTACCGGGCCCGCCAGACCGCGATGAACCGCGACGTGGCGGTCAAGGTCCTGATGACCCGGATGGACGACGCCGAGACGCGCCGGACCTTCCAGGCCGAGTGCGAGGCCGCCGGCCGGCTGTCCACGCACACGTCCGTGGCGGACGTGTACGACGGCGGCTTCCACCGCGGCTACCCCTACATCCTCATGAAGTACTACGCCCACGGCAGCCTCCAGCAGCGCCTCGAACTGCGCGGCGTGCTGCCCGTCGGCGACGCCCTCAGCCTCGGCGTGCGCGTCGCCGGGGCCCTGCAGTTCGCCCACGACCAGGGCATCCTGCACCGCGACGTGAAACCGGCCAACATCCTGCTCGACTACAACGACGAGCCGCTGCTGTCCGACTTCGGGATCGCCGTCGACCGCGACACCCCGTCGGCGGCGCACCGCTACGCCATGACCCCCGTCTACGCCGCCCCCGAGGTCATCCGCAACGGCGGCGGGTGGACCCCGGCCGACGTCTGGTCGCTGGCCGCGACGGTCTACGCGGCGCTCGCCGGCCGCCCGCCCTTCCATCTCCCGGGGGAGCCGGCCGGCCCCGACGTCCTGCGGGAGCGGGCGGTCCACGGCCCGCTGCCGGCCATCGACCGCCGGCAGGACATCCCGGAGCAGCTGTACGCCTGTCTTCGCAGTGCCCTGATCGGGGAACCGACTCAGCGGACCGGCTCGGCCGAGGAGTTCGCCCGGGCCCTCACCGAGGTGGAACGCGGCCTCGGGCTGGCCGCGACGCCGTGGGACGACGGTCCGGGCCGGCAGACAGGAGCGCGACAGCCGCTGCGCTCGGCTCTGGCACCGGTTCCAGCACCAGCAGCGGCACCAGCTCCTGCTCCGGAACCAGCTCCGGAACCAGCTCCTGCTCTGGCTCCAGCACCGGCACCGGCAGAACAATTGCTGGCGCAGCCGCGCGCGCCGGTCGAAGGTCCACCGGCAGGCGAGGTCGCCGGTCGAGCGGGCGTCCCGGGACTGCCCTGGGCGACGGTGCACGGGATGACCGACTACGGCGCGCCGGTCCCCGCGCCTCCCAAGCCGCAGGACGGGGTTCACATCGGTGTGCCGATCCCGGGTGGCGATCCGCGCGATCCCGACCGGCCCCGGGTCGGGCGGCCGTCGGACGGCCAGGGGATGCAGACCTCTGTCATCCGCTGGGAGGCTCCGCCGGAGCCGGAAGCGCCCGCCCCGGCCGGTTCGAGTCGGCGGCGCCCGATGTTGGTCGCCGGCGGGAGCGTGCTGATGCTCGGTGTCCTCGGCGGCGGCTATGCGGTGCTCCAGGACCAGAACGGCACCACGGCGCCGGCGGCCGCCACCTCGAACGCGCCTGTGTCGAACGAACCCGCGTCGGCGACCACTCCCCCGTCGTCACCCGCGGCCGCCTCCGCCTCCGCCACCACGGCATCCCCCAGCTCCCCCGCCGCATCGACACCGATCCCGCCCGACGGCGTCACCGTCGTCGCCTCGGGTACCGAGCTGAAGGTGTCCTGGCACGATCCCGAAGGGAATCCGCAGCACTTCCCGGTGGTCATCACCCTGGGCTCCGGCCACGCGCCGACCCCGGTGACCGGCGGCAGCCCGGCGGTGCTCACCGGGCTCGACCCGGCCAAGCCGTACTGTGTCGCGGTCGGCTACGTCTACTCCCTCGACGGCCACGCCGCTTATTCGACACCGGAGTGCGTCCGCGGCGGTCAGGCTTCTTCGCAGTAGCAGCAGTAGCACCAGAGACAGCGACAACAGACTGCGCCCCCGGAGCATCCCCGGGGCGCAGTCTGTCTGTTCGCACTGTCTATTCTGTCTCTGTCAGCGTCGACCGGCCGGTACCCGGAACGCGTCCCGCACCCGCTGCGGCGCGCTCATCGTCGTCGCCACGGACTTGCGCGCGCTGTCGCTGAGCTGCCACGCGACCTCGGCGTCGGCCATGCTCACCTGGTCGTACAACGCCCGCTCCACCAACACGGCCAGCCGCCGGACCGGTACCGGCTCCGGCACCACACCGACGGCCGCCGCCGCGACGTCGTGCGAGCTGCGCGCCCGCACCGTGAGTCCGGCGCGCTCCAGCGGATGCAGGAGCTCGTCCCATGCGCCGACGACCCGCGCCGCGGCTTCCGGGGCCCGGCGCAGGCGCCGCCGGCGCGTCAGGAGCCTGATCCGTACCGTCGCCGGCCAGGCCGCGATACCGATCAGCAGCCCCAGCGCCCCGAGCACTACGAACAGGATCACGGACACGCCGGAGTGGCGCGGCTTCACCGGATCGGTGGCCGTCGTCGTGTCCTTCGTCCGGTGGCCCTGGTCGACGGCCTGCGAGACCTGCGAGACGCCGGACTGCTCCTCGCGGGGCGGCGCGGCGGCGCTCTGGTCCGAACGCGGCGTCGGGTCGAAGTCGACCCAGCCGAGCCCGGCGAACATGACCTGGGGCCAGGCGTAGGCGTCGCCGTCGGTGACGACGTCGGTGGCGCCGGCCGTGTGCCCGGGCAGGTAGCCGACGGCCATCCGGGCCGGCAGGCCCAGCTGCCGTGCCGCCATCACGAACGCGGTCGCGAACTGCGCGCTGGTGCCGCGGTGGGTCTGCACAAAGCGGCTGATGTTCCCGCAGCTCTCTCCCGGCGGGGCCTTCTTGTCGTAGACGTAGGGCGCCGAATCCAGATGCTCCTGCAGCCAGACCGCCTCCTCGTCGGGCAGGCTCGCCTGCTCCCGTGCCTGGTCGGCCAGGCTGCGCAGCTCCGGCGGCAGGCAGGACGGGACGGCCGTCAGCGCCGCCGGCGCGTCCGGCGGGATGGCGGCGCCGGTGAGCGCCTCAGCCCCCGGATTCACCACCGAGGCGGTGACCGAGAACGTGCCGAGCGCCCCGGCGGAGGCCAGGAGCTCGTGACCGCCGTCGTACTCGACCGTGCCGGGCTGGTTCGACGACACGTTGCCGGGGTGGGGCAAGAGCGTGGCGGGCGACGCCAGCGTCACCTCCGCCGCCCCGGTGTCCCCGGTCACCGGCACGGTGCCGATCCCGGTCGGCCTGGCGTCGGCCGAGGCCTGCCAGGCGGCGCCGTCGTAGGAGTCGTAGACCAGCCAGACCCAGTTGCGGGGATGGGCCTGGAGCGCCCCGGACAGCGTCGCGGTCAGGACCGGCTGGTCCGGGGTCAGCAGCTCACCCGACACCGCGGCGAGCGGGTCGACGGCGATCTGCGACTGGACCGGGAGTTGCTGCACGCTGCGGGGGTCGAAGGCCCTGTGCAGCGGGATCGCCGTGACGCCGACGAACGCGGCCGCGCCGACGGCGACGGTCGTGAACACGGCCAGACCGCAGTCGCGCAGGGCATTCGACGCCGTCGCGGCGAGATAGCCCAGAGCCGCGACGGCGTAGCAGGCCGCGTAGACCACCGCCGAGCCGGGCCCGTGGACGCCGAGCGTCAGCAGACCGCCGAAGACCAGCGTGGCCGGCGCCAGCGCGCCGACCGGCCTGCGACTGCGGGCCGCCAGCGCCACGACCGCCGCGAGCAGGGCCCCGACCAGCAGCGGCAGGTCGGTGAAGCCGCGGCTGTCCGGCGCCGGCGTCGGAACCGACAACAACCGTGGCACGCCGTCCACGACCGCGCCGGCCACCCGCGGTCCGAAGCCCGACGGGGCGTAGGGGTCCGGGGCGGCCAGAACCATGCCCGGCAGGACCCCGGCCACGACCCCCACGACCAAGCCGACGGCCACCGCGAGCGGGCCGAGCGGACCCGGCCGATCAGGGTTCTGCCGACCCGCGACCAGCCACCGCGCTCCGAGCGCCACGACCGTCGCAACCGGGACGGACAGCGCGATCAGGCGCAGGGCCGGGGCGGTACTCAGGACCTTGACCAGCGGGAGCAGGGCCGCACCGGTCAGCAGGGCGCCGACGGCGACGGTCGCGGCCCGGCGGGTCGGCGTCGGGAGGGGCTCGGACGGCCGGTGCTGCTGCTGTTGCTGTTGTTGCTGCTGTTGCTTTTGCTGCTGCGGCGGCGACGCTGGCGCTGGCCATGGCCATGACGCCTGCGGCTGCGGCTGCGGCTGCGGCTGCGGCTGGAAGGTCGCGCTCATGCCGCAGCCCTCGCCCGGTGCAGCGCCGCCGGCAGCTCATCGGCACTGCGCACCTCGGTCCACAGGACCCGTCCGATCCGGGTGGTCGTCGCCGGACCCGGCGCGTCGGTCGCGTGCACGGCGATGACCCGGGCGTAGGATGAGGTCAGGGCCTTGAGATCGGTCGCCCACGGTGTCAGCGACCGGGTGCTCACCACGATCGCCAGGCTGCCCCGGCCGCTCTCGACCAGGCACCGGATGCCGACGCCCAGGGTGCCGCCACCGCGCCCGGACCCGGCGCCGTTCTTCTTGCCGTTCGCCGTGGACGATCCCATAGACGCCACAGACGCCGCCTCCTGCGCTTCCGGCGGCTCGGCGACGACCCGTGTCAGGGCATTGAGCACCCCTTCGGTCGACGCGGACCGACGGGCCCTCGCACCCCGCACACCCTGGTCCAGCAGCGATCGGCCGAAGGTGTCGAGCAGGACCAGCGGATCGCCGCGCTCCGTCGCGCACACCGCAGCGCTGGCCGCACAGTCGACGGCCACCTCGAAAGCCGCCTCGAAAGCCCCGCCGAAGGCGCCCTCCCGACCGCCGGGGACCACGTCGACCAGCACCGCCACGGCCGCGTGGGCAGTGTCCACGTGCTGTTTCACCAACACCCGGCCGGCATGCGCGGTCGCCAGCCAGTGGATGTGCCGGCGCTCGTCGCCGGGCACGTATTCGCGCAGCCGGTGGAAGGCCAGCGTCCCGTCCATCTTCGTCTCGGCCTGCGAGCCGTCGACCGAGCGCGCCAGGCTCCGGGCGACGTCGGGGAGCCGCACCGGCCGGGGGCGGACGTAGAGCTCGGAGAAGGTCCCGGTGTCCAGGACCCGGCGGGCCAGTCCGAAGGGGTCCGCGCGGGTCACCAGCAGCGGACCGACCCGCACGACGCCGCGGCGGGCCGTCGGCAGCGTCGGGGACTGGACCCGGGCCGTCGCGCCGCCGGCCACGGCCGGGAGCTTGACCGGCAGGTTCGCCGCGCCCGCGATCAGCCGCGTGCGCGCCGAGGGCAGGGACCAGCGCGAGGTGTTGTGCACGTCCAGCCGGGCCGTGACGTCCGGCGTGCCCCGGGTGACCTGCGGCGGGTGCGTGTACCGGTCGACCGCGAGCGCCGGGGTGCGCGCGACGGTGACCATCGCCACCAGCACCGCGGCGACGCCGGCCGATCCCACGCCCGCGAGTTCGGGATACCCGAGCGCCAGCGCGGCGCCCACGACGGCCGCGGATCCCGCGAGCAGCAGCCAGCCGCGCGCGGTCAGGGCTTTGTGGAACGGGGTGACGCCCAGGAGTTCGCCCTGCGCCGTCATCGCATGCTGCCCGCCGTGTCCGGGGTGCGGACGTGGGCGAGGACGTCGCGCACGACGTCCTCGGCCTGCACGCCGTCGAGCTCGGCCTGCGGCGAGAGCACCAGGCGGTGCGCCAGCACGGGGGCCGCGAGCAGGCGCACGTCGTCGGAGGTGGCGTACGGCCGTCCCCGCACGTATGCCAGCGACTGTGCGCTGCGCACCAGCGCCAGCGTCGCGCGCGTACTGGCGCCGTGCCGCACGTGGGGGTGGTCGCGCGTGGCGCGCGCGAGGTCGACGACGTACCGGGCCAGCGTCTCGGCCACGGTGATCTGCCTGGTCTCGCCGATCGCGCGCAGCACCGAGTCGCGGTTCATCACCGGCCGCAGGTTCTGCACGGTGTGGCCCTGCTGGTGGCTGCGGATGACGGCCAGTTCCTCCTCGGCCTCCAGGTGGCCGAGCCGCAGCCGCATCAGGAACCTGTCGAGCTGCGCCTCGGGCAGCGCGTAGGTGCCCTCCATGTCCACCGGGTTCTGGGTGGCCACGACCAGGAACGGCCGGCGCGCCGGATGGGTCGTGCCGTCGACGGTGACCTGGCGCTCCTCCATGACCTCCAGCAGCGCCGACTGCGTCTTGGGCGAGGCCCGGTTGATCTCGTCGGCGATGACGACCTCGGCGAACACCGGCCCGGGCCGGAACTCGAACTCCCCGGTCCGGGGATCCAGCACCGACGTCCCCGTGATGTCCGCCGGCAGCAGGTCCGGCGTGAACTGGATGCGCCGCCACTCGGTGTCGATCGCCGCGGCCATGGCCCGCGCCAACGTCGTCTTCCCGGTCCCCGGAACGTCCTCGATGAGCAGATGGCCCTCGGAGAGCAGACAGACCACGGCCAGCTCGACCGTCGCCGGCTTCCCGATGACCATCTCCCCGATGACATCCATCAATATGTGAGAATGAGGCATTGAACAATCCCTCCCCCAGTGCCGGCCCGACGCTTGACCCGGGGCCCGCAGTCCGAGCTGACACCCTATCGGCCGGGACGGATTCCCGAATCTGGTTCGCGGGATTTCCGAGCGCGGGGCTTGAAGGGTTTCCTCTAGTGGATAATTGCGGGCGCGCCGCCGCGAGGAATACTTGTGAATTCCGGGTTGACTGTCGCCTTCACTGTCGCCTTTGACCATCGCAGTAGACCCGACCACCCACCCACACCATCGGCCCGCCGACGCGAGTCGAGATGCACCGCCTCCCAAACATCCACCCCCGATCCCGGGACAGCCGCCCCCCGCTTCGCTACCGTGGTCGTCATGGCCGAAGCTGCTGTGCGCCGTCTGCCCGACCCGGATCCGCTCCTGGGCGCCGAGCCGATGCCCGACGCGCTGTTCGAGGACCTGCTGGCCGACTCCGGTGAGCGCAATGGCGAGGCGTACCAGGCGATCGCCGAGGCCGAGGCGACCTGGTCGTGACGCCGTGACCTTCCGGCTCACGCCCGAGCAGATCTGCCGTGTGAACCAGATCTGCGGCGGGGACGGGATACCGCGCGATCCCGCGATACTGCCGGTCGCGCTGTCCGTCGCCTACGGCGTGGTGTGGTCGCCCCGGACGCGCGCCTGGGAACTGGAGTACCCCGATCCGCTGGACCGCGCCGTGCACCTGGTCATCGACCTGATCCGGTACCGCACCTTCGCGACCTCGAACACCACGACCGCGATCCGCGTCGCCGACGTCCTGCTGGCCGCCGACGGCATCGTCCTGACCCTGGACCCCGAGCACGCCGCGCTGTGGGCCGAGCAATGCGCCCACGACCACATGCGCGCACCGTCGTGGATGAAGCAGTGGCTGGCCCCGTGGATAAAGCGGGCCGTCTGACCCGCCTTAGCAGGATGCTGCGACAGGTCGCGGGGCGGCCGGTGGGACGATCTTGGGAGGGTCCGTGGGCGACGGCGGCGGGGAGGACTGGCTCGATCTGGCCGACGCGATCACGCTTCTGCGCAGGCAGGTGGCCGAGGCGCAGCGGCGGGTCGCGGCCGAGGGCGACGGCGGCGTGCACTTCACCCTGGGCGGGATCACGCTGGAACTCGGCCTGGAGCTGACGTGGCGGCGTCGTACACGCTGGACTCCCCGACGCAGATCACCGCGATCACACCACCGGTGAGCTCGTACATGACAGCGGCGGGAAGCACGTCAGCAGGAAGCACGGCGGCGCGAAGCACGGCGGCGGCGATCCGGCCGAACCTGGCGTTCACCGTCGACGTCCGGGTCTCCACCGACGTCGACACCAGCGCGACCACCACGGCCGATCGCTACACCTACACGGTGCCCGGCTGACGGCGGCGAGCCGTGAGGCTCAGGTCTTGGGGACGATGGGAACCACCGGGACGATGGGGACGATCGGCGAGATCGTGCCGGGCGGAAGGCTGAACAGGCTCGTCTCGTAGGCGCAGACGTCGTATTCGCTGCCGGCGTCGTAGCTCTCGTTGTGGGAGTAGGACTGGACGTTCGTGCCGGTGCTCTTCTGGAGGAAGTACGTCGTGCCGGGCGGCAGCGTGAACGAGGTCTTGGGGTAGTCGATGCTGCTGTCGCTGCAGGCGTTCTGCTGACCGTCGGTGGCGCTGGCGTAGGTCTTGCAGCTGGAGCAGGCGGCGATGTTGATGGTGCCGGTGGCCGGGCCGGTGTAGAGGATCTGCATCGGGTCGGGGCTGTCGTTGGAGACGGTGATGCTGACGCTTCCGCCGGCGGTGAGGGTGGGGGTGACCTTGCCGGCGTCGGCGTCTTCCTGGGCGACCTGCGCGGCGATGCTGTACTTCTGGGCCAGGGCCTTGTTGGGGTCGTTCGGGTAGGCGGTGACGAAGGAGTCGAACGCCGACTGGGCGTCGGTGAAGTTGCCGCCCTTGTACTTGGACACGGCGCAGTCGTAGCTGCCGGATTCGACGTCGGTGAGCCCCGTGGTGCCGTCCTTCTGCAGCGCGGTGGAGATGCCGGCGACCGGGCTGGTCAGGGCTTTGATCTGGGTGTCGAGCTGGGTGAGGCTGTCGGTGGCGGTGCAGGGGTCGGTCCCGGTGATGCCGCCGGCGGCCACGCCGAGGGCTTTGGCGACGGCGGGTTCGACCTGGGCCGCCTGGGCGGAGTTGGGGAACGTGGCCAGCAGCGTGTTGAGGTTCTGGGTGCCGTTGCTCAGGGTGGCGCCGCCGGCGCTGAAGTCGCCTGTGCCGCATTGCAGGAGCGAGGTGGCCAGCGGGTCATCGGGGAAGGTCGCCAGCGTCCCGAGTTCCTGGGTGCTGAACGTCCCCGAAGGGAGGCCGCGCAGGTACGTCAGGGGCTCGATCGCGTTGCAGTAGTCGCGATTGGTGTAGGGGGCGCTGACGTTCTGGTAGAACACGGTGAGGCGTTCGGGCACGAGCTTGCCGGCGCGCGAGGTGCCGTGGTGCTCCAGGAGGTCCCGGTACGTGGCCAGCCCCGGCGCGAAGTCCGTCTCGCCGGTGGCGATGGGCTCGGCCTCGGCGGTGGTGAGGCTGGCGTCGGCCGTGGTCAGGCGCTTGAGCAGCATCTGCTGAATGGCCTCTTGGTGGGCGTTGTCGTAGAGCACCGTGCCGCCCACCGGCACCACGAGAAGCACGACGGCCAGACCGAACGCGAGCTGCGAACGCGGCGGCCAGGTCAGCGGAGTACGCAGAGCACGTGCGCCGCCGTGGACGGCGATGGTGGCGAGGAACGCCAGGTAGATGACCGTAATGGCGATCGGGACGCCGCCCGCCGTGGCGGGCAGGACGATCAGCAGCAACAGCGCGGTGGCGATCCAGCTCCAGACGGCTGCTTTCCAGCGCCGCATGAGGGCGTAGCCGAGGGCCAGGCCGCTGAGGTTCATCAGCGCGACCGCCGCGGCGCGCCACCAGTCCTTCGGCGCCGGTTCCGGAGGAGCCGGCGCGAAGGCGATCCGGCCGTCCGGCGAGCCCGGCTGTAGCGGCACGGTCGGCGGCGGCGCGGGGGGCGGCGGGAGCATGCCGAGGCTGTGGGGCGGGACGTACGGGGGCGGCAGGATCGGCGGCGGCGGGATCGTCGGTGGCGCGGCGGCCTGGTACTGCGCGGGGGCCTCCCCGGCCCCGAACTGCGGCTCGTTGGTCATCTCGGTCATGGTGAGGCCCCCTGCATTCCTGTACTGATAAGCGGCCCACGGCCTGCTCATGGCAAGTACAGCGGGGTTCCGCGGGGGCGGGCAACGGCAATTCAGCCAGGATCTTGCGGAAGGGCGCGGTTTCCTGTTGCCAAATCCGGCCGGCTGCTCGATCGGCCAGTCGATCGGCCGCTCGATCACACGTCGGGCAGGACGAGCTGTGCGCGAAGCGAGGTTCGAGCCAAGTCGACGAAGCGCTCTGTGGACCAGCCCCGGTCGCGCACCACCAGCAGATACAGGTCCGGGCTGAGCATCGCGTACAACACGTCGGCAGCCTGGTCGGCGCTGACGTCCGGGCGCGCGCCGGGCTTGGCGGTCAGGGCTTGCGCGGCGGCGAGCTGGACGGCGTAGCGCTGGTCGTTGCCCTGGCGCCAGAGCTCGTCGATCTCCGGTTCCAGGGCGGCGGCGGTGCGGAGCACGTCGGCCAGGGCAGCAACCCGGGCGATGACCGCGCTCGCGCCTTCCACGTGCGCGTCCAGGTGCTCGGCGGCGGTGGCGGCGGCCATGGCGGCGGTGAACCAGGGGCGCTGCATGGTCGGCACCGCTTCGCCGTCGCCGGCGACCGTGACGTCGGCGAGTTCCTTCAGCAGGGCGCGCTTGTTGCGGAACGTGAAGTAGATCGTCTGCACCGAGACCCCGGCCCGGTCCGCGATCTCCTGCAGCGTCGTGCTGCCGTAGCCGCGTTCGACGAACATCCCCTCGGCCGCGGTGAGGATCGACCGGCGGGTCTGCCGCGCCTTCTCCGCCTGCTTGCTGTTGACCGGGCTCATGACTGAAGTCTAGCTTTAGAGTTGAACTCTAGAGACCAACTCTAGTCAGAGACCCCAGGAGGCGGGACCATGGCTGTTCTGCGAATAGTGCGCTTCACCACCGACCCGGCGCGGACCGGCGAGATGCTGGAAACCCGGGCCGGCCTGATCACGGCGACCCAAAAGCGGTTCCCCGGGCTGACCGAGACCCGGCTGGCCCGGGTCGACGAGCGCACGTGGATCGACCAGTGGCGGTGGGAGACGGCCGAGCACATGCAGCGCGCGATCGACAACGTGGTGACCATCCCCGGCGCCGGGGAGGCGTTCGCGCTGATCGCGGAGCCGCAACCGGAAGTGGTGGAGATCGTCGACGAGGTGGTGGCGCCGGCCGCCTGAGGGCGTGAAGACATGACCGGGTGGTGAGCCCGGCCCGAAGGCACGGGATGCGGGCAAGGCTCATCGCCCTGTGGATATTCCATGGGTGACACCCCACGACGTGCATATGCTTTGCACAAACAAGCAGGTGCCTGAACTTCGCCAAGGCGCCGCAACGGGGTGGGGGTCGACGGGAATCATGCCCGGGAAAAAAGTCCTGATCACACCGCGACCTCGCTGCGGACCCTGAGCCCGGCGGTCGGGGCGAAGACCGGCATCGCCGAACCCGGGGACCAGGGCCCGAACAACAGCTGGATGATCGCCTACCAGGGCGACATAGCCGTGGCCTGCGTCGTGCAGGGCGGCAACTTCGGCGACCAGTCCGCGGGACCGGCGATCGCCGCGATGCTCACCACCGCCGGGCAGTGAGGGCGCGCGATACAAAAACGCTGGTGCGGGTGGCAGGAGTCGAACCTGCTCAGGACGAAGCCACCTGGTTTACAGCCAGGCCCGGATCTCCGGCTCCGGGGCACCCGCTCGCCACGGCACGCAGGGCAGCGTGCCGTCGTGCCCCAGGGTGGACTCGAACCACCGCGCCCGGCTTCGTAGGCCGGAGCTCTATCCGCTGAGCTACAAGGGCGTGAAAGGCAAAAGGAGAGAGAAGAAGAGAGATTGTTCGGCGCTGCGACGAGCGCCCGGAGAGCCGGTCAGATACGTCGGGACACCGCGGCATGGCGTCGGCCCTCGGCGCATCGCGCCGGCCGTCGATACACGCGGGTCTGGGGGTTCACGACGCTGCTCCTGCTTCCTTGCGGCCGGTGCCTGTTGCCCGGCTCATGTCGACGACAGTAATGCGACCCCCGATGCGGCGGCAAAGGGTTTTCCGCCACAGAATGGCGGCATGTCAGTCATCATCGATACCCCCGTCAGCTCGCGCGGCCATGGCGAGGCCCTGACCGAGCTGACGAGCAACGAGGACTTCCTCGGCGCCGTCCTGGGCACCTCGCACCGGTTCCACCACAGCAGCCGCGACAAGCTGTACTCTCCACCGTGCCGTTCGTCTGGGACTACGCCCCCGACGACGCCAGATACGACATGGCCTTCGTCGCGGGGGTCACCGGGGTCGACTACGACGACACGTTCCTGAGCCCCCGACTCGGTTTCGCGGTCGCCGAACTGCGCAAGAAGTGAAGCTTCCGCAGGCCTGATACCTGCCACGTTCCGACGGCCGTGGGGGCAAAAACCTCGGCCACAAGGACGCCGCTGGCGTTCCGCCCTGGTCGCCGGGCCGCACCCCGACCAAACTGGAGCTCATGCGTTCGCAAGGGCAGGCACAGCGGAACTCTGACAGCGGGGAATCCGCGCGTGGCGGCAAGGCCGCACCTGGCCGGCAGGCGAGCACGCGGAGCACGACGCAGCTGGATCTGTCGCTGGCGGAGTCCGCGCAGTCCATGCAGTCCATGCAGTCCCTGCCGTCCGCGGGACTCGGCCACGCGTCCGCCGGCATGTTCCAGATCCAGCGAGCCATCGGCAACGCGGCTTTCTCCCGCGTCGTGGACGGCGTGGGCGGCGTGGGCGGGGCGCCGGCCGCACCGACCGTGCAGCGCGCCCCGGCCACAGCCACACCGCCCAGGCCGGCTCCCGCGCGCCACCATCCGATGCCGGCGCAGTACCCGCGCCGCGGCAAGATCCTCATGAACTGCACGGGGCACTACACGCCCCCGCTCGAGATCGGCGACGGGACCATCAAGCCCCCGACCCCCAGTGACGTCAAGTTCACCGAGAAGCAGGTCGTGGAAATCATCGACCAGCCGCACCACGCCCCGGGCTGGATCACCGTGGTCCCCATGCACGATCCGGAGGGTTCCCCCTACTGGATCAAGACCAGCGAGGTCCAGGTCGACGCCGCGCCGACCGCCAAGGACTTCTCCCAGACCCCGATGGGCGCCGGCCAGGCGGAGCCGAACGACGTGGCCCAGGGCCAGATCGGCGACTGCTACCTGATGGCGGCGCTCGCAGCCGTCGCGCTCCAGCAGCCGCACTTCATCAACGGCATGGTCCGCGAGGACGCCGACGGCGTGCACGTCCGGTTCTACCGCAAGAAAGGCGGCCAGAAGGGAACCCGCGCCACCTTCACCGCCGAGTGGGTCGACGTCGACATGCGCCTGTTCGCCAAGGGCAACGACACCAAGCCGGTCTATGCCAACGCGCACAAGTCGCTGTGGCCGGCGATGATCGAGAAGGCGTACGCGATCTTCAAGGGACGCGCCAGGGGCTACGAGGGCATCGGCCGCGGCGGCCGGCCGAGGGACGCGTTCGAAGCCGTCCTCGGCACCGAGGCCGGCAGCCACGAGATCGGGGCCTTCGCGCAGTCGACGAAGGAAAAGCCCAATCCGTTCGCGATCACCGACGAGAAGTTCATCCACCCCTTCTCCCTGGACGAGGCCGCGCTGGTGGGCAAGGTGGGCCTCACCGCCGCCCAGGCGAAGTCGTTCCATACGCGCAGCCGCCAATACGCCAACCGCGAGGCGGTCATGGAGAAGAGCCCTCACGCTTATACAGACATCGCTGTGGTCTTGGGGTGCGCCTCCGACGCCGCCGCGAAGACCAAACTGCGGGCGTACAGCGCGGATCACCTGGAGGAGCCCCTCAAGTCGGGCAAGTACAGCGCCACGGCGGAGCACCTCTGGAACAAGATCCAGGCGAAGTTCCTGGCCGGGGAGATGATCGTGCTGTCGAGCAAGACCTGGGGAAGCCGGGGCGAGGGCCACTCGGCCGGCGAGGACATCAAGGTCGTGCCGGGCATCGCCGCGACGCACGCGTACACGGTCATGGGCGTTCACAGCGAGATCGACAAGGGAACGGGCAAGGAGATCAAGTACGTCAGGGTCCGCAATCCGTGGGGCGTGTTCGGTCGCGGCTATACGACGAGTTGGAACCCGCTCGCCCTGGGCGCGCAGACCGGCGTGAAGAAGCCGGAGGGAACGTTCGACCTCGAGCTGTCCGACCTGGTGCGGTATTTCAGTATGGCGGACCATGCACCCGCACCCGCGCCCGCCGGTACCGCCGCCGCGCCGGCGACGAAGTAGAACATCGTCCCCGGCGCGGCGGTCGAGCCCTGATTCACCGTACGGCCGCCTCCGCCGCCGCCTCACCGATCGGACTCCCGGCGGCGCCCACCGGTGAACCCCCCGCCGGCCGCGCCGCCGAGCGCTGGACGGCGTCCATGACCAGTGCCGCGATCGCGGCCGCCGCCGACGCGGCCGCCAGGAAGTACCAGACGTGCTGGAAGCTGCTCAAAGCGGCCACGCCGTCGCCCAGCAGGCTGACCATGATCGAGGTTCCGACCACCAGGCCGAGTTGGCGCGCCATGGTGACCACGCCGGAGCCCGTGGCCGCCTGGTGCGGCGGCAGGGACGCCGTCGCGGCGGCGGTGAGCTGCGGAAGGGCGAGACCGACCGCGATGCCGGAGATGATCCACGGGCCCAGCATCTGGGTGGCGTAGGCCGGCTGTTCGCCCACCGCGGCGGCCTGCCAGATACCGCCGGCGGCGAAGAGCACGCAGCCCGCCGCGATGAGGCGCCCCGGCGCCACGCGCGGAAGGTACCGGGTGGCCAACAGCGAGGTGATCGGCACCAGCGCGGGACCCACCGCGACGGCCAGCCCGGTGCGCACGGCGGAGTATCCCCAGTGCTCCTGCAACCACAGGATGCGCGACAACAGACCGACGCCGAAGGCCGCGTTGAACAGCAGCTGGGCGATGTTCGCCCAGGCGAATGAAGGTATTCGCAGCAGCGCGGGATCGATCACCGGGGCGTCGTGGTGCGTGATCAGCCAGACGAACGCGGCCACACCCACGACCGCCACCGCCCACGCGGCGAGCACCGGACCGGAGTCCCAGCCCCAGTCGTTGCCCTGGACCAGACCGAGGACCAGCGCACCCATGGCCACGGCGATGACCGCCCCGCCAAGCAGGTCCGGCCGAGGAGCATCGGCGTTGTGCCGCACATCGGGCACGACCCTGACGGCGGCGAACGTCAGCGCCAGGCCGATCGGAACGTTGATCCAGAACGCCGTCTGCCAGGAGATCTGCACCAGCCCGCCGCCCACCGCCGGCCCGAAGGCGGCCGCGACCGCACCGGTCATCGCCCACAGCCGCGCACCGGCGGCCCGCCGCTCCGCAGGCAGCGTGGCTAGCAGCAGTCCGAGCGAGGCCGGCGTCATCAGCGACGCCCCCGCGGCCTGCACGATGCGGAAGCCCACCAGCCACCACAGCCCCGGCGCGAGCCCGCAGGCCAGGCTGGCCAGCGTGAAGACGAGCATGCCGGCCACGAACCCGCTCTTGCGTCCGTAACGGTCGGTCAGGCGCCCCATGGGCACCAGCAGCGCGGCGTACACGACCGCGTAGCCGTTGAGGATCCAACTCAGCGAACCGAGCGAGGAGGTCCCGAAGTCCTTCCCGATCTCGCCGAACGCGACGTTCACGATGAACAGATCAAGGCTGGCCAGGAACGCCGAACCGGTCAGGATCGCCACCGCGAGCCTGGTCCGCTGCTGACTATGGGTTTGCATAGTCAGGAGGCTACCGGCTGGCTATGGAGTTAGCAAGCCAGAGAGGGCGACGAGGCACAGTCGCGCCCATGCCGCGTGCTCACGGCATGGGCGCGGAAGGCGGATCGAGCAGATCGACCGAATCGAGCTCAGCCCGTCGTGCAGGCGCTGCCGTTGACAGTGAACGCCGTCGGCGACGCACTGCTCGCGCTCCAGGTGCCCTGGAACCCGAAGGACGTGGTGGCCCCCGGCGCGATGGCGCCGTTGTAGCTCAGGCTCGTCGCCGTGACGTTTGCGCCGGACTGGGTGACCGTGGCGTTCCAGGCGCTGGTGACCTTCTCGTCGCCCGGGAAGGCGAAGGCGACGGTCCAGGACGTCCACGGCGCCGTGCCGGTGTTCGCGACGGTCACGTTGCCGGTGAAGCCGCCGCCCCAGACGTTCGGTGTGTACGTCACCTTGCAGGACGCGCCGCCGGTGGAACCGGCGCTCGTCGTGACCGCGACCGTGCCGGAGCGCGCCGAGCGGTTCCCCGCGGTGTCGCGGGCGTACACCGCGAAGGTGTAGGCGGTGGACGGCGTCAGGCCGGTGAGCGTCGCGGAGTTCGTGGTCGGCGAGGCCACCACGGTCTCGGTGCCGCCGGTGACCGACACCACGTCGTAGCCGGCCAGGCCGCTGCTGCTCGTGGAGGCGGTCCAGCTCAGCGTCGCCCCGGTGGACGTCACGTTCGAGGCGGTCGGGGTGCCCGGGGTGGTGGGCGGCGTGGCGGTTGTGCCCGGCTGCAGTGTGACGACCTCGGCGCTGTAGGGCGCGATGGTCTGCGAGGACGCCGAGCCGCCGGCGGCGGTGGTGATGCCGGTGCCGGGCGGTGCCAGGGTCGCGACCGACGGGGCGCCGGAGGCCGGGGTGAAGCCGCTGTAGTTCAGGCCCACGGTGTAGCTGTTGGTCGGGTCGTCGTTCACTGGCGGCGGCAGCGGCCGGCCCGGCGCCGGCCGCCAGCGGCGCGGCGGCCAAGCCCAGGAACAGCGCCGCCGCGGCGGCCACCGTCCGGGGGCGGGGGAACCGGCTTTCTCGTATTCGCATCAAGCTCTCCTGGGCTGGGGAATCGTCGAGCTGGTCTGGCATCACCGAGTGATGCTCGATACAGCCCAGGAGACGGTCAAGGCGCGGATGTGCGTTCGATGCGCTGACCCGCGCCGGAGCGTCGCAGAGCACGAAAGTTACAGAGAGATCCGATCACCCCGCCGAACGGCGGGGCGGCTCAGTACCACCCGGTGCAGTGGATGTTGCCGTTGTGGTCGTCGGCGCAGGCCCGCACCAGTACTCCGTGGTCGTCGAACTCGGGGGTGTGCGCGTCCGTGCCGCTGGTGATGGTGGCCTCGCCGAGCTTCCCCTGCCAGGTCGCACCACCGTCGGTGCTTCGGTCCACCCACACCGACGTGCCGAGTTTGCCGAAGACCCGGCCCCAGCCGCACTGCGCGCTCGGGCTGTAGCGCAGTTCGACGGACGCCGAGCCGGCGGTGGCGGTGCGGACGGTCTGGGCGTCGGTGTTGCCGCCGGGGTCCTGGTTGTCGCAGGAGGCGAAACGGGCCGGCACCGCTGCGGTGGCGGCTGCGAAGGCCGGGGCCGGGCTCGTCAGCGTCGCGAGCGCGGCACAGGAGATGACGGCCAGAGCGCCGGCGCGTGCGAAGTTCTTGGTTTTCACAGTCGAGCTCCCTGTAAGGGTTGGTCCTGTACGGGTAGGTCCTGTATGGATTGATTCGGTCAGCAGTTCGGGATCGCCACACCGTTGACGTCGTTGGCCACGTCGTTGCCCTCGTTCGCGATGAAGTAGGCCGGGACGTACTGGTTCTGTGTCGGGTTGCCGGTGTCCAGGTCGGTCTTGAGCCAGTAGTGGTTGTGCTGCGCCGGGTTGCCCGCCGGGTAGTCCGGTCCCCAGACGCGGCAGTAGACGTAGTTCAGGCCCTTGTTGAGAGTTCCGGTCTGGGTGCCGCCCGGCGCGTTGAAGCCCGGCGCGTCGGCGAACGTCTGGACGTTCACCTTGCCGGGCCCGGGGCCCGGGCCGGGGCCGCCGTCGATGCGCTTGTAGCGGTAGGCCGTGTAGTGGGACGCGGGCCAGCCGGCGAGGTTCGCGTCGTTGATACCGCCGACGGTGTGGCTCGGCGGGGCGACTCCGGAGGCGCCGCCGCCGAAGGTGAAGTAGGAGAAGTGGACGTGGTCGGGCTGCCACTGGTCGAACAGGATCGCGTGGCCGTCGGCGGTGTCGTCGAGCTCGTCGCCGGACTGCAGGTCGGACTTGGCGATCTGGTCGACCAGGCCGCCGGCCACGATGCCGTCGGTGTTCGGGTTGGACGCCAGGTGCCAGGCCATGTCGACGAAGCCCTGGCAGTCGGTGCGGTACTGCGCGGTGTGCCCGACGTCCCAGATGTACGTGGTCTGGCTGTAGGCCGGGGCCCGGTTCAGCCAGTCGTTCGCCCTGGCGATCACCTCGGCGCGGCTGATCGAGCCGCCGATGTCCGAGGCGTGCGCCGGGCCGGCGGTCGAGAGCAGCGCGAGCGGCGCGAGGCCGCACACGGCGGCCGTCGTGAGTCCGGCGGCCCGACGGCGCCCGGGCGGCCGGGTGATCGCCCGCCGGATGAATGCTCTGCGTCGTGACATGGTGGCACTCCCTGATCTCTCAGCGGCCCCGGTCCGTCGGAGCCCTCTGTCAGGGGTATCGGCGCCGGTTCTACCGATCGGCTGCCGATGGGCCACCGGTCGGCTGTCAGTCCGGTACCGGAGGGCATTCCGGCAGGCCGGAGCGGGTGTGGTCGGCTCCGATGCTCAGGTAGGGGGCGGGGACGAAGCCCCAGCCGAACCGGTACTCCCGCCCCGGGGCCTGTTCGTCGCCGCTCGTGTAGTAGTAGATCTTGTTGCCGGTGACGTCCGGGGCGCCGACCGTCCAGCACAGGAACCAGCTCGGGTCGTTGACGGCCCCGGTGCGCAGACGGGAGACGACCGGGGAGGCGGCGGCGGTCGACGGGGCCAGGTACAGCGGCGCGCGGTCGACGTTCTGGCACAGCGCGGCCTTGTCCCACTTCTGGAGGAAGGCACCGTTGCGCTCGTCGCTGTTCGCCGTGGTCTTGAGGAGGCACGTGGTGGTCGGGGCGTGGAATGGTTCCGCGGCGACGGTGAAGCGGGGGTTCGCGGTGGTGGGCCCCGCGACGAGCCACCAGGCTCCGGCCAGCACGCCGAGCCCGGCGAGCCCGGCGAGCGGGGCCAGGATCCAGAGTCGGCGGCGGGAACGGTGGGGTGCGTCCGGTTCCGTGCTCGGTTCCTTATTCGGTTCCGTGTCAGGGTTCGATGTCGGGCCGGCTGAAGGCGCCGGAGCCAGGACCGCCGGCTGAAGTTCAAGGGAGGGATCGCAGTTGAGGATCGCACGCTCCAACTCCCGCATCGCCGGGCCTGGATCCATGCCCAACTCCTCGGCCCGCAGCCGACGTCCGTCCCGGCAGACGGCCAGAGCTTCGCTGACCCGCCCCGACCGGTAGAGCGCCACCATCAGCAGGCCCCGCAGCACTTCGTCCACGGGTGACTCGCCGACGATCGTGTAGAGGTCGGGAAGCAGGGCACTGTGCCGCCCACAGGCCAGTTCGACCTCGATCCACTCCTTGCGCACCCGAGCCCTCTGCTGCTCCAGCCCGAACGCCTCGGCGCTGGCCAGCGGGGAGGCCGCGCCACCGAGAGCCGGTCCGGTCCAGGCACCCAACGCGGTGCCGAACTCGATCGCGGCCTGCTCCACGTCCCCGGCCCGCTGCGCCCGGCGGGCACGGCCGGCGGATTCCTCGAACGTGACGAGATCGAGCGGGGTGTCCGCGCGCTGCAGCAGATAGCCCGGCGACACGGTGACGATGCACGGACCCGCGTCGCCCCCGACGGCGGCCAACACCTTGCGCAGCGCGGCGATCTGGGTCTGGATCAGGGCCGGAGCAGTGGGTGGCGGCTGCTCGCCCCAGACCGCGTCGATCAGGTGATCGGTCGAGACGACTTTTCCGGGCCGCAGCAACAGGGCGGCGAGGACCGTCCGGGCTTTGGTTCCGCCCAGGTGGACGTACGCCCCGTCGCTGAAGATGCCGACGGGGCCGAGGACTCTGAATTCCACATATCGAAGCGTAGTAGCTTAATTACGAGAATAACGGCATTGACTGCCGAATCAGATCAAGCCGACAACAACCGGTCGACCAGCCCCTCGACGTACTCCGGCGTGAGCGGACCGATGCCGAACAGGACCCGGATATACATCGGCGCCAGCACGTGGTCCAGCATGGCGAGCGCGTCGGGAGCGTCCTCGCCGCGTTCGGCGGCGCGGTCGAGCATGGCCTGGAGCTGCCGGGTGCGCTCGTCCCGGAGGGCATCGCGCGCCTGTAGGCCCTGCTCGCCGGTCGTGGACAGCGCGACGGCCAGACGCAGCAGCGCCAGGCCGTCGGGCCCGGTGATCTCGCGGGCCACGGCGGCCGCGTAGGCGCGCAGGTCGCCGGCCAGGGTGCCGGTGTCGGGCATCGGCGAGCGCGCGTTCAGGTAGGTGAGCATCACGTCGGCGAGCAGGGCTTCGAGGCTCCCCCACCGCCGGTAGACGCTGCTGTCGGCCACGCCCGCGCGGGCCGCGACGTCGCCGATGGAGAACGTGCCGTAGCCGCGCTCGCTGATCAGGTCGGTGACGGCCTGGTGTACCGCCGCGGCGACGCGCGCGCCGCGTCCGCCGGGTCGCCTTGCCCGCTGCTGTTCTTCCGTGCCCTCGGCCATGCCCTCGAGCTTAACGCAGTCGAGACTTGCGTTTGCGGAGCGGGGCCCCTTACAGTCACTAACGCAGTCAATGACTGCGTTAGTGCGTGGGATCACCGATCGAGAGGAACCCCCATGGCCGCATCGCCGCTGGCCCCCGGAGCCCCCGGAGCCCTCGGAGCCACCGGAGCCACCGGAGCCACCGGAGCCCCCGGCAGCCGATCGAACCGGGCCGTGCTGCTCACGGTGGCCTGCCTGGGCCAGTTCATGGTGCTGCTCGACAACACGATCGTCGGGGCGGCGCTGCCCGACATGCAGCGCCGGCTGCACACGCAGCTGACCGGCTTGCAGTGGATCGTCGACGCGTACGTCCTGCTGGTCGCCATGCTGCTGCTGTCCGGCGGCGTCTTCGCCGACCGGTTCGGCCGCAAGCGGGTGTTCCTGGCCGGCGTGGCGGTGTTCACGGCCGCCTCGGCGCTGTGCAGCCTGGCGCCCTCGGTCGGCTGGTTGATCGGCGGCCGGGTGGTGCAAGGCATCGGCGCCGCCGCCTTGAGTCCCGCCTCCCTCGCGCTGCTCGCCGCCGCTTATCCGGTGCCGCGGGAGCGGATCAAGGCGATCGGATTGTGGGCCGGATTCAGCGGAATCGGGCTGGCCGCGGGGCCCGTGGTCGGCGGCGTGCTGATCGACGCCTTCGGCTGGCCGGCCATATTCCTGGTCAACGTGCCCATCGGCGTGGTCCTGCTGCTGGTCGGCCTGCGCAGCCTCGAGGAGACCCGCAACCCGAACGCGCCTGCGATCGACGTCCCCGGAACGGCGCTGTCCGTGCTGGGCGTGGGGGCCATGACCTACGGGCTGATCGAGGGCGGCGCGCGCGGCTGGACCTCGCCGGTGATCCTGGGCGGCTTCGCCGTCGCGGTGGTCCTGCTCGCCGCCTTCATCGCGGTCGAGGCCCGGCGCTCGGCGCCGATCCTGCCGCTGAGGTTGTTCCGGCAGCGGCTGTTCACCGTGTCCAACACGGCCATGGTCGTGGTGGGGTTCGCGCTGATGGGCTCGTCGTTCTTCTTCTCCCAGTTCTTCGTGGACGTCCAGGGCAGCTCGATCCTGCGCGCCGGCCTGCAGACCCTGCCGACGTCGCTGGCCATGGTGATCGTCAGCCCGGTCGCGGGCCGGATCGCCGCGCGGTACGGCTTCCGCATCGTGGTCACCGCCGGCCTGGCCGTGGCCGGCCTGGGACTGCTGGCACTCGGCATGGTGCACGCCGACACCGGCTACGGGAACGTGTGGTGGCGGCTGGCACTGGTCGGCGTCGGCTTCGGCCTGACCATGTCCCCGCTGACCGGAGCCGCCATCCAGGCGGTCAGTCCGCAGGAGGGCGGCCTGGCGTCGGGGATCAGCAGCACGACCCGCCAGATCGGCGCGGTGCTCGGCGTGGCGGTGCTCGGGGCGATCGTGCGCACCAGGCAGTCCGGCGGCGCCTCCTTCGAGGTTGGTCTCAACAGCGCCTTCGTCGCGGCCGGCGGGATCACGGTGGCCACCGCGGTGCTCACCGGGCTGTGGCTCACGAAGTCTCCCACCCGGGCCGCCTCATCCAGCGGCGCGCCTGAGCCCACCGGCCCGAGCCGGCAGACACCTCAGCCTCTCGTGCCCCGGGGATAAGCGGCTGCCGGGCCTCCCGGGACGGCGCTGCCGGCCCCGTACGCGACCCGGTCGACGTCCACCTCGACCCGGGTCACGCCGGCGATCCGTCCCAGCAGGTGTTCCAGCACGGCGCAGTCGGCGCTGTCCGCAAGCCGGACACGGATCCGCACCACTCCCGACTCCACGGACAGGGAATCGATCTCGGCCCCGATGTCGACGGCCCGGTCGACCACCCGGCGCCTGATCCGGCCGTCGGTGGACGGGACCGCCGCGAGCAGGTCCCGGCGGCTGACGATGCCGACGAGCCGGCCCCGGTCGTCGACCACGGGCAGCCGCCCGATGCGGTGCTCTGTCAGCAGGGAACGCACCTCGCCCACGGTGGTGCCGGCCGCGACGGTGAGGGCGGGTGCGGACATGACGTCGCCGGCGGTGTCCCATCCCTGTTCGCCGGTGCGCAGCAGATCCGTCTCGGTGACGATCCCGACGACCCGCAACGAGGTGTCCACGACCGGGAGGGACCCGATCCGCCGCCGCGCCAACTGCGCGGCGACCTTTTCCACGGCGGCGCCGGGCTGCACGGCGATGACGGGGTAGGTCATCACCTCATCGACGTAGTGGGGCGTGTGCAGGGGCGTGTCCATAGGTCCAGCTCACGTCCGGTGCCGACCGGTGACCAGGGCCGATGGTCCCGTTTCCGGCGCATCCGCCGGGCCGGCGGCCGTCGGGTGGCCGTCGCACGGAGGCCGTGTGACCGCCGGGTGGGGGCCGGATCGGGTCCAATGGCCGTACCGGCTCCGGGTCCAAAGCCCATTCTGCGGCGACCGCTCATCGAGAGAGGCTGGCGGTGTGGCCCTCATCGGGGCCGCGCGGAGCACCATCGCGATTTCAGGGCGGTCGAGGCGATGAACGGCGGCGTGATCGGTTTCGGGGCGGTCGGCTGCGGCGGTTTCGGCCTTTTCGCACTCCAGCAGCTGGTCCAGGTCCCGGGCCTGGACCTCGTCGCGGTGACGGACGTGTCCGGCCAGGCCGCGACCGGGGCCGGCGAGCTCTTCGGCGTCGACGTGGCCGCCGGTCTGGACGCCCTGCTGGAGCGCGACGACGTCGACGCCGTCTACATCGCCACGCCGCCGTACCTGCACCACGACCAGGCCATGCGGGCCCTGGCCGCGGGCAAGCACGTCATCTGTGAGAATCCGCTGGCGATCGACCTCGATGACGGCGCGGAGATGATCACCGAGGCCGGCCGCCGCGACCGGGTGCTGGTCACCGACTTCCCGCAGCGCTACGACCCGCTGTTCGAGGCGGTCGCGCGCCTGCTCCCGTCGGGGTCGCTCGGGCAGTTCCTGCACGGCTCCCTCGAGGACCTGGTCTCGGACCGGACCCTGCCGCCGGACCACTGGTTCTGGGACCGGTCCAAGAGCGGCGGCATCTTCCTCGAGCACGGCGTGCACTTCTTCGACCTGTTCGCCGGATGGCTGGGCACCGGCCGCGTCCAGACGGCCCGGATCGGAGTACGGCCCGGATCCGTCGTCGAAGAACAGGCGGGCTGCACCGTGCGCTACGACGGCGGGGGCTGGGTCGACTTCTATGACGGGTTCCGTCAGGCCTCGAGCACGGACCGGCAGACCCTCAAGCTCTACTTCGAACTCGGCGACGTGATCCTGCTGGACTGGATCCCCGCCAGGGTGCGGGTGAACGCGCTGGTCCCGCCGAGCCAGACCCGGGTCGTGACCGAGATGTTCCCGGGCGCGCGACTCGACATCGTCGAAAGGTACGCCGCACCGCCGCGCGAATACTGGAGCCGGGGAGCGGAGCAGGAGCCGGATCAGGTGGTTGACATGCCTGACCCGCTTGACCCGCCTGGCCCGCCCGACACGGCCGGCCGCGAGATCCTCAAGACCCGCCGGTACGGCGAACTGCTGCGGGCGATGTTCACCGACCAGGCGGCGTGGATCCGGGACCGCGACCACCCGCGCCGCGTCACGGAGGCCGGCGGTTACGACGCGCTCGCCACCGCCCACGAGGCCGACCGGCTGGCCAAGCTGACCGGGCTCGCCGTCGATGAGGATCTGACGACTGTCTATGGAAGAAGGCCGGATCATGAATTTCGCCGACCGTGACGACGCCGGACGGCAGCTGGCCGATGCCCTCAAGACGCTCGCCGACCACGACGCCAGTCACGACGCCGACCACGATGACGACGCCGCCGTCGTGGTCCTGGGCCTTCCGCGCGGCGGCGTGCCGGTGGCCGCCCTGGTCGCGGAGGCCCTCGGCGCGCCGCTGGACGTGATCATGGTGCGCAAGCTCGGCGTTCCGTTCCAGCCGGAGCTGGGCATGGGTGCCATCGGCGAGGACGGTATCCGGGTCCTGAACCAGGAGGTCCTGAACAACACCGGCGTCACCCAGGACGAGCTCGAGGCGGTCCAGACCGCCGAGTCCGCCGAGCTGAACCGCCGAGCCCGCCGCTACCGCCGCGGCCGCGATCGCATCGATCTGCGCGGACGCACCGCCATCGTCGTCGACGACGGTCTGGCCACCGGCTCCACCGCGCGCGCCGCGTGCCGGGTCGCGCGGGCCCACGGCGCCGCACGCGTCGTGCTCGCGGTGCCCGTCGCCCCGCGCGGCTGGACCAAGCGGCTGGCGGACGTCGCCGACGAGATGGTGTGCGTGGCGACCCCGTTCGGTTTCCAGGCCATCGGGCAGTGGTACCGGGTTTTCGCCCAGACCACCGACGAGGAAGTCGTCGACTGTCTGAACGAGGCCGCGGCCAGAGTCGGTGGGCGACAGCCGGCCGAAAGCGACTCCCCGAAAGCACGCGCCGCGGCGTCCGCAGCAGCGAAGGCACCTCGCATAGCGGACCCGGAGGTCTGGGTCCAAGCCGGACGGGTCGCACTGGCGGGGTCCCTGGCCGTCCCGCAGGACCACCCCGCCGGCGTCGTGGTGTTCGCCCACGGCAGCGGCAGCAGCCGGCACAGCCCGCGCAACCGGCTCGTCGCCGACACCCTCAACCGCGCCGGACTCGCCACCCTGCTGTTCGACCTGCTCACCCCGGACGAGGAACACCACCGCCGCACCGTCTTCGACATCCTGTTGCTGGCCCGGCGCCTGAGCGCGGCCGTGGAGTGGCTGCAGGAGCGGCCGGAGGTGCGGAACCTGCCCATCGGCTGCTTCGGCGCCAGCACCGGCGCGGCCGCAGCCCTGTGGGCGGCCTCCGAACCCGGCTCGCCGATCGCGGCGCTGGTGTCCCGTGGCGGCCGCCCGGACCTGGCCATGCGCCGGCTGCCGGACGTCACCGCGCCGACCCTGTTCATCGTCGGCGGCGCCGACGCCCAGGTCCTGACCCTCAACCGGCAGGCCGCGGCCCTCCTGGGCGGCCCCGGCCAGGTGACGGTGGTCCCGGGCGCCACGCACCTGTTCCCCGAGACCGGGGCGCTGGAACAGGTGGCAGAGTTGGCGGCCGAGTGGTTCACCGAGCAGCTGGCCGCTGTGCGCCATCGTTGAGGGCCGGCCACCTCCTGATCTACGAGCTCGTGCAAGACAGGACTTTCGAGGGCGCCACGGCCGCCGAGGCCCTGGCGCGGGTCCCGGCGCTGCGGCCCCGGGTCGCCGTGTGCTGGACCTGATCGGCGAAGGTCTGACCAACCGGCAGATCGCCGAGCGGATGTTCCTGGCCGAGAAGACCGTGAAGAACTACGTCTCGGCGATGCTGGCCAAACTCGGCCTGACCCGCCGCGTCCAGGCCGCGGTGATGGTCTCCGAGATCAAGTCCGGGCAGTCCCGCCACCACTGAGCCCAGTCGTCCACCACTGAGCTCATCCTCCAACGGAACCGCACCGGGCCGAAAGTCCCGATCCGGCCAGGCCATGCGCCGCTGCCGGGCGACCGGGTTCCGGACCAGGCTTGGGGCTGTGGCCACTTCGCGGCCACGCCGTCATCGCCCGCCCGGGAGAAAAGGTCCTGTTGCCGTGACCGTGCACGCCCCCATCCACGCTCCCCGTCTCGGGGGCGTCGACCTCTCAGCCGTCGATCGCTACTGGCGCGCCGCGAACTACCTCGCCGCCGGTCAGATCTACCTGCGCGACAATGCCCTGCTGCACCACGCTCTGGAGCCCTCGGACATCAAGCCGCGGCTGCTCGGGCACTGGGGCACCAGCCCCGGCCTGAACTTCGTCCACGCGCATCTCAACCGTCTGATCACGCAGAACTGCCTGGACCTGATCACCGTCGTGGGCCCCGGCCACGGCGGTCCGGCCGCGCTGGCCTGCTCCTGGCTGGACGGCACCTACACCGACCACTACCCGGACGTGACCCGCGACGAGGCCGGCATGACCAAGCTGTTCGCCGCGTTCTCCGCCCCCGGCGGCGTCCCCAGCCACATCGCCGCCAACGTCCCCGGCTCGATCCACGAGGGCGGCGAGCTCGGGTACAGCCTGGCCCACGCCTTCGGGGCGGCCTTCGACAACCCGGACCTGATCGTGGCCTGCGTCGTCGGCGACGGCGAGGCCGAGACCGGTCCGCTGGCCGCCTCCTGGCAGTCCATCAGGTTCCTGAATCCGGCCACCGACGGCGCGGTCCTGCCGATCCTGCACCTGAACGGCTACAAAATCGCCAACCCGACCGTGCTGGACCGGATCCCGCGCGAACAGCTCGACGGACTGCTGGCCGCGCACGGCTGGGACCCCCGCTGGGTCTGTGCTCATTCTAAGAACGGTGGCAACGACCCGCACACCATGCACCACAAGATGGCCGAAGCTCTGGACTCCGCGCTGGCCACCATCCGCCTCATCCAAAGCACCAAACGGAACCCGAAAGCCGCCCACGAGGGCGTCCCGCCCTGGCCGGTCATCATCCTGCACACGCCCAAGGGCTGGACCGGCCCGCGCACCGTGGACGGCGTGCAGGTCGAGGGCACGTGGCGCTCGCACCAGGTGCCGCTCGCCGGGGTCCGGGAGAGCCCGAAGCACCGGCACATGCTCGCCGACTGGATGAAGTCCTACCGGCCCGACGAACTGTTCGACCACCTCGGCCGGCCCGAACCGGACGTCCTGACCTGGGTCCCGGACGGCGAAGCGCGCATCGGCGCCAACCGCCACGCCAACGGCGGCTCGCTCACCCGCTCCCTGGATCTCCCCCAGATCGCCGATCACGCAGTGCAGGTCGCCAAACCCGGCGAGACAGAGCACGAACCCACCCGCGTCCTGGGCGCCTGGCTGCGCGACGTCATCGCCGCCGACGCGGCCCACCGCACCTTCCGGCTGTTCGGACCGGACGAGACCGCCTCCAACCACCTGGACCCGGTCTTCGAGGTCACGGACCGGACCTGGATGCTGCCCACCAAACCTGGCGACGACCACCTGGCCCCGGACGGCCGGGTCATGGAAGTCCTGTCCGAGCACCTGTGCCAGGGCTGGCTGGAGGGCTACCTGCTCACCGGCCGGCACGGGCTGTTCTCCTGCTACGAAGCCTTCATCCACATCGTCGACTCGATGCTGAACCAGCACGTCAAGTGGCTCAAGACCGCGCGGGCCCTGCCCTGGCGCGCGCCGGTGCCGTCGCTGAACTATCTGCTCACCTCGCACGTGTGGCGCCAGGACCACAACGGCTTCTCCCATCAGGATCCCGGGTTCCTGGATCACGTCGCGAACAAGACCTCTGATGTGGTGCGGCTGTACCTGCCGCCGGATGCCAACACCCTGTTGTCGGTCGCAGAGCACTGTCTGTCCAGCCGGGACCTGGTCAACGTCATCGTGGCCGGGAAGAACCCCAGCCCGGACTGGCTGACGCCGGAGGAGGCGGAACTGCACTGCGCCCGCGGCCTGGGCATCTGGGAGTGGGCCGGCACCGAGGACGACTCCGCCACCGAGGACGACTCCGCGACCGAGCCGGACGTGGTGCTGGCCTGCGCCGGCGACGTGCCGACGCTGGAGGTCCTGGCCGCCTCGCAGCTGCTGCGCGAGCACCTGCCCGGACTGCGGATCCGCGTGGTCAACGTCGTGGACCTGATGCGCCTGCAGCCCGAATCCGAGCACCCGCACGGACTGCCGGACACCCAATTCGACGCGCTCTTCACCGTCGACAAGCCGGTCATCTTCGCCTTTCACGGCTACCCCTCGCTGATCCACCGCCTGGCCTACCGCCGGCACGGCCACGCGAACCTGCACGTGCGCGGCTACAAGGAGCAGGGCACCACCACCACGCCCTTCGACATGCTGGTCCGCAACGACATGGACCGGTTCCAACTGGTCTGCGACGTCATCGACCGGGTGCCGGGTCTGGCGCCGAAAGCCGCGGCGGCGCGGCAGGCGATGACCGACGCCCGGGCCCGGCACCGGGAGTGGATCGTCGAGCACGGCGAGGACCTGCCGGAGATCCGCGCATGGAAGTGGACGCCATGACCGGCATGGCACCCACGGTCCTGCCGCCCGCCCCGGCGGAGAAGGCCGTCCACGCATTGCTCACGGACGGCACCACGGTTTCCATCCGTCCGACGACGCCAAAGGACCTCGACGGCTTGAACGCCCTGTTCTCCGCGCTGTCGCCGGAAAGCCTGCGCATGCGGTTCTTCGCCTCCGGCACCGCCGCCGGCCGCGCAGCGGCGAAGCGGCTGTGCGAGCCGCATCCGGACCGCATCGCGCTGGTGGTCACGGCCCACCACGGCGAGCACGAGGAGATCATCGGCGAGGGCGAGGCCTGGCGGCTGCGCCCGGACGCCGACGCCGCCGAGGTCGGCTTCACCGTCGCCGAGGGCCGGCGCGGACTGGGCATCGGCACCCTGCTGCTGGAGCACCTCGCCGGCGCCGCGCGCGCCGCCGGGATCCGCACGTTCGTGGCCGAGACGCTGGCCGAGAACCTGGCGATGAAGCGCGTCATCGCCTCGGCCGGACTGCACCACAGCGCGACCTTCGAGCACGGCGGCACCGTCTTCCACGAGATCGATCTGACCGAGGACGACGCGTACCTGGAGGTCGTCGCCGATCGCGAGTTCGCGGCGAGTGCGGCGTCGCTGGAGCCGCTGTTCCGGCCGCGTGCGGTGGCCGTGGTCGGTGTCGGGCGCAGCCGCGGAGTGGGGCGCGCGATCCTGGACCATCTGCTGGCCGCGGGGTTCGACCGGCCGCTGTTCGCGGTGAATCCGCACGCCGACCAGATCGCCGGCGTGCCCTGCGCGCGCTCGATCGACCTGCTGCCGGACCGGATCGACCTGGCCGTGGTGGCCGTGCCGCCGGACGGTCTGGCCGAGGCCGCCGTCGCCTGCGGACACCGCGGCATCAGGGCCCTGACCATCGTCACTACACCGGTACCGGCGTCCGTGCGCGCGAGGCTGAAGGGGATCTGCCGGCGCTACGGCATGCGCCTGGTCGGCCCGAACTGCCTCGGGGTCGCCGCCTTCGGGCCGGACCTGGCGATGGACGCCACCTTCGGGCCGCAGACCCCGCTCGGCGGCTCGGCCGGGATCGGCGTGCAGTCCGGCGGCGTGGGCATCGCGATGCTGGACCACCTGTCCCGGCTCGGCATCGGCGCGGCCTCCTTCGCCTCGCTCGGCGACAAGGCCGACGTCTCCGGCAACGACCTGCTCGCCTGGTGGTCGCGCGATCCGGCGACGCGGCTGGTGCTGCTGCACCTGGAGTCGTTCGGCAATCCGCGCAAGTTCGCCCGCTACGCCCGGCGCGTGGCGCGCGCCAAGCCCGTGCTGATCGTCGCGGCCGGACGCTCGGCGGCCGGGTCGCGGGCCGCGGCGTCGCACACCGCGGCCTCCGTGACGCCGGGCACCACCGGCGAGGCGCTGTACCGGCAGGCCGGGGTCATCGCGACGCACTCGGTCGCCGAGCTGGTGGAGACCGCCGCGCTGCTGGCCACCGGCGCGCGGCCTGCCGGCCATCGAGTGGCGGTGGTGTCCAACGCCGGAGGCACGGGCGTGCTGGGGGCCGACGCGTGCGTCGAGACCGGTCTGGTCGTCCCGGAATTCAGTGCCGCGCTGCGCGAGCGTCTCAGCGCCCTGTTGGGACCGGCGGCGGCCTGCGGCAACCCGGTGGACGCCGGGGCCGGTGCCGGCGCGGACCCGCTGCGGGAAGCCGTGGCGACCGTGGCGGCCTCCGGCGAGGTGGACGCGGTGTTGCTGTTGCTGGTTCCCACGGCGCTGGCGGAGCTGCCCGCGACCCTGGCCGCCGACGCCCGGACCGGTCCGGTGCCGGCGATCGCCGTGCGGGTGGATCAGGCTGCCGGGGTCCAGACCGTGAGGGGATCCGACGGAGCGCTCGCCCCGGTATACGGGGACGCCGAGAACGCCGCCAGGGCTCTGAGCCACGCGTGCGACTACGCGGAGTGGCTGCGCCGCCCCGGCGGTGAGGCGCCGACGCTGTCCGACGTCCGTTCCCGCGACGCGGCACGGTTGATCTCCCTGTTCCTGGCCGCGCGTCCGGACGGCGGATGGCTGCCGCCGGACCGGGCCGCGGACCTTCTGGCCTGCTACGGGATCCACTGCGCGCGCCTGGTCCTGGCCACCGACGTACAGAGCGCCGTGACCGCCGCGGACGTGTGGGGCCGGCCGGTCGCGCTGAAGGCGTACTGGCCCGAGCTGGTCCACAAGAGCGACGTCGGCGGCGTGCTGCTCAACCTGTCCGGGGCCGAGGAGATCCGCGCCGGCTGGCGTCTGCTGCACCAGCGATTCGGCGACCGTCTCGCGGGCGTGGTGGTGCAGGAGATGGCCCCGATCGGCGTGGAGCTGCTCCTCGGCGTCGACGACGACGCGGTCTTCGGCCCGCTGGTGGCCTTCGGTATCGGCGGCACCGTCACCGACCTGGCCGCCGACCGCGCCTACCGGCTGGCCCCGCTCACCGGCGCGGACGCCGAGGAACTGGTGCGCTCCACGCGCGCCGCCCGGCTGCTGGCCGGCTATCGCGGCCGGCCCGGAGGCGACGTGGCCGTGGTGCGCGGGGTGCTGTCCCGACTGGCGCAGCTGGCCGCCGAGCAGACCTGTGTGGCCGAGGCCGAGATCAACCCCCTGATCGCCACCCCGGACGGCGTGACGGCAGCGGACTTCCGCATCCGGGTCGAACCGCGCACCCCGACCGATCCCTACCTGCGCCGCCTGCGCTGACCGCAGCAATCGTGTGAGGAGAGAAGCCATCATGAAGCGCACCGTCGTCATCGGCTACGACCAGAGCCCGTCCGCCGACCGCGCCCTGGCCCAGGCCGGGCGCGAGGCCGCCTGGCGCGACGCGGCCGTCGAGGTCGTGACCGGATACCACTGGGTCGCCATGTCGTATCCGGCCTCTTATATACCGGTGAACATCGAAGGCGCCGCCACCAAGATCGCCGGCGATGGCCTGCAGTGGCTGCGCAACCGCTATCCCGGCATCGGCGCGGAGGCGAAGGTCATCGCCGGGCCCGCCGCCGACGCCTTGGCCGAGGCATCCCGGGACGCCGAGCTGCTGGTCCTCGGAAACCGCGGCCGAGGCGGGTTCACCGGCTTGCTGCTGGGCTCGGTGTCGATGCGGACCCTGACGCTGGCCTCGTGCCCGACGATGATCGTCCGCGGCACGCCGCGCAAGTCCACCGACACGGTCGTCCTCGCGGCGGACGTCGCGGACCCCAACGACGAGTCGATGGACTTCGCGTTCACCGAGGCCGCCGCACGCGGGGCGCGGCTGAAGGCGGTCACCGTGTGGGACCTGGACTGGACCGGGGCCGACGACCCCGACACCGCCGACAGCCTCGTCCTGGCCGAACGCAACGCCCTGACGGACATCCGCTCCGCCTTGGAACGCCAGCTGAACCCGTGGCACGCCAAGCACCCGGACGTCCGCCTCACCGTCGAGGTCCTGGGCGGCACCCCGAGCGCGACCCTCACCGGCCTGACCGCGAACACGGACCTGATCGTCGCCGGCGCGCACCGCCGCGGCGACGGCCACCTCGGCATGCGGCCCGGACCGACCGCGCACACGCTGCTGCATCACGCGGACTGCCCGGTCGTGGTGGTGCCGCGGACGTGACAAGGCGCACCGTCGCCCGGCACGCACCGGGTCGCACCAGGTCGCACCAGGTCGCACCAGGTCCAAAGGCCTGATGCGGACCGGTCTTCAAGCCCTGGCAGCCGAATCCGGCAAAGACGAGGGTGAAAGTGGCAGCCGAAAAGTATCGCGCTCGTTGTGGAGGACATCATGAACACCGTCGTCGCCGTCGGATACGACCAGGCACTGCCCGGGGAGCGGGCGCTGGACCTCGCCGCGTCCGAAGCGGCCCGCCGCGGCGGATCGCTGCTGGTCATCACGGCTTACCACTGGTTGACCCCGCCGGCGCCGGACACTCTGACGACTTCCGACACCGAGTCCACCGCGCGCAAGGCCGCCGAGAAGATCGCGGAAAGCGGCGCGGCCCGGGCCCGCCGGCGGCATCCGGAGGTGCCGGTCGAGGCGCGCGCGGTGGCCGGGTACGCCGGCAAGGTGCTCGCCGCCGCCGGCCACGAGTCGGACCTGCTCGTGGTCGGCAACCGGGGCACCGGCGGATTCCAGGGCATGATGCTGGGCTCCACCTCGCTGCGCACCCTGGCCGAAGCCTGCTGCCCGGTGATCGTGGCCCGCGGGAACCTCCTGGACGCCCACCGCCGCATCGTCGCCGCCGTCGACATCGACGGGGACTGCGACGCCGTCCTGGACTTCGCCTTCGACGAGGCCTCGCGCCGCGGCGCCGGGCTGACCGTGACCCATGTCTGGGACGAGCCCTGGATCGTCGCCTACGGCCAGCAGGACCCCGGCATCGCCGAGGACGTCGCCCGCATCGAGCGCGAACGCGACGACCGCCTCGCGGCCCTGGTGCGCTCCTTCCAGGCGCGGTACCCCGAGGTCCGCTCCTTCCACCAGCTCGCCATCGGCTCGGCCGCGGGCCTGCTGGTCGACACCTCCCGGCACGCGGACCTGCTGGTGACCGGCGCGCGGCGGCACGCGGAGGGCCGGCACGGCATGCTGATCGGCCCGGTGAGCCAGACCCTGCTGCAGCACGCGGAGTGCCCGGTCGCCGTGGTGCCGCTGGGCTGAAGCCGTCCCCCGGCCGACGCGACCCCTTGGAGACAGA
This sequence comes from Catenulispora sp. MAP12-49, assembly GCF_041262705.1. Classification (NCBI taxonomy): domain Bacteria; kingdom Bacillati; phylum Actinomycetota; class Actinomycetes; order Catenulisporales; family Catenulisporaceae; genus Catenulispora; species Catenulispora sp. MAP12-49. Next base: position 34,970 of record NZ_JBGCCP010000004.1, on the reverse strand, counting down.
ACCATGAAAGCACTGGTCTACGGCGGACCCGGCGAGAAGTCCTGGACCTCCGAACCCGATCCGGTCATCGCCGATCCGCGCGACGCGGTCATCCAGGTCGACGCCGTCACCATCTGCGGCACCGACCTGCACATCCTCAAGGGCGACGTCCCCGAGACCCGGCCGGGCACGACCCTGGGCCACGAGGCCGTCGGCACCGTCGTCGAGGTCGGCGCCGCCGTCACCACGCTGAGCCTGTGGATCAAGGACGTCACGATCACCACCGGCCTGGTCGACACCGCCTCCACCCCGACACTGCTGCGGATGCTGGGCGCCGGCCAGCTCGACGTCGGCCGATGGTCACGCACCGGTTCGCCCTCGACGACTTCGAAGAGGCCTACCGGGTCTTCGCCGACGCCGCGGACACCGGTGCCCTCAAGGTCGTCCTGAGCCGTTCCTGATCCAAGGAGGAACCATGAATCGCGGATGGCCGGCGGCCCTGCTCGCCGGCGGGCTGCTCGGCTTCGCCGCCGCTGCCTACCCCGCCCTGTGGCGGGACCGCTGCCTGAACTGGGGCGCCCGCGACGACGAGGTCGCCCGCCAGATGCCCGGCGACAAGTTCCTGCCCGCGGCCACGGTGGTGACGACCAGGGCGATCGGCGTCGACGCGCCCGCCTGGGCGATCTGGCCGTGGCTGGTGCAGATGGGCTCGGGGCGCGGTGGCGCCTACACCTACGACTGGATCGAGAACTTCTTCGGGCTGAACATGCACAGCGCGGACGAGATCGTCCCCGAGCTGCAGGACCTCGCCGTCGGCGACGAGCTCCCGCTGGGCAAAGGCCAACGGATGCGGGTGGAGGTCCTGGAGGCCGAACACGCGCTGGTGGTGCGCTCGATCGACGGCGCGTGGGTGTGGTCCTTCGGGCTCTACCCCCAGGCCCCTTCCACCCCCGGCAAGTGCCTGACCCGCCTGATCAGCCGCAACCGCATCCGGCTCCCGGAGGCAGGACCCGCGACCAGCGCGCTGTGGCTGTTCATCATGGAGCCGGGCAGCCTGGTCATGGAGCGGAGGATGCTGCACGGCATCAAGGACCGGGCCGAACGGCTTGCCGAGACGACGCGACATCAGCAGCTCTCATTGGCGCTGCGCAGCCTGTCCGCGGCGCCGCGATCGGCCCGTGCGCGGTAGCTCGCTGCTTGGCGGTCGGCGGTCGGCGGCTGGCGGTCGGTGAGGCGCCGGCGGCTTGGTGCCCGCCGCCTGCTGTCGGGCCTGGTGCCAGCTGCCCGCTGCCCGCTGCCTGCTGCCAGCCGCCAGCCGCCAGCCGCCAGCCGCCAGCCGCCAGCCGCCAGCCGCCAGCCGCCTCAAGGCTCCGGGAACAAGCCGTGCCAGGGAAACGCCTCGCGCCGGGTGAGCATGACCGCCCGATCCACAGCGTCGGCCGGGTCGTACCCGCTGGTCCACGCTCGCGGGAGCGGATCGCGCCCGTCGGTCATGCTCGCGACGCCGGCCGGGCGCCCGGTCAGCTCGCGGGCCAGGGCCAGCCACTCGGCGGGGATCGCCGAGCTCGGGGCGATCGGGTGGCCGGCGGCCTCGGCCAGCAGGTGCGTCCAGGCCCGTGGCACGACGTCCACCACCTCGTAGCCGCCCCCGCCGAAGGCGACCCAGCGCCCGTCGGCGCACTCGTGCGCCAGGCGGTGCAGCCGTTCGGCCGCCGCAAGCTGCCCGTCGACCGTGAGCAGCAAGTGGGCCAGCGGGTCCAGGGCGTGGGTGTCGCAGCCGTGCTGGGTGACCAGGACCTCCGGTTCGAAGGCCCGGACCAGCGGCGGGACGACCGCGTCGAAGGCCCGCAGCCACTTCTCGTCCCCGGTGCCCGCCGGCAGCGCGACGTTCACCGCCCCGCCCTGCGCGTCCGGCCCGCCGGACTCCCCCGGCAGTCCGGTGCCCGGGAACAGACTCGCGGGATGCTCGTGCAGACTGATCGTCAGGACCCTGGGCTCGTCCCAGAACGCCGCCTGGACCCCGTCCCCGTGGTGCACGTCGACATCGACGTAGGCCACCCGCCGCGCCCCCTCGGCGAGCAGCCAGGCCACCGCGATCGCCGGATCGTTGTACACACAGAACCCCGAGGCGTGCGAGCGCATCGCGTGATGCAGTCCCCCGGCGATGTTCACCGCGTGCTCGCTCACACCGCCCCACACCTGGCGCGCGGCAGCGACGGAGGCACCGACGATCCGCGCGGAGGCCTCGTGCATGCCCGGAAAGTAGGGATTGTCGTCGGTCCCGAAACCGAAGCGCACCCGCTCGGCAGCCGTCACCTGCGCGGAGTGCTTCACAGCGGCGATGTACTCGCGGGAATGAACCAGCTCCAGCAGACCGTCATCGGGCAGCGGCGGCACCCCGACCACAGCCACCCCGGAGCCCTCGAACACCCCGAACGACCGGGCCAGCGCCATGGCGAGCGCCACACGCACCGGCGCGAGCGGATGGTCGTGGCCGAAGTCGTACTCCAGCAGACGGTCGTCCCACGGCACACTCAGCGAGCCGGTCACCAGACCAGTCCACCGCAGCCGCGCCGTGGTTCGTAGGGCCGAAGGTCCCGGTCCGGCGACGGCCGGACTCGCTAGGCTGATGCCCGTGGACGAAGTGCTCAGCGGCGGAGTCACGAACGCGGGCGCCGTCGTCCGACGCGGCGAGGTCGCCGACCGGCTGGCGCAGGCGCACGCGGCGGCCATCCATCGCTTCCTGGAGGCGTTGCCGGAGTACGGTTTCGCCGGCGCTCCGCGTCCCGTCGGCTTGGGCGGGGGACGCGAGCAGCTCACGTTCCTGACCGGCGACGTCGCGGTGATGCCGTATCCCGCCTGGTCGATGAGCGAGGCGGCGCTGGCCTCGGTCGGCGCGCTCCTTCGGCGGTTCCATCAGGCCTCGGCGGGGATCGCGGTGGAGCCGGGCGTCGCATGGACCACGGACCTGGCCGATCCGCGCGGCGGCACGATGCTGTGCCACAGCGATGCCTGCGTCGAGAACGTCGTCTTCCGCGACGGCGAGGCGTACGGCCTCATCGACTTCGACATGGCCGCGCCGGCGCATTCGGCCGGGGACATCGAGGAGTGTGTCGACGCGTTCGTGGCGGCAACAAGGTTCCGGCGTTCTGTGGGTACGCGGGGTGATCAGGCCATGTGATCAGCGCCTTGGCGACGCCCCTTCTCCAGCACCGCCAACGGCGCCCCGACCAGGCCTGCGGCCAGGGTGGCGCCGTCCATCGGGTCGATCAGGAGGAAAGAGCCGGTTCGGCGGCTGGTTATGTAGTCGTCGATCGGCAGCGGTTGGGACGTGCGGAGCCTGATACGCCCGATGTGGTTCAGGCGCAGGGATTCCGGGGCGTCGATCGTCGACAGGTTCTGTTCGTCGAACCGGGACTCCAGTGCGGCGATGATCGCCGACACCGTACGGGTCCCGTGCTTGAGCAAGACCGATGCCCCGACCTGCGATGGTGCCTCCGACAGCCAGCACACCGTCGCCTCCACCTCGTCGGTGACCCTCGGCGGCGCCGTCGGGGCGACGATCACGTCGCCCCGGCACACGTCGAGATCGTCGGCGAGCAGCAGGGTCACCGAGCGGCCGACGCCGGCCTCGGACAGCGGACCGTCCATGGTGTCGATGCCGATCAAGGTGCTGCGATGTCCGGCCGGGAGGACCACGACCTCCTGCCCCACGGTCGCGGTACCGCCCGCGATCTGGCCGGCGTAGCCCCGGTACTCCGGGTGCTCCGATGTTCGTGGCCTGATGACGTACTGCACCGGGAAACGCAGCGGCGCGTCCTGCGCCTCCGGCTCCACCGGCACGGTCTCCAGATGACGCAGCAGGGTCGGCCCGGCGTACCACGGCGTGCGCGGAGAGGGTTCGACCACGTTGTCTCCGACCAGGGCCGATACCGGGATGGCCAGGACGTCGGACTCCGCGTAGCCCAACGCGTTCGCGTGCGTCCCGAACTCCTTGGCGATCGGGGCGAACACGGACTCGTCGTGGTCGACCAGGTCGATCTTGTTGACGGCCAGGACCAGTTTCGGGACGCCCATCAGAGCCAGAACGGCGGCGTGCCGGCGGGTCTGCGCCACCACCCCCTTGCGCGCGTCCACCAGGACCACCGCCAGTTGCGCGGTGGACGCGCCGGTCACGGTGTTGCGCGTGTACTGCACGTGGCCGGGGGTGTCGGCCAGGACGAACGAGCGGTGCGCGGTGGCGAAGTAGCGGTAGGCGACGTCGATCGTGATGCCCTGCTCGCGCTCCGAGCGCAGGCCGTCGACCAGCAGGGCCAGGTCGGGGGCGGCCAGGCCGCGGTCCAGGCTGGCCCGGCGGACCGCGTCGAGCTGGTCGGCGAGCACCGACTTGGTGTCGTACAGCAGGCGGCCGACCAGGGTCGACTTGCCGTCGTCGACGCTGCCGGCGGTGGCCAGCCGCAACTGATCCTGATGTGCCATCAGAAGTACCCCATCCTTTTCCGGTCCTCCATCGCGGCCTCCGACACCAGGTCGTCCGCCCTGCTCGCGCCCCGCTCGGTGAGCCGGCTGGCGCTCACCTCGGCGATCACCTCGCCGACCGTGGCGGCCCGGGACTCCACCGCGCCGGTGCACGAGCCGTCGCCGACCGTCCGGTAGCGCACCGTCAGCTCACGGACTTGCTCGCCCTCGCGGGCCCCGCCCCAGGGGCCGGCGGTGAGCCACATGCCGGATCGGCGGAACACGGCGCGCCGGTGCGCGAAGTAGATCGAGGGCAGCTCGATGTCCTCGCGCTCGATGTAGCGCCAGACGTCGCGCTCGGTCCAGTTGGACAGCGGGAACACCCGGACGTGCTCGCCGACCCGGTGCCGGCCGTTGTAGATGTTCCACAGCTCGGGCCGTTGCCGGCGTGGCTCCCAGTGCCCGAAGCCGTTGCGCAGACTGAAGATGCGCTCCTTGGCCCGGGCGCGTTCCTCGTCGCGGCGGCCGCCGCCGAAGGCCGCGTCGAATCGCAGGGAGCTGATGGCGTGCAGCAGCGGGGCGGTCTGCAGGGGGTTGCGCAGGCCGTCGGCGCGTTCGGCCAGCCGGCCGTCGTCGATCCAGTCCTGGACCCGGGCCACCTCCAGACGCAGGCCCTGGCGGGCCGCGAGCCGGTCCCGGAAGGCGATGACCTCCTGGAAGTTGTGGCCGGTGTCGACGTGCAGCAGCGGGAACGGGACCGGGGCCGGCCAGAACGCCTTGACCGCGAGGTGCACCAGCACCGTGGAGTCCTTGCCGCCGGAGAAGAGGATCACCGGCCGGTCGAACTCGCCGGCCGTCTCCCGGAAGATATGGACGGCCTCGGATTCCAGGACGTCCAGGGCGTCCAGAGCGGTCGCGGCCGGGGTTCCGGGTGACGGGGTGCCGGGTGATGGGGCGCCGCGCGAAGGCGATGACATGGGTGTGGGCACGGGAATGGGCATGGGCATGGATCCCAGGACTCCTCAGGGGTGCGCCCGATGGCCGGCGATGCGGTGATGACGTGCGGGCGCGGTGGGAGGAACAGGTGACGCGGTCAGTGCCGGTGCTGACGGCGTGGGCGAGGCGGCGGCGCGCCACCGGCGAGCGGTGGCAGGTGGGAGGTGCGGGCGAGAGGTGGCGCGACGCCGCGTCGCATTTAGTTAATCAAGTTTCCTAACAAGCCCAGGGACAGTAATACTCGTCCGTGACAGAACCGTCAAGCATCCACTGCGGACGGTGACCGAAGATCGGCTTCGCAGCCCCTTGACACGTCCTCGATGCCGCCCTACGGTTCCCCTGAGCTTCTAGTAAGGCAGGTTTCCTAACAGTCCACTCCCCGTTCACCATCTCACGGAGTGGATCACCACCATGCACATCCTCGTTCTCGGCGGCGACGGCTTCTGCGGCTGGCCGACCGCCCTGCACCTGTCCGACCGGGGCCACGACGTCACGATCGTCGACAACCTCAGCCGGCGGGTCATCGACCTGGAACTCGAGGTCGACTCGCTCACGCCGATCCGCCCGCTCGGCGAGCGGATCCGCGCCTGGGAGTCGGTCTCCGGCCGCACCATCGGCTTCGTCCGCCTGGACCTGGCCACCGAATACGAACGGCTCGCCGCCGTGCTCGCCGCGCTCCGGCCGGACGCGATCGTGCACTTCGCCGAGCAGCGCGCGGCTCCGTACTCGATGCGGTCGGCCCAGGCCAAGCGCTACACGGTCGACAACAACGTGCGCGCCACGCACAATCTGCTCTCAGCGCTCGTCACCACCGGCGTCGACGCCGCGGTGGTGCACCTGGGGACGATGGGCGTCTACGGCTACGGCTGGTCCGGGTCGGCCCCGATCCCCGAGGGCTACCTGACGGTGAAGGTGCCGACGCCCGACGGCGAGGTCGCCCGGGAGATCCTGCACCCGGCCAACCCCGGGTCGGTCTACCACCTGACCAAGACCCTGGACCAGCTGATGTTCGGGTTCTACGCCAAGAACGACCGGCTCCGCATCACCGATCTGCACCAGGGCATCGTGTGGGGGACCCAGACCCCGCAGACCGTCCTGGACGAGCGTCTGGTCAACCGGTTCGACTACGACGGCGACTACGGCACGGTCCTCAACAGGTTCCTGATGCAGGCCGCGATCGGCCACCCGCTGACCGTCCACGGCAGTGGCGGCCAGACCCGCGCCTTCATCCACATCCGGGACACCGTGCGCTGCATCGAGCTGGCCCTGGAGAACCCGCCGGACGGGCCCCGGCCCCGGGTGTTCAACCAGGTCACCGAGATCTACAAGGTGGCCGACCTGGCCAAGCTCGTCAGCGAGCTGACCGGTGCGGAGATCGCGAACCTGCCCAACCCGCGGCAGGAGGCCGACCAGAACGACCTGGCCGTGCGCAATGACCAGTTCCTGGCCCTGGGCCTGCGACCGACCACCTTGTCCGAGGGACTGCTGGAGGAGTGCACCGACATCGCCGTGCGCCACCGGCACCGCGCCGACCCGTCGAAGATCATCGCGCGCTCGGTGTGGCGGGCCGGGATGGCCACCTCCGACGACCTGATGCCGCAGGCCCTCGACCGCTGAGCGGCCCGACGCCCTGATTCCCCGACGCGATCGGACAAGGAGAGGACGATGGCAACCAAGGACCGGGTCCGCGGCATGAACGCGGCCTTGAGCAGCGGCGAGGCCGGGGTCGGCGAGATGCGGCCGGCCCGGGCGCCGCTGCGGCCCCGGCAGCTGCTGGTGGCGGCCGCCGCCGTCGCGGTCGGCGCCGCCGCCGTGGTGACCACCTACCGTGCGATGGCCGACCCGGCGCCGGCCGTCACCGGCCAGGTGACGCCGGCGCACGCCTACTACCTCAACTTCGGCGGCGACGGCACGCTCACCGCGCTGAACGTGCGGCCGGGCCAGCAGGTCAAGGCCGGGCAGGTACTGGCCACCGAGGACACCACTGTGGCCGCCTCGGACCTGCAGGCCGCGCAGGCCCTGGTACAGGCCGACACCACCGAGCTGGCCGCCGCGCAGAACCCGCAGACCAGCACGGCGCAGCAGAACCAGGCCAAGCTCGCCGCGGCCAAGGCCCAGTCGGCGGTCAGCAGCGCCCAGAGCGCCCTGACCCTGGCTCAGAGCAAGGCCAAGAGCAGCACGGACCTTCAGGCCTCCGTCGTCGCCGGGCGCCAGAAGATCCTGGACAGCGACAACGCAAGGCTGACGGCGGCGTGCGCGCCGCCGGGGGCCTCCACACCGACACCGTCCAGTCCGACGACCACCAAAGCGACATCCGCCCCACCGACCTCCGACGCAGCACTCTGCCAATCGCTGCAAGCCCAAGTGGTCAGGGACAGCTCGTCGCTGTCGGACGCCCAGAGCCAACTGGCCTCGATCCAGTTCGCCGTCGAGGGCGAACAACAGCGGGACGCCGACCAACTCACCCAGGCCCAATCCCTGCAACAGACAGTCCTGAGCCAGTCGAGCGCGGCGGTCGCCCCGGCCGCCGTGACCGTGGCGCAGGCCAAGTCGCAGCTCGCCGCCTCCCAGGCCCAGGTCGCCAAAGACGAACAGGCCCTGAAGGACGCCTCGATCACCGCCCCCGCGGACGGCACCGTCGCCGACACCGCGGGCGCGGTCGGCGACCAGGTGCGCTCCGACGGAATCCGGCTGTATCAGGGCCCTCCGGGGCAGTCCGGAGCAGCGGGAGGCGGCCAGCAACAAGGCTTCCAGCTGTTCGCCGGGCAGCCCGCGGCCGGCGCCGGCAGCGGTTCCGGAGCCAACCAGCAGGCCGGCTACCAACCGCTCATCACCTTGTACTCCGAACCGTTCACGGTGACCGCGCAGGTCCCCGAAGCGAACATCGGCAAGATCCACACCGGGCAGCAGGTGACGCTGACCGTGGCGGCGGTCAATGGAACCGTGCGAGGGACCGTCGACAAGGTCCTTCTGGATCCCGCGCGGGTGTCCAGCGGTGTCTACTACGACGTCGTCATCTCCATGACCGCCACGCCGCCCGGCGTCCTGTGCGGCATGACCGTGAACGTCGGCCTCACCTCATGAGGCACACGTCAGGCCTCGTACTGCTGATCGTGGACATCGCCGTCCTGCTGTACGTGGTCTTACAACCGCTCGGACGGCACTTCGACGACTCGGACCGGGGCTCGGGAACCGTGGTCAGGCTCCCGCCGTTCCAACGTCCCTCGCTCCCCCGGGTCGTCGTCTTCCTCACGCTGGTCATGGCCGCCAACGTGGTGATCGTGGCGTTCCGCACGTCGCCGTTCGTCCAGCTGTACCGGGCCCTGGTGGCCCGGCTGCTGGACTCGGTGGTCCACGACCCCGCGTTCGCCACGTACTACGCGGGCAAGCTGCTGCCGCTGGTCCCCACGACAGTGCTCGAATTCATGGTGATCACCGCGCTGGTCCTGCCGGCCACCCCCGGCCGGCGGCTGATGATCGCGGCGCACGGCGTGTTGTTCCTGGCGATGTCGGTCGTGACGACCACGGTCCTGGCCCTGGTCGCGCGCGCACTGCACACCTCGGTCGGTCCGCTGCCGCTGATCGACCTGGTGTTGCAGGAATCGGTCGCGTTCTTCGTGGTGTACCGGTTCGCCTTCACGAGTTTCCAGTTCCCGCGCGTGACCCAGGTGCCGGCCAGGAAGCCGGGACGGCGGCGGGAGACGCTGGTGCTGCTGCTGTGCCTGGCCGCCTCGTTGTGCCTGATGGGGAGTCTGGCGGTGGTGCTGATCGCGAAGGCCGGGGCCGATCTGCTCGTCGCGTTCCTGGTCGTGCGCGCGCTGCGGGCCGGGGTCATGGACAGCATCTACGTGCTGCTCGGCCTGGTCCGGTTCGCCGGGCCGGGGGCGCCGAAACCCGATGCCCGGCGGCCGCCGCTGGACGTCATCATCCCGGCGTACAACGAGGCGGTGGTCATCGAGCGGACGCTGCGCTCCATCGACCGCGCCGCCGCGGCGTACGGGGGTCCGGTCCGGGTGATCCTGTGCGACGACGGGTCCACCGACGACACCCGCGCGCTGGCCGAAACGGTCATCGAGCAGTTCGGACACGCGAGCGGGGAGGTCATCCAGGGCAAGCACGCCGGCAAGTCGATGGCGCTGAACCTGGCGCTCGCCGAATGCACCGCCGACTACGTCTACCGGATCGACGCCGACTGCGCGCTGGACGCGAACGCCTTCGTGTACTCGGTGCCGCACTTCCTGGCCCACCCGGACATCGGCCTGGTCGGGGCGTTCGTGCTGCCGAAGGAGCCGTACACCACGTGGATCGACCGGATGCGGGCGCTGGAGATGATCTTCAGCTTCGGCTTCGCGCGGGTGATGCTGGCCGAGGTCGACGCGGTGCCGTGCGTACCGGGCACGTTCTGCGCGTTCCGGCGGCTGCCGGCGCTGGCGATCGGCGGATTCGTGCACGGCACGCTCGGCGAGGACGTGTTCTTCACCTGCTCGATGGCGCGGCTGGGATACCGGGCGGCCATCGATCCGCGGGTGATCTCCTACGAGGACGTCCCGACCACGGTGCGCCAGCTGCGGGTGCAGCGGTTCCGGTGGTGCAAGGGCGGGATCATGAGCTTCGCCGCGTACACGCCGTTCGGGTGCGGTGCGCCGGGGCCGCGCAACTGGTTCAAGATGCCGCTGGGGGCCGGCAAGGGGCTGCTCAAGCCGTTCGGGACAGCCATGTTGCTGCTGACGCTGGAGCTGTCGGTGCTGGAGCCGGCGGTGCGTCACAACGTTCTGCGATTCCTGGTGCTGCTGCTGGTCAGCCAGGTGAGCTCGTTCGTGCCGCGGCTGGTGGTGATGGCGTACTACCGGCGGCTGCGGCTGTTGCCGTGGCTGGTGCTGTGGATTCCGTTCTCGTTCCTCAAGAGGTTCTTCATGATCGAGGCGTTCCTGTCGTTCGGGATGCGGCCGGTCAAGCTGCCGTGGCGGCTGCGGGTGCGGTGGCAGGGGGCTGCGCGATGAGGCGGGCGGGGTTGGTGCGGGCAGGGTTGGTGCGGGCGGCGGTCTGCGCGCTAGTGATGGCGATTTCTGCCGGTTGTTCCGCCGGCACACACCACGGATCCAGATCGCACACACCTCAAACAACGGCCGGCAACCGCGCCAGTTGGATCCTGACCAAGGCGGCGCTGAACGCGCTCACCGCTGATCCCCATGCGCGTGCTCGGCTTTCCGGGGCGCAGGTTTTCGAGATACTCACTGGTAATGAGCGCCCGGCGACCGTCGTGCCGGTCGTGCCGACCATGTCGTTCAAGAGCTTCACAGACCTCGACGACACCCTGAGTCGCGGCACCCTGCGACCGGACATCCGCGCGGTCATCTACGACGCGGAACACTGGTCGAAGACCCCGGACGACGAGCAGCGCGATCCGGCGGCGTTCTACCAGCGTGCGGCTCAACTCGCGCACGCGCACGGGCTGATCTTCATAGCGACGCCCGCGATGGACCTGGTGAACGCCGGCGGCGGGAAGGCCGCGGACCCGGCGGCGGCGTTCGTGCGGCGGCGGATCGGGGCCGAGGCCGCACGGTTCGCCGACGTCGTCGACATCCAGGCGCAGAGCCTGGAGCGGGACGCGAAAGCTTACGGGAGCTTCGTGGCGCAGGTCTCCGCGCAGATCCGGGCGGTCAACCCGGCGGCGACGGTGCTCGCCGGACTGTCGACCAACCCGCACGGTTCGGCGATCACGCCCGACATGCTGGTCGCCGCGATGCTCGCCGGGGCCGGACACGTGTCGGGGTTCTGGATGAACGTCCCCGGCAAAGGCAGCGACTGCCCGAAGTGCAACGCGCCCCGGCCGGATGTCGCGGTCGCGGCTTTGACCGACGGGCGGCTGGCCGGGCTGCCGGGCTTCTCTTCTTGATTCAACTTGATTCAACGTAGCGAAAGGCACTCTCATGTCGGTTTCCAGCACTTCCAGGACCCGCAGGCAGTTCATCCGCGACAGCGGTGCGGCGGCCGGGATCGCCGTCACGGCCTCGGTGCTCGGCACGTCCACCGCGTCCGCCGCCACCCATCAGGCGCCTGAGCTGACCTGGCTGCTGGCCCGCGAAGCGTTCGACAACCTCGCCGACCCCGTGCTCTCCGGCAGTCCGGCGGTCTGCCAAAGCGCGTTCAACACCGGTCGCACATGGTTCAGCACCACGTACGCCGGCGACAACACCATCGCCTCACCGATCCCGGCCGGCTACAGCGGCGTCGCGGTACTGAGGTTCGAGAGCTATCAGAACGGGACGACCGGCCTCGTGGACGCGATCGCCGCCGGCCTGCCGACCTGGGTGCAGGCCGTGCAGTACGACGCGGAGTCATGGTCCGACACCCCGGACATCGAACAGGGCTCATGGCTGCTGAACCGGCACACGCAGATCAGCTACGCGCAGGAATTCTGCGTCACGGCCCACAGCCACAACCTGCGAGTGGTCCTGTCCCCCGGCAACGACCTGTGCAACAACTCCCCCAACCCCGCCTACCCGGGCCGGAACCCGCAGTACCCACTCACCGCCCACGACCACGGCATGGACTACAACGCCTTCATCCGCCACAACCTGGCCGCCGCGGCCCAGTACCTCGCCCCCGGCGACATCTTCGAATATCAGGGCCAACAACTAGAACTCGACGCCCCCACCTACACCTCAATCACCACAAGGGTCGCCAACCAAGTCAAGGCAGCAAACCCCGCCGCCCTCTTCCTCGCCGGCCTCGGCCGCAGCAAGCCCCCCTCCGACGGCGCGACGTGCGCGCAACTCACGGCAGCGGCGACCGGCGTCTCCGGCGTGGCGGCGGGGTACTGGGCGAATGTGGATGCTTATACAAGTCAGGTGCGGCCGATGATTTGCAGCCTGAAGAAGCTGGGGTTCTGAGGAAAAGCAATCTTCAGAGCGACCACTCGCAGGGAGCCGCCGCCGTTCTGTGGACCCACCGGGATTCGAACCCGGACCAGCCGCGTGCAAGGCGGCCGTGCTGCCGTTGACACCATAAGCCCGAAGTGACGGGAGCCGGATTCGAACCGGCGACCTCGGGCTTATGAGGCCCGCGAGAACGACCGAACTTCCCCATCCCGTCGGAATGATTGTCGCCGGTGGATGGCTTGAATTGCGAATGGTTTTCCTGGCCGCCGCACCAACGAGCGGAGCGGCGGCCGCCGACGCGGTATCAGCCTGCGATGACCGCTGCCGTGTTGTAGCCCTCGGCATGCAGTTCCGGTACCCCGGACGCCAGCGCGCCAGCCGGGAAGGAGACGCCGAGGGTGCGGGTCTCGCCGGGCAGCAGCCATATGTAGTTGTCGTCGTAGAGCGTCGGCAGGATCCGGTCGCCGGTGGTGCGGTTCAGCAGCGACAGTCTGACCATTGCCGCGACGGACGAGCCGTGGTTGCCGACCGTCGCCGTGGCGTGGTGGCGGCCGTCGGGGCTGGTGGTCATGCGGCCCAGGGATGCCGTGAGGCGTGTGTACGGCATCGTGTTCAGGGCCCGCATGGCCGATGGCGCACGGTAGCGCCAATACGTGTTCTGCGACAGCTGGCGGCCGGATGCGTCTCGAAGCGTCAGGCGCAGCAGGTGCAGGTCGGGCAACGCGTCGGTCCACGGCAGGGCGAAGGCCTTCGCACTGCCTGCCGCGGCGACGTTGATCGTGGCAGTCTGCACCGGGCCGATCTGGCTGCCCGACAGGGTGAACAACTGCGCCGACACCGTCACCCCGGTCAGCGTCCCCGGCGTGTGGTTGAGCGCCATGACCTGCCAGTTCACCGGGTCGGCCTGCACGTGGATCGGCTCGCAGCCCGTGCGTGCGCCGTAGTACATCCCGTTCACGTCGAAGTCGTAGTCGTACGTCTGCCACACCGTGCTGTGCCAGGCCGGGTGGGACATCCACAGCATCAGGCCGCTGGCGTCCGCCCACAGGTTGGCGTTCCAGGCCTCGAACATGGCGCGGGCGTTCTCGAAGTTGACGAACTGGGCCTTGCGGGCGAAGTCGTCGAGGGTGTCCGAGGGCTGTAGGCGGGCTTCGATGGCGCCCTGATAGATCGAGGGCGACTGGTTCCCGTGTTCGCTCCAGTCGTGGTAGTACCACGGGCCGCCGATGGGCCAGGCGGGCTGGTCGCCGGCCATGGCCTGCAGGCTCGGCGCGGTGGGGACGACCGGCATGCCGATCTCGGTGTGGAAGCCGAAGCTGTGGCTGCCGTAGGTGGCCGGGTCGAAGTAGCTCGCGGGCTCGATCCAGTAGTACGGGCCGCCGCCGGTGATGTTCCCGCCGGCGGAGTTGCTCTGGTACAGGATGCCGGGGGCGCCGGTGGTCACGGCGGCGCGCATGCCGTCGTCGATCGGCTGGGGCGGGTTGCCCTCGTTGGCGCCGCACCAGACGGCCACGCTCGGGTGGATGCGGTAGCGCAGCACGGTGTCCGCGGCGAGCGTGTTGTACGCGTCGTGGTCCGGCGGGTCCATGCCCCAGGCGTTGGGGAAGTCGTTCCAGACCAGCAGGCCGAAGGCGTCGCAGGCCTCGTAGAACTCCTCGCGGTTGCTGGCGGCGACCCAGTTGCGGACCATCGTGAAGTTCATGTCGCGGTGCATGCGCAGCGCCGCGTCCATGCGCTCGGCGGACATCCGGCGCAGCAGCTCGTCCCAGCCCCAGTTCCCGCCGCGGCACAGGACCCTGACACCATTGACGCTGATCTTGAGCGACTCCGGGGCCAGGCCGACCGTCTTGACGTCCGTCCAGGCCGAGCCGTCGTCGGAGACCTGGATGACGTACGTCTTCGGGTAGGCCTGCTCCCACAGGATCGCGACCTTGTCGAAGCTGTGCGTCGCGCCCAGGTCGACCTGGATCCACTGGTCGTCGGCGTAGTCGGAGGACCAGCGGGTGCCGCTGTTGCCGTCGGTGGCGTTGGCGGCGGGGTTGGAAGGGTCCTGCGACGAGGCGGTGACCGGCTGGTGCAGCGCCAGATCGGTGCCGGAATCGGCGCTGTCGATGACCGACAGGGTCCACAGCGAGTTGCCCCAGCTGGTCTGGCGCACACCGCAACCGATCCGCACGAAGCGCCCCGAGGCCGCGGCGAACGTCTCGACGTCCAGGCTCGCGTCTCCCCCGTTGAACGGCAACGGGATCACCGTGTTGTCCACGCTGCCGGCGTCGGTCCACGTCGAGCCGTCGGCCGAGACCTGCACGGAGTAGGTGCTCGCATACGCCTGCTCCCAGGTGACGGCCACCTGGTCGAAGGACACCGACGCGCCGAGGTCGACCTCGATCCACTGGTCGTCCGCGTAGTCCGAGGACCAGCGCGTGCCGGAGTTCCCGTCGGTAACGCTGGCGGCGAGGTTGGAAGGGTCCTGCGACGAGGCGGTGACCGGCTGGTGCAGCGCCAGATCGGTGCCGGGTGCGCTGCTGTCGGTGACGGCCAGCGTCCAGATGGAGAAGCCCCAGCCGGTGGCCCGCGTCTGGCAGTTGATCCGGACGTACCGGGCCTGCCGCGCGCCGAGGCTCACCCTCTGGGTATAGGCGTCGCCGGTCGCGACGAACGTCAGCGGTGTCTTGTATTCGTAGTCGTACTGCCGGATGCCGAAGCGGGTGGTGCGCTGGTCGCTGCTGCGGCCGCCGACGGTGACGGCCAGATGCAAGTCGTGCAGGTCGGCATCGCCATAGCCGTTCGGCCACCACAGCTTGGGGTTGCTCAGGTTCAGCTGCGCGAACTGCGCGGGAGCGAAGACGACATCACGGCTCTGGCCAGCGGGTACGGTTACGGTCTGAGTGACGCGCACGGCATCAAAGGATGCTGTCACCGTCGAACTCACGGCGCTCGATGAGGCGTTTCGTACCGGCACCACGATGGTCACAGCGGCGGCGGAGGTGTCGGGCAGCTTCGGCAACACCGTATCGACGCGCGGATCGCCGATCACCACATCCCCGGTGGAACGCAGCCGCACATGGTTCCAGATGCCGCTGACCCGGTCGCGCACGGCCGGCATCCAGTCCCAGCCGGAGGCCGCCAGGTACGTCGGCGAGTTCTGATTCATCATCGGCGCGCCGGCGTCCACCCACGACTGTCCGGCCGCGCCCTTGTCACCGGGGCTGCCGGGGAACGGCATCGGCGTGATCTTCACCGCGACCGACTGCTCGCCGGACACCAGGTGCGAGGTCACGTCGATCGCGGCGCGAGCGAACGGATAGGTGAGGCTGCCGACCTGCGCGCCGTTGAGGAACACGTCGGCGTGGTGGTTGACGCCGTCGAACTCCAGCCAGATGCGGCGTCCCGAGCCGGTGGGCAGGGAGTGGGGCAATGCGAAGTCGCGCTTGTACCACCAGGAATGCCGGGACAGCGCCTCGGGAATGTGCAGGTTGTTGAACCCTGCGACAGGATCCGGCAGGTGTCCCTGCTCGACGAGGGAGGCCAGGACCGTGCCGGGGACCAGTGCGGGCAGCCACGCACTGGTGTCCACATTCGGACGGGACAACGCGGTCCCGTCGCCGGAAGCCGGAGCCCAGTCGTCCAGCGTCAGCACCCACCCCGATTCCAGCGGCACGGTACCGTCGCCGGCCACGGTGAGCGCGGGCGGCCGGTGGTCGTGCGTCCCCCAGTCGGTCCAGCCGGTGGCGGAAGGCCGCGGGGTCGGCGCGGTGCCGTACACCTCGAAACCGTTGAGCCCGACCGGATTCGCGTCCGAGCGCCGGGTCGAGGTCAACCGCACCCACCGCGCCGAGGCCGGGGTGGCGAGGTCGATGACCATCGCCCCGCCGGTACCCGTCGTGGTCTGATACACGCTGGTCCACGACGTCTTGTCCGTGGAGGTCTCGATGATGAAGGCCGTCGCGTAGCTCGACAGGTTCTCCTGCCCGGTGGTCCCGTCCCACGGGTTGCCGGAGGTCGGCTTGACGAACACCGGATCCCCGGCCGCCGCTTCGAACGTCAGATGGACGGAGGTCACCTGGCACACCGCCTGCAGGTCCACCGATATCCATTGCGGATCGCCGTCGGCGGCGCGCCATCCGGTGCCCCGGACCCCGGCCAGCGTCACCTTGTCGACCGCGAACTCGGCGGGCGTGGCCGCGTAGTCCGTCGAGGAGACCTCGACCGGCCGGTACAGGGCCAGTTCCCCCGGCGTCGAGGGCCGGCCTGCGGCGCCGGCGGGCTCGGCGGCGAAGCCGGCGCTGGGGAGCGTGAGGTCCAGGGCGAAGCCGGCCAGCAGCGTCGATCCGGCTGCCAGGACGCTGCGCCGCGAGGAGTTGAAGGGCTGATTCGCCGGTCGTGCCATGGAAGTCGTCCGTCCGATCTCAGGATTCTGCGTGCCGGGGAAGGCCGGTCCCGAACGCCGCGAGCGCGGTCGCCAGGTCCTGCGAGCCGCCGGCGTCGTGTCCGTTGTAGTCCCAGACCTTGATCTGCTTCGGGCCGGCGTAGGCGTGGTACGCGCCGAAGACGGTGGATGGCGGGCAGACGTCGTCCATCAGACCCGCGGAGAACCACGCCGGGGCGGTGGCCCGGCGGGCGAAGCCGATGGCGTCGAAGTACCCGAGGGTGCCGAACACCAGATCGACCGACGTGCGGTGTGCGGCCAGGTAGCGGCTGATCTCGTGGTAGGGATCGGTATCAGTGATCAGCGTCGCGCGGCGGATGTCGCAGAGGAAGGGCGCCTGTACGAATACCCCGGCCAGATCAGTCGCGAGACCGGCGACAGCCAACGCGATTCCGCCGCCCTGGCTCGCACCGAAGACGTTGACGCGCCGGGCATCGACCGCTTCATGCTGGCGCAACACCTCCACTGCCCGTACCGCATCGACGAAGACGCGCCGATAGAAGTACGTCTGCGGGCTCTCGATCCCCCGGGTGAGGAACCCCGGCGCGGACGGCCCGGAACCGGATGGATCCCCGGTGTCGCCGCCCGCGTACCCGCCGCCCTGGCCGCGTACGTCCACCAGCAGATGCGCGTAACCGGCGCTGGCCCAGAGCAGATCGTCCAACGCGTGGCCGCGTCCGCTTCCATAGCCGTGGAACTGCACTACCGCCGGCAGCGGACCGGAAACCGCACGCGGCAGCCGCAGCCACGCCCGGATCGGATCGCCTCCGAATCCGGCGAAGGTGACGTCGAAGACGTCGACCGTCAGCAGTCCCGTTTCGACCGGTACCAGCTTCACGTCCACAGGGATGTCGGCCGCTTCGGAGAGGGTGGCCTGCCAGAAATCGTCGAAGTCATCAGGCTCCTGATGAGCACTGCGATACTCCCACAGTCCCGGCGTGTCCAGATCGGTCAGCACAAGACCTCCAGATCCGCGCCGAGGTCCACCGAGGAACCGCGGGGCATCTGGATCTGGCTTCGCCTGCCTTGGTACTCCAGCTGAACCGGGCCGTCATCGCCGTGCAACCGGCGCACGGTCAACGCGGCGAGCCGGCCATCACTCCAGGCCAGGTCCACAGCCAGGCCGCCTCGGCAGCGGATGCCGCGACACGCGCCGTCGGGCCACTGCTCCGGCAGTGCCGGCAGGACCCTGATAACGCCGCCCTGGCTCTGCACCAGCATCTCCACCACCGCGGCCATCAGGCCGTAGTTCCCGTCCATCTGGAAGGGCGGGTGGGTGCTGAACAGGTTGGGCAGCAGCCCTCCCCACTCCGTGCCGGTGACCGGACCGGGCTGGTCCGGATCGCCGGGAAACGGCCGCGTGGCCTCCAGCAGCAGCTCGCGGGCCGTGGCGGCGTCACGGAGCCGAGCTCGCAGCGCGATCTTCCAGGACCAGGACCAGCCCATCGCCCCGGGTCCGCGGCCCTCCAGCGTGGCCAGCGCCGCACCGGCCAGCACCGGTGTCCGGTCCGGATCGATCTGGTCGAGCGGGTAGACGGCGATCATCTGGGACATGTGCCGGTGCTGCGGATCCTGCTCGACGTGGTCCTGGCCCCACTCCAGCAACCGGCCGTCGGCGGTCAGGCCCGGCGCCCGCAGCCGGGACAACGCGGTACTGATCTCGGCGCACACCGGATCCTCGACCGCGAGGAGTTCGGCGGCTGCCAGGCAGCGGATGAACAGGGCCCTGATCAAGGCCATGTCCATCGCCGTCGAGACCGACAGGGACTCGATCGTGCCCTCGGCCGAGATGAACAGGTTCTCCGGCGAGGTGGACGGGATCGTGTCGAGCAGCCCGTCCGGGCCCTCCACCAGCCAGTCCAGGCAGAACTCGGCACAGCCGCGCATCAGCGGCCAGGCACGCTGGCGCAAGAAGTCAAGGTCCTGATTGAATTCGTAGTGCTCCCACAGATGCTGGGTCAGCCAGACGCCGCCCATCATCCAGATCGCCCAGGACGGGCTCCCGTGCCCCATCCCGACCGGCAGCGCCCAGCCCCACATGTCAGTGTTGTGATGGGCCAGCCAGCCACGCGCGTCATAGAGCTGCCGGGCGACCGGCGCCCCGGTCTCCGAGAGCCGCTCGATCAGCCGGAACAGCGGGTCGTGGCACGCGCCGAGCCCGGCCGTCTCGGCGCCCCAGTAGTTCATCTGGGTATTGATGTTCAGGGTGTAGTTCGACGACCACGGCGGGCTGATCTCCCGGTTCCAGATGCCCTGCAACGTCGGCGGGGGTCCGCCGCCGGGCCGGGACGCCGAGGCCAGCAGATAGCGCCCGAGCTGGACGATCACGGTCGCCGTCAAGTGTTCGTCCTTGCCGGACAACACCTCCTCGGCCACGTCGAACGTCCCGGCGCGGCGCCCGCCGATCGTCAGTTCCATGCCGCCGAGCAGGGCACGCAGGTCGTTCTCGTGGTCGTGCAGCAGCTGATCGGTTCCGAGCCGCAGTGCCGCCTGGGCGTTGCGCGCGGCGCGGTCGCGGTGTCCTTCGCGGGACACCGGGCCGTTCCCCGACCAGAAGTCGGCGCCGCCGGTCGAGCTGGTCAGCACGAGCAGCAGGCGCGACAGTCCGGTCACGCGCGCGACGCCGTCGGCGACGTGCACGGTGCCGTCGGTGTCGAGCGCCATCGCGGCCACGGCGTACGGGTCGTAGCCGTCGACGGGGCCGTCGGAATATCGGTGCGGCTCGGCGGTCGGCTCGTGGGTCGGGGCGCCGTCCACGGGGATCTCGACGGCGATGCTCAAACCGGTGCGCTGCACGACCCGCAGCTCGGACGTGAGTTCGAGGTCGATGTCGGCGGTGCCCTCGGCGACTTCCAGCACGACGCACAGCGCACCGGCCGGCCGGCTCGCCCACGTCCGGCGAACAGCGCGCCGACCTCCGTCGAGAACCATCTCCTCGGCGACGACGCCGTTGTCGAGGTTGAGCGTCCGGCCGAGGTAGTCGCCCTCGCCGTCGAGCGACATCCACAGGTCGACGAACGGCAGGTACTCCTGGCTGTACCGGCCCTCGAAGGACATCAGCGACTGCTCGGCACGCCGGTAGTCCTGCGCCCGGATCGCCGCACGCACTTCTTCCAGCCGGTCCGGACCCGCACCGGCGGCCATAACGTCGGTGAGCCCCTCGGCCGGAGTCGAAGGGGTGCCGGACCAGACCGTGGAGTCGTTGATCTGCCAGTGGCCCAGCCGCCGGCCGCCAATGACTGTGGTGCCACAGACCATGGCGGCCAGCCGGCCGTTCCCGGCCGGCGCGGCCTCGAACCAGCTGTCCGCCGGTCGAGGCCACGCCAGCACCAGATCGTGAGAGGTCACAGCATGATCCGGTCGATGTCGGGCGAGTAGGTGTTCGAGTCGGGGCCGGTGAAGGTGATGGTGTTGGATCCGGCGCGCAGCGGCACCGAGATCGTCAGGGTGCCGACCGTGTTCCAGCCGCCGGTGCCGGGGGCCTGGATCGTGGTCTGCGCTCCGCCGTTCACGCTGTAGGTGAGCGGGCGGCCGTTGGTGTCGCCGTCGTCGTAGACCACGGTGACGGTGCGCGTGCCGGCCTTCGCGGCCTGCACGCCGGTGAACGTCAGGGCGCCCTCGTGTCCGAGGCTGCCGACCTTCTGCGAGCCGGAGCAGCCGCTGCACCCGCTGACGGCGGCGCCGCCGGACAGGACGTTGGTCGGCGACTCGGCCTCATACGACACCAGGCTTCCGCCGCTCGGTACGACCGTCAGCAGCCGCGAGCCGTGCGCCGGCAGGGTCGCGGAGAACTGGCCGGACATGGTGCCCAGGCTCTGGTGCGACCACAGGTCCCGCACCGTCGCCGAGCTGCCGGCGGCGATGCCCAGCGAAGAGAAGGGAGCGGTGACGGTGGCCGGCGCGGTGCCGAGGTTGAACAGCGCCACGGTGAGCGAGCCGTCGGGGTTGCGGCTGTACCAGACCTGCTGGTCGGTGTCCTGCGTCAGCGGCCGCGCCGGGTGCCCGGCCTGGTCGACCGCGATCACCTCGTCGTTGCTCAGCAGCGACAGGCCGTAGGAGTCGAGCTTGGTCAGGTCGTCGCCGGTGTACAGCGGCGCGGCCTCGATCGCCCACAGCGTCATGTAGCTCTGGCGCTCGTCGTCGGTGAGGCCGTCCATCGAGCCGACGCCGACGTCCAGGGAGTCCAGGTTGTTCCAGCCGCCGGGGCCGGCGTCGGCGATCCACGGGATGACGTCGGTCCAGCGTCCCACCACAGAGTTCTGCCAGGTCACCAGCGAGTTGCAGTAGCACTCGACGTCGGTGTCGATCCGCCAGCCGTTGGAGTACTGCTGCCAGGTCGCCACGTGCGCGTGGTCCAGCGACCAGGACAGGACGAACTGGATGTTCCGCCCGGTCTTCTTCAGGGCCTGGGACCAGGCGGCGACGTCGGTGGTGTTGTCGTAGTTGTTGCCGCTCTTCACCGACCCCGGCCCGACGCCGTCCAGCTTCAGGAAGTCCATGCCCCAGGAGGCCATGCGGTTGGCCTCGGAGTCGATGAACTTCTGCGCGCAGGGGTTGGAGAAGTCGATTTTGTAGGCGCTGTCCCAGCCGTTGGTGGTGCGCAGGTCGGGATAGACGATGTCATGGGTGTGGCACTGCGGCGCGCCGGCGATCGGGAAGTTGCCGGCCTGGTAGTCGGCGATCTCCAGCCCGACCGGCAGGTACAGGCCGAGCTTGAGGCCCTCCTTGTGGACGTGGTCGGCGACGGCCTTGATGCCGTCGGGGAAGCGCGTCGGGTCGGCCTTGGGGATGCCGTTGCCGTCGTACTCCGTCTTCCACTGGTCGTCCATCCACCAGCCGGCGTCGATGTTGACGTAGGTGTAGCCGTGCGACTTCAGCTTGGCGGCCATGACGTCGGCGTTCGCGAGCACCTCGGCTTCGGTGAGCGAGCCGCCCTGGCCGGCGGCGTTGACGCCGGGGGCGGTGGTGGACTCCAGGCTCCAGCTGCTCCAGCCCATGTAGGGCTTGGCGGCGACGGTGCCGCCGTTTGCATCCCGACCCGAACCGCCGGCGTTCCCGGACGCGCCCGCCGCGGCCGGGAGCTGGATCAGGCCGAGCGCCGGCAGCGTGCCGAGCAGGGCCGCGAGCACGGCCGCGCGGCGCGGCCGTTCGATACGTGTACGCATGCTGATTTCCCCTTCGGTGACCCCCGCGAACGACGAGAACAGATACAGGTACAGCTCAGGTCTTGCTCGCCCCGATGGTCAGGCCGCCCACGAAGTGGCGCTGCAGGACCAGATAGATGGCCAGCGTCGGGACGCAGGTCATCAAGGCCCCGGCGGCGATGAGGTTGGGATTGGTGAAGTACTCGCCGGACAGCCCGGCCAGGGCCGAGGTGACCGGACGCTTGTCCCCGGTCTCCATGAGGATCAGCGACCAGAAGAAGTCGTTGTAGATCCAGATGGACTCCAGCGTGGCCAGCGCGGCGAACGCCGGCCGGCACAGCGGCAGGATGATCTGGAAGTACTGCCGCCACACCGGCGCGCCGTCCACCAGCGCCGCCTCGCTGATCTCCCGCGGGATCGTGCGCATGTAGTTGCTGAGCACGAAGACGCAGAAGCCGCACTGGTAGGCGACGTGGATGGTGATGACGCCGAACGCCGAGTCGTAGAAGTACCCTGATCCGCTCAGGAAGCTCGGCAGAGGCAGTTGCAGGTAGAGCTTGTACAGCGGAGTGATGATCACCTGGGCCGGCAGCAGGTTCCCGGCGGTGAACAGCATCAGCAGCGCGATGTTGAACCGGAAGTCGAACCGGGAGACGAAGAACGCCACGGCCGAGGCGAACAGCAGGGTCAGCAGCACCGCCGGGACGGTGATCAGCAGGCTGTTCCAGAAGAAGTGCGGCATCCCGGACTGGTCGAAGGCGGTGCTGAAGTTGTCGAAGCTCAACCCGTGCGGCCAGCTCAGATAGCCGTGTTCGGCGGTGTCGGAGTAGGACCGCAGCGAGGTGAACAGCGCCCACAGCAGCGGGATCAGCCAGCCGATCGAGACGGTTGCCAGGAACACGTGCCGGCCGATCCCGCGCGGCTTGCGGGTTCCGGACGGCGCGCTGCCCTTTTTGCCCGTCCGGCCGGCCCGGGCCGCCGTCGGTGAACTCGATGAAGCCTTGGGCAGGCCGGTCCCGGTGGTGGTGGTCATGCCTGGCGCTCCTTCCGGAAGTTCTGCACGAGGAAGGTGACGATCGCGCCGAGCGACACCACCAGCAGCACGGTGGCCAGCGCCGAGCCGTACCCCGGACGGGGCGACTCGCCGACGGTGTTGTTGGTGATCAGCAGGGACAGCAGCTCCATGCCCTGTTTGCTGCCGTTGTTGCCGGAGAGCACGTAGACCATGTCGAAGGCGCGCAGCGACTCCATCACCGTGATGACGATGATCGTCACGTTGATCGGCTTCATCGCCGGCACGATCACCCGCAGGAAGGTCTGCCGGCCGTTGGCGCCGTCGATCGCGGCGGCCTCGCGCAACGAGGGGTCGACGCTCTTCAGGCCGGCCAAGTACAGGATCATCACGTAGCCGGTGTGCCGCCACGCCGAGGCCACCAGCACCGCCCACAGGTTCAGGTGCGGGTTGCCGAGCCAGTCGATGTAGTGCTTGCCGGAGGGGTTGTTGGTCCCCAGCGCGCTGTTGAGCAATCCGTGGTCCGGGTCGTAGATGATCTCCCAGATGAACCCGACGACGGCCGTGGACAGCACCACCGGCAGGAAGATGGCCATCTGGTAGACCCGGCTGAACCGGATCTTGCGGTCCAGTTGGTAGGCCAGGAAGATGCCGGCCGGCGTGGGCACCAGCGCGGTGAACACCATCCAGATGACGTTGTGCTCCACGGCCGGCCAGAACGGCGGGTAGTTCGTGAAGATGTTCTTGTAGTTCTGCAGGCCGACCCAGTGGATCGAGTCGAACCCGATGCCGTCCCACTGGGTGAAGGAGATCCCGACCGAGGCCAGCGCCGGGAGCCAGACGAAGGCGAGCAGCGCGAGCAGCGGCACCCCGATCAGCACTGCCAGGAACGCCTTGTCCCCGACCGACAGCACCCGCATGCGGGAGCCGCGCCGTGGTGCCCTGGACTTGGCGTTCTTGCCGGTCACTTCGGCTGTGAGGGCCATGCCACTCCCCTTTCCGGCCATTTCCGACCGATCCGCTCGCCGGCCGCCATCAGGACGTGAAGTACTGGGAGCGCTGCGATTCGATCTTCTTCAGCGTGGACGCGCCGTCGTCGGGCGAGGCCAGCCACTGCGCGAATCCGGGTTCGACGACGGCGGAGATGAAGCCGGGGTCGCTGTCCCGGTCGCCGAACTGGGTGATGTACTTCGCCGAGGCGATCAGCTGCGCCGACTTCTGCTGGAGCGCGTTGTACTTGCCGGCGTCGGCCTTGGTGCTGGCCCCGACGTTGCTCGGGTCGACACCGGCGTAAACCGTTTCAGCGGCCGGGGTGCCGATCCACTCGAGCATCTTCTTGGCCGCGTCGGCGTGCTTGGCCTTGGCGCTCAGCACGAACCCGTCGGTGGGCGCCTCGACGGCGTCCTGGCCGTGGGTCGGGTCGATGGCCGGGAAGGGGAAGAAGTCCATGTCGTCGCGCAGCGTCTCGTCGGTGATGGCCTGGCCCATGAACAGGCCGGTGACCGTCATCCCGGACTTCTTGTCGAACACCGACTGCGCCGCGTCCTGCCACTTGCGCCCGGAGGCGCCGGCCTGGTTGAACGCCGCGATCTGCCGCCAGTGGTCCATCACGGCGTTCAGACGCGGGTCGGACCAGGAGACCTTGCCGCCCATCAGCTGCATGTGGAAGTCGTAACCGTTGATCCGCAGGTTGAGATAGTCGAAGGTGCCCAGGTTGGTCCAGGAGTCGCCGCCGCCGAAGCCGGCCGCGAGCGGGGACAGGCCGTCCTTCTTCATCTGGCCGCACAGCGCAACGAAGCTGTCCCAGTCGGCCGCCGGCTGGTAGCCCTTGGCCTGGAACAGGCTCTTCCGGTAGAAGACGCCCCACGGGTAGTTGTAGAGCGGGACGAAGTAGGCCTTGCCGTCCAGGCCCAGGCTCAGCTTCTTCGCGGCGTCGGAGAAGTTGGCGCCGATGGCGTCCCAGACGTCGTCGATCGGGTGCAGCAGGTTCTTCTGCGCGAAGAACTGCATGCGGTAGCCGGCGAACCAGGTGACCACGTCCTCCGGGGTGCCCTGGAGGTAGGCGGTGATCTGCTGGGCGAAGCTGTTGTGGTCCAGGACGTTGGTGCGGACCTGCATGCCGCTGGCGGCGGTGAACGCGGTGGTGAGGGCGCCGTACGCCTTGCGGGGCGTGGGGTCGGAGCCGTCGGAGCCGAACGTCACCTGGCTGCCGCCTCCGCCGCCGCTGCCGGAGGAGGCCGAGGCGGTGCTCTTGGCGCAGGCGTCCAGGGCGGGGGCGGCGAGCAGCAGGCCCGCGCCGCCTATCGCGCCGCGCAGCAGGCTGCGGCGGCCTATGCCGTCTATACGATCTGTGGGTGAAGCGCTTGATCCACGGGACATGACGTCCTCCTGAATGAGGGAATGCGGGTATGAGAGGTCACCCGCTCGGCAGAGCGGGTCCCCGTGGTGCGTGGGTGATGTGTGGTTTTCGCCCGTGCCGATACGGCCGGTGGCTAGCGGCGAGCCGGTGCGAACAGCGACTGGATGCCGACCGCGGCGGCGCCGCGAGCCCATTCCTCGAACGGCAGCGGCCGGATGGTGAGCGGAGCGCGGGCCGCGGCACCGAAGGCGTGGGTGGCGTACGCCTCGCGGATCTCGGTCTCGAACAGGTCGTAGGCGTCCAGGCCCTCGCCGGAGACCACGATCCGCTCCGGGCCGATCAGGTTGACCACGGCCGTGATGCCCAGGCCGATCGCGGTGCCCGCCTCGGAGAACAGGGCGCGCACCTCTTCCGAACCGGCCGACCCGGACCGGGCGAGCTCGGCGGCCTCAGTGAAGGTGAGGTCGCCGCGCCCGGTCAGCTGCCGGGCCCGGCCGACGATCGCCTCGGTGGCGGCGATCGCCTCGACACAGCCCCGGGCGCCGCAGTGGCAGACCGGGCCTGAGGCGTCGACACAGATGTGGCCGACCTCGCCGGCCACCCCGTACGCGCCGGACAGCAGCCGGCCGCCGGTGACGATGCCGCAGCCGATGCCGGCCCCGACGGTGACCAGGGTGAAGTCGTCGGTGCCCACGCCCTCGCCGAACCAGTGCTCGGCGACTGTGAGCGCTTTGACATCGTTCTGGACCACCACGGCCAGACCGGTGGCCTCGCCCACCGGGCCGGCCAGGTCCACGTTCTCCCAGCCCAGCAGCGGGGACAGCCGGACCAGCCCTTCGGCCTGGTCCACGTCGCCGGAGACGGCCAGTCCCAGGCAGCGCGTCTTGGCCCGCACCCGCGGATCGGAGTCGAGCAGTTCGCCGGCCAGGACGGTGAGGGTGTCCAGGACGGTGGCCGGCTCGCAGTCCGGCAGGGAGCGGTGCGCCGAGGTCCGGATCCGGGCCTTCAGATCGCAGACCACGCCGATCACCTCGTCGGCGGTGACCTTCATCCCGAGGACGAACTCCCGGTCGGGGGTGATCGCCAGCGGGCTGACCGGGCGGCCGGCGCCGGGCGCGGTCCGTTCGGAGTCCAGTTCGTGCAGGTAGCCGTCGTCGAGGAAGGGCCGGGCGGCCTTGGTCACGGCGGCCGAGGAGATGCCGAGCCGCCGCGCCAGATCGACCCGGCTGAGCGGGCCCTCGGTCAGGACCATGGCCAGCACGGCGGTCGCGGCCGGGGTGGCGGCCAGCGGCTGGGGTGATCTGTTCGGAGACACGGCGGAAACGTAACGCTGATTAATTTCTTTCGTCAAGTATTGATTTCAGGCCGCGGCCCGCCCTACGCTCACCACCGCTTAGTGATCTGCTCTTCAATCTGCTCCGCGATCTTCTCTTAGATCTGCCTTCGGCCTGCCTGGTGAGGTTGACCTGTGCGTGTTCCCCCGCAATCTGTGACCTACGACCCCGCACGCGGCAGCTGGCTGCTGACCACACCCCGCACCCGCTACGTGATCCGCGAGGATCCCGACGGCAGTCCCCGCCACGTCGCGTGGGGCACGCACGAGGCCGTCGAGGCGTCACCGCGGCCCGCACTCACCAACAGCTTCGACGGCGACGGCACGGCCGACGAGCTCGGCATCGAGACCGGCGCCCGCTTCGGCCCGGCGGGCCTGCAGATCCGCTTCGCCGACGGCACCCGCGGCGCGCAGTGGGGCCGCGCCGGCCACGAGATCGACGGCGGGCACCTGGTGATCGCGCTGCACGACCGCCGCTATCCGCTGCGCGCCGAGCTGCACTACCGGGTACGCCCGGACACCGACGTCATCGAGCGCTGGACCGTCCTGATCAACGACGGCGGCGAACCGGTCACCGTCGGCCGCGCCGACTCCGCGGCCTGGACCCTCCCGCCGCTCGCCGACTACCGGATGAGCCACCTGGTCGGCACCTGGAACCAGGAGTTCCAGCTGCGCCGGACCCCGGTCCCGGTCGCCGAGACCGTGTTCACCAGCCGGCGCGGACTGACCAGCCACCACGCCAACCCCTGGCTCGCCGTCGACGACGGCACCGCCGAGGAGGACCGCGGCGCGGTCTGGAGCGCGGCGCTGGCCTGGAGCGGGAGCTGGCGGATCGCGCTGCACCGCGACCCCACCGACCGGGTAACCTTCACCGGCGGCCTCGGCCACGAGGGCCTGAGCTGGACCCTGGGCCCGGGTCAGAGCCTCCAGACCCCGGTGTTCGCCGGGGTGCACACCGTCGACGGGTTCGGCGGCGCCACCCGGGCCTGGCACGACTACCTGCGGCGGTACGTCATCCCGACGCCGGCCGAGGACCGGCCGGTGGTCTACAACTCCTGGGAGGCGACCGGCTTCGCCGTGGACGAGGCCGGACAGCTGCGCCTGGCCGAGGCCGCCGCGCAGCTGGGCGTCGAGCTGTTCGTGCTCGACGACGGCTGGTTCGGCGGCCGCCGCGACGACACCGCGGGCCTGGGCGACTGGCAGCCGTATCAGGGCGCGTTCCCCCAGGGCCTCGGGCCGCTCGTGGAGAAGGTGCACCAGCTCGGCATGCGGTTCGGACTCTGGGTCGAACCGGAGATGGTCAACGCCGACAGCGACCTGTACCGCGCGCACCCCGACTGGGTGCTGCACACCCCGAGCCGCGACGCGACCGAACTGCGCCAGCAGCTGATGCTGGACCACGGCCGGCCGGAGGTGGAACGGTGGGCCCACCAGTGGCTGGACCGGCTCGTCCGCGACAACGGCATCGACTTCCTGAAATGGGACGCCAACCGGGCCGTCACCGACGCCGGCCGACCCGGCCACCCCGACCCGGACCGGCTGTGGATCGACCACACCCGAGCCGTCTACCGCATCATGGACCGCCTGCGCACCGACCACCCGCACCTGCGCATCGAGGCCTGCGCGGGCGGCGGCGGCCGCGCCGACGCCGGCGTCCTGGCCCGCACCGACCAGATCTGGACCTCGGACAACACCGATCCGGTGGACCGCCTGGGCATCCAGCACGGCTTCAGCCAGTACTTCCCCGCGCAGGTCATGGCCGCCTGGATCACCGACAGCCCGAACATCGCCACCGGCCGCAGCACCCCCCTGCGCTTCCGGTTCCACGTCTCCATGGCCGGCGCCCTCGGCATCGGCGGCAAGCTGACCGAGTGGAGCAAGGAAGAGCTGACCGAGGCCGCCGACCTGGTCGCGACGTACAAGCGCATCCGCAGCGTCGTGCAGCACGGAGTACTGCACCGACCTACAACCGAAGGCCACACGACAGCGGTGCACTACGCATCGGCCGACGGCGACGAGCACGTGGTCATCGCCTGGCGGCCGCAGACCGGCGCCGGACTGCCGAATCCCGTGGTGCGGCTGACCGCGCTCGACGGCGATGCGGAGTATTACGACGTCGATCGGGACGTGCGCATCAGCGGGGCGACGGCGCGCGCCGGACTGGCGCTTGAGCTGCCGGAGGGGGATTACGCCAGTACGGTGCTGCATTTGCGGCGGGGGTAGGGCGTGAGGCAGCCGGTCGGGCTACGGCAAGGGTGACAATCTTGAGTCATGGAACCGTGGACTCCGCCGGAGAAAATGATCAGCGACCTGCGACACTTGCTCAACGAGTGGGATCCGATCGGTGTAGCTGATCTCGTCGCGGATGAGTACGACTGCCTCATCGATCCGCTCCTCGAACGGCTCCGCGACGGCTCCGGCCGACGTGAGGTCGAGGAGTTCCTCCGGCACGAGGTGACCGATCACTTCGGCTTGGAGCCGGTTCTCGCCGAGATAGGCGCGGTCGCCGAGCGGCTGGTCGAGTGGTGGGCGGTTTCCGGCCGTGCCGAGTCACAAGCAGCGACCGGCGGCAGCTGACGCGGCCCGGATCCCGCAAACCCTGCGCGAAGCCGTGCGCGGGCGTCAGTCGGCGAGGCGGAAAGCGAACTCCGTGACCAGCTCCGCGCCGGGAGGCTGCGTGCCCGGCTCCGACAAGACGCTCGCCAGCCGGCAGCCCCACGCGTCGCCTTCCGGGGTCGGGGTCGTGTCCCAGACCAGTTCCCGTCCGGCGGCCCATTCCAGGATCGCGGTGATGACATCTATATGGGTGTCGGGCGCGCCGGTGTGCGTGTAGGCCACGTAACGGCCCGCCGGCAGCACGCCGGCGCGGACCTCGCCGGCCGCTTCGCCGCCGGCCACGTCGACAGCCGTCGCGACGGGAACCCCGGCCTCGACCTCGAGCCGCCGGAACATGTCGATGACGTGGTACCGGAAGTACGGCGGGCCGGCCGGTTCGAGCCCCTGGGCGGCCAGCCAGGTCAGGACCTCTGGCAGTCGCCGCTCGACGATGTCGAACGTCTCCAGCGTGACCACCTCGGTGATCCCGACACAGGGCTGTTCGGCGCGGTGCTCGACGACGGGCTGTGTGGTCAGGGAAGCAGTCATGCCCGCACCCTACGGATCGCCTCGGACAAAAATGCCTCAGACAAAAATGCCTCAGCCAATGCGGCCGCGCGAGGGCGTCCACCGACCGGCCTCCTCGGCTTGCGGCCCCGGCGCGACCTGTCACGCTCGGGACCATGGGTTCACGTCCCGTTGTCCCGAGCGACCGGCAGGGCTTCAACCGGCGCTGGTTCGCCCCGAATCTCGAGACGGTCTACATCCCCGAGAACGATGCCGAGGCGGTCGCACAGGTCGGCGAAGCGATCTCGCGGTACGGCCGCGATGTCAAAGTCGTGTCGGGGCGTCATTGCTACGAGGACTTCATCTACAACGACTCGACCAAGGCCGTGGTGGACATGGCCGCGATGAACCGGGTCGGCTGGGATGAGCAACGGTCCGCCTACTTCGTCGAGGCGGGGTGCGAGAACTGGACCGTCTACCGGACTCTGCTGAACGCCTACAACAAGACCCTGCCCGCAGGGAGCTGCTACTCCGTCGGCGCCGGGGGCCACATCACCGGCGGCGGGTACGGGCTCCTGTCGCGGCTGCACGGGCTGACCGTCGACCTCCTCACCGGGGTCGACATCGTGACCTGGAACGCGAAGTCGGACAGCGCCGAGCTGCACCACGTGGCGGCGACGAGCCCCTCGCAGGACGAGCGCGACCTGTTCTGGGCCCTGCAGGGCGCCGGCTGCGGCAACTTCGGCGTCATCCTGCGCTACTACTTCGACGCGCTGCCCGACGCGCCGGAGTTCGCCTCGATCTTCACCCTGTCCTGGGACTGGCCGACGATCGACCCGGCGTCGTTCGAGAACCTGCTCGCGGTCTACACGCAGTACGTGACCGAAATGCCCGAGACGCAGTTCAGCCTGCTGAAGCTCACGCACGTGTCGGCCGGGCAGATCGGCATGGTGGTCCAGGCCGTGTCGGCCGAGGGCGCCACCCTGCTGGACCACCGCGCCGAGGTCGAGCGACGGTATACCGAGGCGCGGACGCTGTTCGGAACGGTCGCCGAGCCCACACCGCTGCGCGCCCCGCTCGGCGGCCATCCGGGATGGATGACGGCGCCCATGGGGACCTACAGCGTCCAGCAGGTCACCTACCTCGAAGCGTTGCAGACGATGAACAGCTCCGGGCCGAATCAGTTCGGCAAGTACAAGTCCGCGTACATGAACAAGGCCTTCCCCTCGAATCAGATCAATGCGATCTACCGCTGGCTCCACACGACGCCGAAGGGTGTCGACGACGCGGACATGAACCAGAGCCTGTTGCAGGTCGACAGCTACGGAGGGGCCGTCAACCGGGTGGCCCCCGACGCGACCGCGGTCCCCCAACGCGACTCGATCATGAAGTTGCAGTACCAGACCTACTGGCTCAACTCCGCGCGCCCCGGCGAGGGCGACCATCCGCCCTACGACGTCCAGTCCGACGCCCACCTGGAGTGGATCAACGACTTCTACCGGGACGTCTACGCCGACTACGGCGGGACGCCCGACCCGGCCAACGACCCGAGCGGAACGGTCGCCGGCGCGTACTACAACTATCCGGACAACGTCCTGGGCACCCACTCCCGGGGCGACGTCGACGACGCGCTGCGGCTGTACTTCCTCGACAACTTCCGGAGCAACGAACGGAACCTCGTCGCCGTGAAGCACCGCTGGGATCCGGCGGACGTCTTCCACCACGAGCAGTCGATTCCGGTGGAGTGAGGCATTCAGAGCCATCCAAAGCAGGGACCGGTCCGGGATTGGCCCGGACGCGGTACAACCGGGGCCCTCCGGGTCGACACGCCCGGGTCGGCTATGGACGAATAGAGCACATGGACAGACGAATAGAGCACACGGACGATGGAGCGGCAACCCCGGCGACCGGTCTGCCGGAGCGGATCCGGGCGTGCTTGTTCGACCTCGACGGCGTCCTGACGGAGACCGCTAAGGTCCATGCCGCGGCCTGGAAGCAGATGTTCGACACCTACCTGCGCTCCCGTCCGGGACCGTTCGTCCCCTTCGATCCGAAGGACGACTACGACACCTACGTCGACGGCAAGACCAGGGCCGACGGGACCCGCTCGTTCCTGGAGTCGCGGCACATCGAGCTGCCGGAGGGCTCCCCCGACGACAAGCCGGGCACCGAGACGGTCAACGGCCTGGGCAACGCCAAGAACGAGATCGTGCTGGATCTGCTCAAGACCGACGGCGTCCACGTCTACCCCGGCTCGGTCCGCTACCTGAAGGCCGTCCGCGACGCCGGGCTGCACCGCGCGGTGGTCTCCTCCAGCGCCAACTGCAAAAGCGTCCTGGAGGCCGCCGGCATCGCCGACATGTTCGAGGTCCGCATCGACGGCGTGACCATCGCCGAGGAGGACCTGCCGGGCAAGCCCGCCCCGGACACCTACCTGGCGGCGGCCAAGAAGCTGGGTGTGGAGCCCGATCAGGCCGCGGTCTTCGAGGACGCGCTGGCCGGCGTGCAGGCCGGCCGGGACGGCCGTTTCGGGTTCGTGGTCGGCGTGGACCGGATCGGGCAGGCCGAGGAACTGCGCAAGCACGGCGCCGACACGGTCGTGACCGACCTGGCCGATCTGCTGGCCGAAAACACCGACCAGGGCGGCAAAGCATGATCAGTCACTCGTTCTACGCCGTCGAGCCCTGGAGCCTGCGCGAGACCGAGTTCGACCTCGACGTCCTGGGCCAGAGCGAATCGGTCTTCGCCCTGGGCAACGGCCACATCGGCTGGCGGGGCAACCTCGACGAGGGCGAGCCGCACGGCCTGCCCGGCTCCTACCTCAACGGCGTCTACGAGTCCCATCCGCTGCCCTACGCCGAGGCCGCGTACGGCGACCCGGAGGCGGGCCAGACCGTCATCAACGTCACCAACGGCAAGGTGATCCGCCTGCTGGTCGACGACGCGCCGTTCGACCTGCGCTACGGACACGTCCTGGAGCACGAGCGCGTGCTGGACTTCCGCACCGGCCTGCTGGAGCGCCGGGTGACGTGGGAGTCCCCGGGCGGCAAGAAGGTGAAGGTGCACTCGCGCCGGCTGGTGTCGATGACCCAGCGCGCGATCGCGGCGATCTGCTACGAGGTCGAGGCCGTCGACGAGATGTGGGTGGTGGTCCAGTCCGAACTGGTCGCCAACGAGGCGCTCCCCCACATCTCCGGCGATCCCCGGACCTCGGCCGTCCTGGACTCGCCGCTGGTGCCGGAGGAGCACAGCAGCCGGCCCAGCGGCGCGGTGCTGGTGCACCAGACCGCCGTGAGCGGGCTGCGGGTCGCCGCCGCCATGGGCCATCAGGTCCAGGCGCCGCCCTCGCTGGACGAGACCGTGGAGTGTTTCGAGGACCTGGCCCGGTACACGGTGACGGCCGTGCTGAAGCCGGGAGAACGGGTGCGGCTGGTCAAGTACGTCGCCTATGGGTGGTCGCAGGCACGGTCCGAGCCCGCGGTACGGGCCCAGGTGGAGGGCGCGCTGAACGCCGCGGCCCGAACCGGATGGGACGGTCTGGTCAGCGAGCAGCGCGAGTACCTCGACAACTTCTGGGCGCGCGCCGACGTCGAGGTCGAGGGGGACGCCGAGATCCAGCAGGCGGTGCGCTTCGGGCTGTTCCACGTGCTGCAGGCCGGCGCCCGGGCCCAGGGCCGGGCCATCCCGGCCAAGGGGCTGACCGGGACCGGGTACGACGGCCACGCCTTCTGGGACACCGAGACCTTCGTCCTCCCGGTGCTGACATACACCCTGCCCGAAGCCGCCGCCGAAGCCCTGCGCTGGCGCCACGACACGCTGCCGATGGCCCAGGAGCGGGCCGGCCAACTCGGCCTGAAGGGCGCCGCGTTCCCCTGGCGCACCATCGCCGGCGCCGAGTGTTCAGGCTACTGGCCGGCCGGCACCGCGGCCTTCCACGTCGGCGCCGACATCGCCGACGCGGTGACCCGCTACATCGCCGCCACCGGCGACGACGACTTCGAGCAGACGATCGGGCTGGACCTGCTGATCCAGACGGCCCGCCTGTGGCGCTCGCTGGGCCACCACGACGCCCGCGGCCGCTTCCGCATCGACGGCGTCACCGGACCCGACGAGTACAGCGCGATCGCGGACAACAACGTCTATACGAACCTGATGGCGAAGCACAATCTGCTCGCGGCCGCCGAGGTGGCCGAGCGCCACTCCGACCGGGCGCTGGAGGCCGGCGTCGACGCCGAGGAGGCGGCCTCCTGGCGGGACGCGGCGGCGGCTATGTACATCCCCTACGACGACGTCCTCGACGTCCACCCCCAGGCCGAAGGCTTCACCTCGCACGAGATCTGGGACTTCGCCGACACCCCGCCGGAGCAGTACCCGCTGCTGCTGCACTTCCCCTACTTCGACCTCTACCGCAAGCAGGTCGTCAAGCAGGCGGACCTGGTCCTGGCGATGTATCTGCGCCCCGACGCCTTCACCGACGGACAGAAGGCCCGCAACTTCGCCTACTACGAAGCACTCACCGTCCGGGACTCCTCCCTGTCGGCGTGCGTCCAGGCGGTGATGGCCGCCGAGGTCGGGCACCTGCAACTGGCCGAGGACTACCTGGCCGAGGCAGCGCTGATGGACCTGGACGACCTGGAGCACAACACGCGCGACGGACTGCACGTCGCCTCCCTGGCCGGCACCTGGATCGCCCTGGTCGCCGGCCTGGCCGGCATGCGCGAACACGAGGACACGCTCGCCTTCCGCCCCCGCCTGCCCTCGGGCATCACGCGGCTGGCGGTCAACCTCGCCCTGCGCGGAAGCAGGATCCGCGTGGAGATCACGGCGGAAACAGTCACGTATCAGCTGCTGGAAGGCCCCGCGCTGAAGATCCTGCACCACGGCGACCCGATCACCCTCGCCGAGGACAGCCCGGTCACCCGGTCCATCGCCCGGATCCCCCCGACAACCCCGCCGCATCAGCCGCAGGGGCGCGAGCCGCGGCGGCGGGAGGCGGGATCGATGGTGGGGCCGATCGAGGCGGACCGGCCTAGTGCGCGGCGGTCTCCGGCTTAGGTCCGGCCGGATCGGCCGCGCCCTTGCCCACCGGTCGGTATCGTCGCCATCGGTTATCGCCATCGCCATCGCCATCAGATTCGCCATCGGATTCGCCATCAGAGCGAGGCGGAAATCGCTGGGCGAACTAGAGGGCTTTCGGATCGGGTGTCGCGGGTTGTAGGTCGAGTCCGGTCTTGGCGATGAAGCCGGCCAGGGTGCCTGGCCGGTACTGGAGACGGC